>NZ_JBFRFF010000040.1:0-52551 GCF_052114685.1 Rhizobium sp. 2YAF20 | reverse complement strand
GGTCTGCGCCAGTCCCTATGGCGACGGCTTTCAGCCGAGCAAACGCGCTCACAATCACCACAAAAAACTCGGCAATCACACGTACAAACACCAATTTCGCCCCGCCGGGACTAACAAACGCCGCTGCGATCGGCGGCCCGCCGGAAGATCCGATACACAAAACCCCATAGCTCAGAGAATGCCGACCGCGGGTTCCTGCATGAGAGGCTTTCGTACGCCTGACGGCACCCGAAACCCTTCACCATCTACGACATTCCGAGCACTCGACCCACACCCGAAAAGCGGACGCTAATTAGGCTAGACGGAAATACCGCGGCTGACCCTGTAGTTCAATCTTCTTGGAACTGCTCGGCACCCTCAATTGGCCGTAACTATCATTTCGAGATAGGAAGCCGTTCTCCGGCTCTCACAGCGCCTTTCAGTCGATTGCTCGATGGCGCTAATGGGCAGACATAGCGGGAAGAATAGGCGCACGAAGGAAAATAGGAGAAGTTGAAATCCAGCACGAGGGTGCCCTCCGGGCGGACAACTCCGAGATCCGCTCCCTTAATGGTGTCGAGAAGATATCGGCCACCGCCATACGTCTCGGTCCCGGAGGTCGCGTCGACAAACGGCAGGAACACGCCACCGCCGTACCCCTCAATCCAGTAAAGGGTCAATTCGCCACCCAATCTGGCCTCCAGCCCCTTTGTACGGGCGAACGTATGCATCGACAAGTCACCGTCCACTCCTGTTGCGACGGTTATCCTTTCCGGGGTTACCGGGACAAACTGTACCGTCAGGCGCAACGAGGGATCATAAGGATATATCGTCGGCCCTTCGAACGTTTTGCGGTCCGCAGGTTCAATTGGCGACTGAGGATGGTCGCGAAACATGGTCGAACGGGTGTCACACCAAAGCCCCCAAGCAGCACGCGCGTCCCGGCTAGAACGTACCTCGTAGTAGAGATTTGCGATCTTCTCGCGCCATTCCCAGAGTTGTTCGGTCTCGTTCAAATCATACCCTCCCATGTCGGAAATTACGTCGCTCGTTGATCGAAACGCTCGCCCAAGCGTCTCAGCGCAACTATTTATTTGCCGGGTTTATCTGCCTACGTGACCATTTGCGACGCACATTTGGGTGCCAAGTCAACGAGGACTAGACCACAACTAAAAAGCCTCGGCAAGCTGCCAACCCGATCCATTGGCCGGCTTTGTTGAACCCCATCCGGCTTTGCCCTCTGCGTGAGATCTATGAACTCGGAACTACTTGCCGAGGCTCAGTTATGGAGGGCGAGTCTTCGATGTGCGGGATACCGATGCCGCAAGTTCGCCGTCATTTCGGTCGTCCGAACCACGCGCTGGAGTACCTAAAAGCGGTCAATCCGCTTCGCCTTTGGCCACGTCCGGAAAGCGCCCAAAGCAGCCCACCCTTTGTCGGAACAACTCTACGCAAGTTACGAAAGCAGTCAGTGGCAATGTCGATGCGCTACTACGCCTGACGAAATAACCACACGGCGGCTATGGGCTTGATTACGACGCCCTCTACCCAGGCGTGGGCTGGCTACTTGCGCCCCCATGCCGTCAACAGATCATGATAGCGGCCGCTCGAGAGCAGACATCGTGTCTGGCCATCCTGTTCCGTCAAGCTGTGACCTGGGCGATCATGCAGCTCGATCTGCACGCCGCCTCGGCCAGCGCCAACTGGCGCGAGCGGCACCGATCGGCCGGAGGCTCAGCGGTCCAGCCAGGCGGCGAGTCCATCCAGCGTCTGCAGCCCGTATTCCACCGCGCCGAAGCCGATGACAAACTGACGCCGCTCGCGGCTTGGATGGAGCTGGCGCAAGGTCAGCACCGTCTTGCCGTCGGCCTGCTCATCGAAGGTCACCGTGGTGCGGAAACGGTCGGGGTCATCAGGATCGGGCGTGCCATAATCCATCACGATCCGCTCGTTCGGGACGATCTCCAGAAAGCGCATGAGGTTCGGGAAGCGCTGCTCCCGGCCCTCGAACACGCCCACCATGTCGAACCGCCAGAGCCCACCCTCGCGGATGTCGGCCTCGTGGCTCTCGATGCTTAGGCCGGCTGGGCCGTACCATTCGGCGAGCGCCCTGGGGTCCATCCAGGCGGCAAAGACCTTGTCGCGTGGGTGGTTGAGCACCTTGACCAGCACGATTTCGCGGTCGAGCGACCAGGTCTCAAACAGGTTTGCCATGTCCTTCATCATCCTCTTCCGTTTTGTCCAGGTAGACTTCCAGGCGAACCAACCGCTCGGTCCAGCGGCGGCGCTCCGCTATCATCCAGTCCGCCGCCTCGTCGAAGCGCGCTTGCACCAGCCGGCACCAGCGGCTGCGCCCGCGCTTCTCGCTGGCGATCAGCCCGCAATCTTCCAACACCTTGAGATGTTGTGCGAAGGAGGGCAGCGCCATGTCGAAAGGCTCGGCGAGCGCGCTGACCGGCAACTCGCCCTCGACCAGCCGCGACACCACCGCGCGGCGGGTCGGGTCGCTGAGAGCGTGAAAGGCGAGGTCGAGGGGGGTCGAATGGTAAGGCATGTGCATCCGTAAAGTGGTCCGGGGCGCCGGTCAAGGACAAAAAGGCACTTGCCTTAGTATCCGGCTCCGGATATGAAGGTACTTGCCTTAGTGTCCAGCCCCGAATGGAGGGGCGGTTGTGGTGCAACACCTTTTTTTCAAGGAGGATTTCCAGTGGTAGTTCGTGTCGATCTCATGATCTCGCTCGATGGTTTCGCGACAACGACGGACCAGACGCCCGAAACCCCGTTCGGCGAGGACTGGCCGCGTCTCGTCGGCACATATGCGGCAACGCGAACGTTCCGTGAGCGCGTGCTCAAGGATACGACGGGGGAAGGAACCACAGGTGTCGACGACGATTATGCGAAGGAATATTTCGAGAATGTGGGCGCCGAGATCATGGGCGCCGGCATGTTCGGACTGCACAACTTTCCCGACGATCCGGACTGGCGCGGCTGGTGGGGCGACGAGCCACCATTCGGGTGTCCTGTCTTCGTCCTCACCCACAAGCCACGCCCCCCCATAGAGATGGCCGGTGGCACCACTTTCCACTTCCTCGATACCACCCCTGTCGATGCGCTCCAGCAGGCTGTAAGCGCCACAAACGGCAAGGATGTAAGGATAGGCGGTGGTCCTACCGTCGTTCGCGACTATCTCAAAGCTGGCCTTGTCGACCGCCTTCATGTTGCGATCGTGCCGATTTTGCTCGGGCGCGGCATCCGCTTGTGGGACGATCTGCGCGGCTTGGAAGCTGGCTGCACAGTCAAGGCGGAAACGTCACCGAGTGGCACCATCCACCTCACCTTCCAACGCTAGCCTGCGACTTAGGGCGATCATGGACTGTCCACAGGCGGTCCATGATGTCGGCTTATCGAGTTGCCAGTCCAGGTGCTAACAGTCTCTTCCGGCCCCAAGACGGTTATCCATCGCAAGTGAGTCGACGCCCGCTACTGGCGCGACCATGGCCACAGAATGATCGCGGCTGAAACAGGATCCCCGGCCAGCTTCCGCGCGGAGACAGGCAGCGTTTCGAACCTAGGAAATCACAGAACGGTTTGCCGCGAATTGTCTGTAACTAGCTGCAAAGACAATGCTTTTCGCCTTGGGAATTGGGCGTCAAAGGGTGTGCAATATGGGCCCAAAAATAGCCCGCCTGGGGAACCCGGATTTTACATGATTTCAATGGCTTATCGAGATATCCCTTGAATTCCCTTGGTTTTGCCGCCGCGAGCGACCGTGGATGCCACCTTTGTGCCCTGGCTTAGGATCTCAGTCAAGATGATGGTTGAGAGGCAACTATTTCCGCTTTTGCGCGAAGAGAACGGTGGTTTCCGATTGGCGAGACGTTCTCTCCCGCGCTCGTTCCCGGTATCGACGGTACGGGAAATGGTCTCTTCTGGCGAACCGGGTTCCGATCATCGGGTGATCCGATTATAATGGTGGCTGGTATTGTGCGAGAGCCATTCTCTACCTTCATCCTACTCGTGGCCATTGCGAAGTCGTCTCGCGACGTTGTGCCGGCCCTGCAACGCAAGCGCTGACCTGAGCCCCGTAGTTTGCCCGATGCTTGACAATGCGCTTGCCAATCTCGAAGCTCCAGCCGTCGAGATCAAAGGGTTTGCCGACGTTGGGCAGATGCCCGAGCTGATGTGCGCGAAGCGATGATGGTTTGGATGTGGTGTCCTGTGGGCGGTCATTCAGGCCAAGCTTTCGAAGGCGTCGCAGGCAAGCATCAAAATCTCGATCGCAAGCGAACAATCTCCCCGCTTGACGGCGTCGGATTATCGTATCCGGCCCAGATCCACGGCGCGATTGCGAATAATGGCCTCCATGGCAAAATAGCCTGTCACCGTCGCCAGATCGAAATTCGTGATCAGCTTCTGATAGAAGGCATCGTAGCCGGATATTCCGCGTGTCACGACCTTGATCAGATAGTCCCAATCCCCGCCGATCCGGTAAAAGTCGATGACCTCGGGCAGCCTGTCGACGTGCTTGCGGAAATCCTCAGACCATTCTTTGGAATGGTGGCGAGTACGGATCATGACGATTGCGGTCAAATCAAAGCCGAGCAGTTCGAGATCGATCTCGGTGCGCGATCCGCCGATCACGCCACTTGTCTGCAGCCTTTGAAGCCGCCGCCAGCATGCATTTTGCGAGAGCCCCACCTGCTCGGCCAAATCACGCTGTGCCAGGGATGCATTTCGCTGAAGGCAAGTCAGGATCTTCAGATCAATCTCATCAATTTTAACACCTTTTTCGATCATTTGACCCATATATGCGCAAAACCCCCTCAAAAACGGTGAGGTATTCGACCCTGAGGGGGATTAGTATCGCTGTCAATTCCTATGTGGAGACTGACAATGCGCGAACGATCCGACCGCTCCCAATCAAAAGAACTCGTCACCGTTCTCAGCAGGTTCAAAACAAGCCTTGATGTGGCCGATCCAATCGCCGCACTGAGAGATGGGCTCATTGGCTCGAAGGCGAAAGTCGACGGGCCATTCGGCCTTAAGGATCTGGTCTATGCGGACTACGTCGCCTCTGGGCGCGCGCTAAGACAAGTCGAGGAATTCGTTCTCGAAGAGGTGCTGCCCTATTACGCAAACAGCCACACCGAAGCGTCGTATTGCGGGGGCATGATGACCCGGCTGCGCCGCGAGGCTCGGTCGGTGATCGGGGAATGCTGTGGAGTCGACAAGCAGCACGCCGTCATCTTTGCCGGATCCGGTGCAACTGCCGGCCTCAACCGCCTCGTCAAGTTGTTGGGCGTCACCGATGCCGTCGCTTCCGGCCGGCGGGTCCGTGTCATCATTGGCCCCTATGAGCATCATTCGAACATTCTGCCATGGCGAGAAAGCGGCGCAGACGTCATCGAAATCGCCGAGGGTAGCAACGGTGGTCCAGATCCTATCCTGTTGCACGAAGCTCTTGAGCGCGTCGCTGCAGACCTTACGATCTGCTCGTTTTCGGCGGCCTCGAACGTCACCGGCATCTCCACTGATATCGCGGCGATCACGAGGATTGCGAAGACGGCTGGCGCAAAGGTCGTCTGGGACTATGCGGGCGCCGGGCCCTACATGCCGATTTCGATGACACCTGACAAAGGTGTTGAAATCGATGCGATCGTTGTGTCTCCGCATAAGTTCCTCGGCGGCCCCGGAGCGTCGGGCGTGCTGATCGTGCGGCACGATGCCGTCGCAACCAGCAAGCCGTCCTGGCCCGGCGGCGGCACTGTCAAATTCGTTTCGCCCACCGGCCACGATTACAGCGACAGCTTGGAAGCTCGGGAGGAAGCCGGTACCCCCAATGTCATAGGCGACGTCCGCGCCGCACTGGCATTCCTCGTCAAGGACGCGATCGGACTGGACGAGATCCAGCGGCTGAACGGCGAGTTTACCCAGAGAGCTTTCGCCGCTTGGCAGGATGTGTCGGAGATTGAGCTCCTCGGTTCTGCCTCGATGGCAAGGCTGCCGATCTTTTCATTTCGCGTCCGAGACGGCAAGGGCGGCTATATCCATCAGCAATTGATCACCCGGATGCTCAGCGACCGCTTCGGCATCCAAGCCCGCGGCGGCTGTGCCTGCGCCGGCCCTTATGTGCATCGGCTGCTCTCCATCGACGCCGAGATGTCGGATCGGATGCGGCAGGCGATCTTCGACGGCAACGAGATCGAGAAGCCTGGATTCACAAGACTCAATTTCAGCGTCCTGCTGTCGGACGAAAAGATCGCCTTCATTCTCGACTCTGTTGTGCAATTGGCGCGGGATGCCTCTTCGTATCAGGCGCACTATACGTTCGATCCTTCGCGGGCGATCTTCTCGCCGCTTGCATCGGATCTGCGGGAAGTAGCCTATGCGTAGACCCGACTTCGCAGACTTCTTCGAGCCGCGCGATGCAATACGTGGTGAGCGACCCGCAGACCAAGGCCTGCGCCATTATCGATCCGGTTGTGGACTTCGACGAGAAATCGGGTTCGGCGGCGACGCATAACGCCGATACTCTGCTGGACTAAGTTCGCGACCAGAACCTGCATCTTCAGTGTGTTATGGCGCGGGGCGGACGGTGCTTTAAGCGGCATAGCCCTGCTTGCAAAGCGACTTCAGATCCTCGGGTGACAGCCCGTCTAATGCGAGGTCCAGCAACAGGTCGTTTGCACTTGCCAGGTCAATGCCATAGGCGGCGGAGAAAATGCGGATTCCTGCCTCGTGAAGAATGGCAGGTCGACCGCTCAAGTGGCCAAGAAGGACTGTCGGCAACAGGCCGAACGGGACGTCTTCCAGCACATAGCGGCTATCTGCACTCTTGGGTCCGAACCCGCAGCGCCCCTCGGCATGCATCTGTTGGTTCATACCCGAGACGCTTCCCATCGGAACATGGAAGGACAGCGAAAAATGCTCTCGCACCGTCCTGACCGAAAGTCCGAAGCTTTGGGCAATCGCAAGCCTTTCGGCATCGAGCGCTTCGATGAAGCGGCCGACAGCTGGCGTGACGTGCTCGCCCTGTCCCCAGGTCTCGCCTTTCTCCATGCGTGTCAGGTTCATCAGCGCAATGCCGAGATGGTTCTGCGGGTTCAGATTGCTGAGCGCGATCGCAAGGAGCCCATCACGCGCGATGAAACGATCCCCGAAGAGCTGCGTGCAGAGTTCCATACCCAAATCGCTCGCGCAATTCGGCAGGGTGGCGACGTCGACCTTCTGGCGCACCGTATTGATCTGCACCTTGTGGTCACTCTGCTGGCGCGCCGTGAGGATGGTCGTACCCCAGACGATGATCGGTAGCACGGTGCCGCGCTCGGCAAGCTTCTTGGAAAGGTATAGCGCGCCGAACGAACTGTGGGAGCTGATGATGACCGGCTGTCCGTCACGGAGATAGGGTGCGGCCGCATCCATCGCTGCGCGGTGACCATTTGCGGGCATCGCGATAATCGCACCATCTGCCTCGGCGAGCGCAGAAGCACAGTCGTCCGCGACCGCGACCTTTGCGGAAAACTCGAATGCGCCCTCAGCGACGAGAGGCTTGCCCTTAGCAAGCCCCCGAGTGCGCTTGCCTGAAGGTGACCATAGGACTGGCACATGGCCATGCTTGGCCAGAAAGGCAGCGAGGCCGAACGCGATTGATCCGGCTCCAAGAATAGCGACGCGCATCTGGATCCTTCCTCCTCGTGCAATCTTTAGAATGAACCAGCGCGTCATGAGCAACCTTGGCCACCGCTAGGCGTCCGCCGCAACAGCCGATGCCAGGCCGTAGGCCCTCGCAAGTGCGCACTTGTCAATATTCATCGGAGCAGATTTGGAAAACTGAGGTCCGGCAAATTCCAGTCTCCTCAATCCGCGTCGAAGGACGACTTTTTGAGAGAGCTTCGAAGAGGCCGCCGTCAGGTTCGTACCCTTAGGGCTTTCTCCGTCCTGTCGGCGATCTGGGTGACGATGTAGGCCATAACCATGTAGATGATGACGGCAATCACGAAGGCTTCGAGGTAGTAGAAGTTCAGCGCGGCAGTCAATTGCGACTGGGCGAAGATGTCGACGACCTCGATTGCAAACCCGAGAGACAACGCCTTCATGATCACCATGACTGAGTTGGCAAGGTCCGGAATGGCGGCGACGACGACTTGAGGAAACAGGATCCGCCGAAACAGTTGGCTGCCGGTGTAGCCAAGCGAGTGAGCGGCGTCCGCCTGACCGGTGTCAAACGAGTTCAGGGCACCCTTTACGACCTCCGCTTGGAACGCGGCCACGCATGCGATCAGCGCAACGACGAGGATAACCCAGTTAGGGGTTCCGTAGCCGTTCATCTTCACTCCGACCAGTGAGGCAAGGTACTGAAGTATGAACGGAAGGCTGTAGTATACAAGGAAGATCACGACGACCATCGGGACGCCCTTAAAGATGACCTTGTATGCCACGACGAGTTCCCGAAGCACAGGTATCCGCCTGTGTTCAATGAGCGCAAAAAGACTGCCGATGATCGTCGAGAAGACGAAGATCGTCAGCGCCATGGCGACCGTGACGGGCACGGCGCCGAGGATATCCCACAAGTCCGGGAGTAAAACATCCATATCAAACATGTGTTGATTACTCTCTCTGTCAGACGCTTGCCATGAGGACGTTCTTAACCGGGGCCACGTTCGGTAAATACCTGGAAGAGCGAAGCTCGAAGGCGCGCACGATGAGCCACGTGATCAGGCACATCACCGAATAGATGACCGCCAGCACGAGATAGGTCTGGAACTGGTACTGGTTATAGTCCCGTTCCATGATCAGATGCGCAGTCGCCATGACGTCCGCTGCCCCGATGTACATGACCAGCGCGACATTGTGGATCAGGTAGATGATGGAGTTGCCGTAGCCTGGCAATGCGATGTGCACAGCCTGTGGCCCGACGACCCGCGTGATCTTCTGTCGGAAGGTGTATCCCAGGCTGTCTGCCGCATCATGTTGACCACGGTCGACGGCCAGATATGCAGGCCGCATGACTTCTGACAGATACCCGCCGTGATAGAGGCTGAGCCCTACCATCGAAGCGACCGTAGCTGACAGAAAATCTGGAACCCCAACCAGTGCTCCCAACAAGGGAAGTCCGTAGAACGCCACGAACAACTGGAGGACGACGGGGACGCTCCGGGCATAGGACACGTAGAGATCGGCCAGTTGGCTGATCACCGGCAACCTGCGGACGCGGTACGTCGTCGCAATGAGAGCCAGACAGAAACCGACGATCATGGCGGTAAACATGATCGCGAGCGTCAGCGGCATCGCCGAGAGCAGCTCGGGAACCATTGCAGAAAGATCCACTTTGAAACACTCCCTCTTACAGGTTCAACCTTGAACCGCTGCATATGCAGCGGTTCTTCCAGGGTGAGCTTCGATTACTTCATGTAGGTGGAGATATCTTCGCCGAACCACTTCTGCGAGAGCTTGGCGACCGTACCGTCATCCTTCAGTTCCTTGAGCACTTTGTTCACGTCGTCTGCTAGGACCTTGTTTTCATCCGACTTGTGAATGAGGACGAAGGTGTTGTTGATGGAGACCGGCTCGGACGCCACGATGTCGAGCTTCTGCTGGTCGATGACGGTCTGCTCGCCCAAGTTCGACGGCAGAACCAGCGCGTCGTACTTTCCCTGCTGAATTTCGTTCAGGCGGTTTGGGTAAGGGACGCCGGCGTTCGATGCAGTGACGTTGAGCTTGTAGCCTGGGTTCTGGTCCTGCCAGCCCATCATGAACTTGTAGGTGCCGCCGCCGGCCGTGACCGGCACGATCTGCTTGCCGACCAGGTCCTTCATTTCCTTGATGCCGCTATCCTTTTTGCTATAGATCTTCATCAGGCTGGCGCCCTCTGGGTTCTCCGGGATGAGGAACTGCTTCATGCGTGCGTCCGACTTGTAGTAGCCGCCGACGGCCATGTCATACTTGCCAGTCGCAAGACCAGTTTCCTGCGCGATATCGGCGACGCCTTCCATTTCGAACTTGTACTGCGGAAGCTTTGCATTGATCGCCTTGAGGAGGTCGGGCTCATAACCCTGAGGCTCAACGCCGATTGCGCCCCATGCCAGCGGCTTGGATTCTGCCGACGTCGCGATCTTGATCGTTCGGACTGTCTGAGCGTGGCCGGCGCCTACGGTTGCCAGGGCGATTGCAATGCCGCCGACGACGGCGCGGCTGAACTGACGGCGGAATGTCGAAGTGATAGCAGACATTTCTTGGTTTCCCTTTATGTTAGTGCACGAGTTCAGAGTTGAGGAATTGCGCAAGGCGTGGATTGGACGGCTGGTCGAAGATTTCAGCCGGGCTGCCGTCGGAAGCGACGACGCCTTTGTCCATGAAGACGATGCGGTTTGAGATGTTCTTCGCAAACTGCATCTCATGGGTCACGAGCAACGAAGTGATCCCCGAGGATGCGACGTCCTTGATCACCTTCAAAACTTCACCAACGAGTTCGGGATCGAGCGACGAAGTCGGTTCGTCGAAGAGCATCATGTCCGGCTTGACCGCCAGCGCTCGTGCGATGCCTGTGCGCTGGAGCTGCCCACCCGAGAGCTGGGACGGGTAGTGGTCTTTCCTGCTGGAAAGACCGACGCGGTCGATCTCCTGGAGGGCGATGTCCCGCGCCTCGTCCTTCGACTTGCGCTGCACGACCACAAGCGGGTCCATCACATTCTCAAGAACCGTCATGTTCTTGAAGACGTTGAACTGCTGGAACACCATCGCCGTCCGCAGCCGGATCGCCTGGACCGCGTTCTTGTCCGCGTGCTGGTAATCCATCTGGATCCTGTCGAACGTGATGGTTCCGGATGCCGGCTTGGCCAGATAGTTGATGCACTTCAGCAGCGTGGTCTTGCCAGTGCCGCTGGGCCCGATGATCGACACCACGTCACCGCGTTTTACGGAGAGATTGACGCCGTTCAGGATCTGCGAGGATCCATAGGACAGCTTTAGATCTTTGATTTCAAGCATTTCTGATTGGTGTCCTTTCGGGCGTGAGGCGTTGCGACCAGGATTTCATGCGCATTTCAGACCTCCTTTGTTTTTATAAGCCAGCCGTTCCGATTGGCGCCTGCCGAAGACACCCGAGCCGGGTGCGTTGATTGCATGCCCGTTATTTGCCGCTGTCTGCGTGGCCGAGGACGTGCATCAGCCGATTTGCCCAGCCGAAGATCGAGATGGCATGAATTAGGTCGATGATCTCGACGTCATCCATGCCGACGGACCGCAGCGACGCTATGTCCTCAGGCGCAGCCTCTGACGGCGTCACCGACAGGCGGCGGGCAAATCTGTAGATCGCAGCATCGCGCGGCCCGAGCTCCTCGGGTTTGTCGAGATAGAGTGCGGTGACCACGTCATCGTTCTTGGTCAGCTCCGCATGCCGGCGAGCGTGGGTAACAGCACAAAATATGCAGCCGTTGACGATCGATGCACCAAGCGCACCAAGTTCACGATCGGGGCGAGCAAGGCCGCCGTCGACATACATGATCGCATTGAACAACACCGTGCGGGCAACGTAGCTCTCGGGATCATGGACGAGCGTGCGCACATATTCCGAAACCTTCTTGGCAGATGGCGTGACCTTCATCGCCTCGAGCTGTTCCGGTGTTGCTTCGGAAAGCTCGACCGGTGCAATGTGCGGATGCCAGTTCAGCGGCTTCAGGCGAACTGAGGATATCATGCGGACCTCATCAATCTCAGGCCGGTTGCGACCCGCGTCTGGAAGTTGACGAAGGCGATCAGCTCGGAAAGTGCTACGATCTGCGGATTATCCAATCCCGCCTCAACAAGTCGGGCGATATCGCTCGCTTTTGCCTTGATCGGCGTCAGCGTAATCAGATCGACGTGACGGGCGATGGTCGCCAGTGGCCCTTGCAGATCGGTCTCGCCTTGAGCCAGAGCCAGCAACTGCCCCGTCGGTTCGAGTTCTGCCAACTGTGCGTCATATTCTGCAATCAGTGCATGATCGGTATTCAGTGCCGCGATCCGGCGGGCCAGCGCGACCCGCAGCGCTATTGCCAAACCCAGGCCATGCGCCGGTGTTAACACGGAGAGGCGGCAAAGTTCTGCGCCCTTTACGAATTCCGGCCGGAACCGTCGCGCTATGAAAACCGCATCGTCCGGAGAAAGGCCGGCTGCCTTGTCCATGGCATCGATCACAATAACGTCCCCTTCTGAAGAAATGGCGTTGAATCCACCCATTCGTCACCTTGGAGTTCGGGGGTGTCATAAGCGACCAAGTTGGCGAAATGGGCTTCGACATCTTCGGCAAAAAGCGATGCGGCAATGCCGCGGACCAACCGGTCGGCGCCGGCGCTGACGGCCGGAATATCACCAGACACTTTGCCATGGGTCAGCATGGCGGCGTCGTTGAAGCAGTGGATATGCGAAAGCATCGGGCAGGAACCGGGAACCTTCTCGCGGAATTCGAAGGCAGGACCGAGATCCGGCGCCTCCGACATGCCGCGGCGAAACGGCCCCATATCAGGCGTCTGCCGGCCGTCCGACCAGCTGCGGATATGAGGGGCGAGTGCTGCAAATTCCGGACGGCCGTTGAAGTCGTTGGTGAAGCCGGTTGCAGCGATCAAGAAATCGTAGCGCATCGGCCCCTGCGTGGTTTCGATGACCAGGCCGTCGGCCTCCTCTCTGACCGCGACGATGCCGCAGTCGAGGAAGAACCGGGCATTCTCATGTCGGGATACCCGCAGCGTCGACGAGCGCGGCGGCGGCGTCTGGGTCGTGGCAGTGTATTCGACGAACTTCCACTTCCAGGCATCGGGTAGCCGATGCATGCCGTGCACGACCCCCTGGCTGCCAATGCCTGTCATCTTGTTGATACGTGGCATTTCCTGGCGGCGGATCAACAGGTCCACAGCTCCGGCACCTGCTTCAAGTGCGGTCGCGGCGTTGTCCATCGACGAGGCGCCGGCGCCGATCACGGCGACACGCTTGCCCTTTAACGCATTGAAATCGATGTCGTCGGCAGAATGAGCCCAATAGGCATGATCGACAACTTTCAGGAACTCGGGCACGGCAAAGCCACCCAGCCCTGAGCGGCCGGTGGCCAGAACCAGATGACGGGTCAGCACCCGGCCCGTTTCGGCACCTTCGATATCGATGGCAATGAGATCGCCAACCGACGAAATGCCAGTCATCCGCACGCCGTTGCGTACCGGAAGATCAAGCACCTTGCGGTACCAGACGAGGTAATCCATCCACTGGCTCTTTGGAATCTTGTCCAGAGTTTGCCAGGCGTCGATGCCCCACTGCGCGGTGAACCAGGCACGGAATGTCAGTTGCGGTAGGCCGAGCGCCGGACCGTGCAGGGTCTTCGGCGACCTAAGCGTCTGCATTCGGGCGAAAGTGATCCACGGCCCTTCGAACCCCTCCGGAGCAGCATCATAGGCGACGACATTGCTCATCCCCGTCAGCATCAGCTTTGCCGTGGCCGCAAGTCCGCACATGCCGGCACCGATAACGACGACATCCCGGACAGGTGCGCCATGATGCATGCGCTCGGGGACCCAAGGCTTTGCGGGCATTTCGAGATAGTCGAGATCCTGCGCAAGCTGGGCTTCCAGCGCGGCAAGTCCGGTTGACATTGAGTGGGTGGGCGTATGCTTCATAGTCTAGTTCCGTGATCTGTGCCCGATGGCTGCCCGGTCACCAATTGGCCGGCCGTGGCCGGATCGAGCCTCTTGAAACCGGAGATCGACCGTTCCGCCACCACTTCGACCGCGTCCATCAACGCCTGCGCAACGGGGCGAAGCGGCCGTTTTTCGGCCGCCAGGACGCCCCAATAGAATGGGACGTCTATATCAATCGGGCGGATAACGACGCCGGGCATGCTAACGCCATACGAGGTGACGGGGTCGATGATTGCCACGACACCACTTACCTGACGCACGATCTGCAACGCGCCGTAGGAAATATTGGTCCGGATCACCGGGCCGGTTTCGATGCCGCGGGCTGCCAGCGCCCGAGCAATATGGAGTTGGAAGCGCAGCGGATTGAGCATCGTGGCGAGACGACGGCCACCAAAGGCGGCCAGTGGCACGACATCAAGCGCTGCGAGCGGATCGTCTTCGCGAAGAGCAATCACGGTCGGCGCCGAATAAAGCCGCAGAACATCAAGGCCAGGTAGATCGAGTGGCAGGCTGGAGAAACCGATGTCGGCGCGCCCACTTCGCAGTTCCTGTGCCACGATTGACGCAAGGAAATGGCCGATATGCGTCTCGTGCGGCAGTTCGACGTCCTTCAGTTCTGCCATGGCCTTAGGGATCAACCCGGTGCCGATTGCAGATGTCGTGGCGATCTGCAGGATCCGACCCTTACCGGCAGCAATCATCTTTGCCCGCGCGGCAAGTTCGGTGAAGGACATCAGCAAACGCCGCGCCTCCTCCTCGAAAGCTACACCCTCTTCCGAAAGCTGCACGCGACGACCCACGCGATGGAGCAGCTCGAAGCCGAGCTCGGCCTCGAGATCCTGAATGGTGCGGGTTACCGACGGCTGGGAACGCCCGAGCATATCAGCAGCTTTGGTGATGCTACCGCTGGCAGCAACTGCGAGGAAGGTCTGGAGATCGCGAGTTTCCATTTTCTCTCTTATGCGATTTTTGTATGATTAAGATCATCTCATCCAAAATTGATATCTGTCAAGCGAGAAAGATTAATTTTGATGCGTCGTTTGATCTGCCTAATTTACGGGCGATATGATGGGCGAGTACTGGCCCGACATGCATTTCACGCGTCAAATTCCGCTGTTTGAGATGCTATATCGATGAGGCGCCGCAAGGCCTCTGTCCCGGGAGGTCCTTCTAACCTCGGGGTTCCGCGGTTAGAAAGCATTTTCTACTAAATTGATGATTATAATGGATATATAATTTCTGGTGGGGAGACACGGTGCTACGCGGAGTCGACTGACTTCGGTTCCGCAATAGACAATTTCCGGCCAATCGTGTGCGTGGTTTCGAACAGCAAATACTGGCCAGAAAGTCGTCTTTCTATCACTAATCAACAAGATGGCTGGTGGGTGATGTGGGGTTATTCCCAACACCGACGACTGGACGCAAATTATTGGAAAGAAGACAATGTTTTTGGCTGAGGAATCTAGATTCCAACGTTATTTCAATGGCTTATTGAAATTGCCTTGAAATTCTCGGTGCTTTTCCATCGCGAGCGGCCGTGGATGCCACCTTTGTGCCCTGGCTTTGGGCCTCAGTCAACGGGAGGGGTCGAGTGGCAATTATTTCCGCTACCGGGGCCAAAGGCGCCGTATGGCGGATCACCGCATGCATGGCCGCTCTGCGCCCTCATAGTGATCATCGAGCCAACCGTCGCTGTTGCTGCAAAGCGGGCATGACGCAGTGACAACGCGGGTCGCAGTTGCGCCAAAAGCCGCCATTCCGCCCCATGCGGGTGATTAGATCACGAATTCCTCCTCGTACGTCTGTGGCTCGGGAACGACTGTAACCTCCACCGGAACGATCCAATTGGCCGCGTAGCTCTCGCAGTCGGAACGCTGGAGGTCGGGTTGCACGCACCCCGCCCTATCGATCGCGCGACATCGCAGTATATATCGCCCCACTTCTTTAGGGGTCCACATGTACTCCCACAAGCGCCAAGCAAAGGGACGTTCTGTTTCGAGGAGCCTTCCCTCGCGCCAGCCCCTGCCATCTCCGGTGCAGACCTGCACCTGCCGGATAACAGCCTCTCCGCTCCAGGCGGCTCCGAAAATCCGGTACGGTTGGCCGGCGATGAGATGCGCCCCGTGTACGGGACGCGCGATCTGCGCTTTGACCTCCATCTCCGCAAGGGGGACCAGCCTGGGTTCCCCGAGGCTGCGCTCCCAACGGAAATAGTCGCGCGCCTGCCAGTAGCCAAGGAACGGTTGCTCCACAACCGTGATATGCGTGATCCACTTGACCCAAGCCATGCCGAACCAGCCACCCACGACCGCGCGTAGCGGGTAGCCGTGATCGCGCGTCAACGGCTGCTCGTTCATCGAATAGGCAAGGATCGTGCTGTCAGCGATGGCCTTCTCAAGCGGTAAACTGCGCGCAAAAGCGATGGGGCCGGGAGAAGCCGTTTTCTTGTTTGTGTCGACGACGCCGCTGTCGGCGCCTGCGAGCAGAACCTCACGTGCGGTTCGCTTAACGCCCGCCATTTCCAAAATCTCGCGCAGAAGAACACCTGTCCACGCGGCATTGCCGACGGCTCCGTTCTGCCACTGCAACCCCTCCTTCGGCGGCACATAGTAGACGCGCCCGTTCCCTGCACACTCGACGACGGCGGTGAAAGTCGTGCTCCGCATCGCCTTGATGCTGTCGAGGTCAAGTTCGATCGGCCGCTCCACCGCCCCGCCAACGCGCAATCTCCAGTCTCGCGCATCGAGGTCCGGCGACGGGAAATGGTTTCGCACGAAGAACAGCTCGGTTGGGATCAGCCAATCGGAGAGCGACGCAAACGGAAACTCGATGTTCTGTGGGGATTTCTGTCGAACTATTAGACTGGGTTGCTGTGGTGTCGGCATCGTCCTCGTCTCCCCTTTCAAGAGCACAACGTCGGCTCTCGGTCGCGCGAATTCCGGTACGATCACACCGCCCCTCGCAGTGCCTCTGTCGCATTCCGCCTTCGGGCCGCATTCTAGCACATACCGCACATTCCTCGGATCGACCTCGAACGGCAGCAAAGCGCCTTCTTCTCAGTCATAGAGGCAGTTGTTGCATCTGCCCGAAAGCGGCCATCGCATTGATGTTTGAAGCCATGACATCTGTGCGCCGATATCGTTGAAAAACTCAATTGATTGGCCGCTCGTTATCGCCTTTGGCCGCAGGCTGTGCGTTGTCGATCCCGCGCGCTTTGGCGCAGGGTGTCATCTGCGCCTTGCGGCGGTAGCAGTGGCCTCGGACACTATACGCGGCAGCGAAGCTATATGCGACGACGTTAGCGCACAAACGGATCCACAGCGCTCCGCCCAAAAGGCGGCACTGGCACCACCCGCCAACCGCAGAGTGTCAGATCATGCTCGACATGCCGAGCGCGCTGAGCAGGTCGTTCTGAATTGGGCTTACGGCCTCGTTCAGTCGCTGAACACCAAAATCCATGCCTTCAGGCATGACGACCGTCCGCAATGGACGCCGCTCCGTGGCCTCGACCAGTTGCACGATGGCATCGGCCACGCGCTGGGGCCGCGGGGGATTGGCCTCGTCGTGTCCGGCGTTGGCATTGGCCTTGATCTGACCCGGGATCACCGCGACTTCGCCGTAGGATGCAAGCACGGCCTGATCGGATGGCTCCGGGCTCGACGAGATGAGGTTGCTCGGGAATGGCCCTGGCTCGACGATGACGGAGTCGATTCCAAAGCCCTTCAGTTCATACCGATAGGCCTCGGCAAGCGCCTCGAGCGCAAACTTGCTCGCGGAGTAGGTGCCGAAGAACGGAAAGACCACCCGCCCCATCAGGGATGTCACATGAACCAGGAGACCGCTGCCGGCGGCACGCATATGCGGCAGCACGGCGCGGTCGGCCCGCACCGCGCCGAAGAAATTGACCGCAAAGAGCCGTTCGACGTCCGCGACCGTGTAGGCTTCCGTGACCCCGACGGGCATTATTCCGGCATTGTTGATCAAGGCATCGATCTTTTTGTGCTGCATAACGACCTGGTCGATCGTGGAATTGACCGAGGCCTCGTCGGCGACATCCATTTCAAAGACTTGCAGCCCATGCCCCTCAGCTTTCGCCGCGTCGATGAGCTCGCTCCGCACTTGGGCGTTTCGTCCTTCGACGTCTCTCATGGTCGCAACAACGGTATGACCCCGCCTTGCAAGCTCCAATACCGTGAGTTTTCCAAAACCACTGCTCGCGCCTGTCACAACAACGACTTTTCCGCTCATCTCAAGACCTTTCTTTGAAATCCATTGGGTGCGATTATCAATAGACAGACCTGTATGTATTTGCAATCCCAAAATTTACAGAATAGTCTGTCTAGATGCGAACGAAGAATCTGAGGTTTGGAAAATGCAAACGCGCAGCGTGCTTGAAATTGTGGATGTGGAGGGACAACCGCTTAACGCCCTCGCCCCGCGAGACCGTATACTAAAGACGGCATCGGACTTGTTTTACCGGTTCAGCATCCACTCTGTCGGGATCGATCGCATCATTGCCGAAAGCGGCGTGGCCAAGATGACGTTCTACAAACACTTTCCGTCGAAGGCCAACCTGATCGCCACCTATTTGCGTTACAAAAGTGACATCTGGTTTCAGATGCTCGCAACCTCCACTGAAAGAACCGGACTATCGCCGCTGGAGCGCGTCCTCGCTATTTTTGACGCGCTAGACGAACCTTTCCGTGCGCCTTCTTTCCGTGGCTGTCCGTTCGTGAAAGGACTGGCCGAGTTCGGACCGGAGGCAAACTCCCCTGACGTACAGGCAACCATCGCCTTCTATTTTAAGGGCTTACATGAATTTGTTGCCTCACTCATTGAGCCCCTGGCATTGAGCGACCCCGAAAAAGCCGTGATCCAGATCCTGTCGCTCATCCAGGGCTCGATTGTGATGGCGCAATCGACGCCCGATCCAGGACTTGTTAAGACAACCCGCGATGCAGCCAGAGTGTTGCTCGAGAATGCGTTGATCTCGTCGTCTGAAACCTGAAGTTCGTGTCACAGTGGGGTAGACGGCCCCGGCGCCAGCGTCGCTCGAGGCAGCGGCTTCCTTGTGATCAGGCGATGCACAACGGGCAGTCACCGAAATGGTTTCATCGCTTACGGCGAATCTTGCGGCACCGCGGCACGCGCGTCACGTCGCATGAACGCCCAGTCGATTAGTTCCGCCATGGATGGACCGAGTGCGATTCCCATCTCACTCAGTGCATATTCGACCCTTGGCGGGACCTGTGGATAGACGGTTCTTGTCACGACACCGTCCTTCTCCAACTCCTTGAGTTGCTGGATCAGCATCTTCTGGTTCACGCCCTCTACGCGCTTTTCGAGTTCCGAAAATCTTAGCGGACCTTTTCCGGCGAAAAGCTGGCAGATGATGACGATCTTCCACTTCCCTTCAAGGACCCGCAGAGCATCCCGGGTTGCCGTCGCCCATACCATTCGCTGCTTGGGGTCGTCACAGCGCCAGTCTCGCTCAATTGCCATACTTACCTCAAGGTAGGTTACCCACTTATTAGTCGGTTCTTGCCGTATCGGATAGCTATACCTATTCTTCGGAGTACAACAAATCACGTCTCCGTACGAGTGCGCGTGAATTCCATACTCACCGCAAGGAAATGATATGAAGATCGGAATTATCGGCGCAGGGAACATCGGCGCGATACTCGCACGCAAACTCGGAGCCGCAGGCCACGAGATCAAGCTCGCCAATTCCAAAGGCCCGGAATCGATCCGCGACCTCGCTGCTGAAGTTGGTGCGACGGCTATGACCAAGGAAGATGCCGTGACAGGGGTGGATACTGTGATCCTCTCCATCCCGTTTTCAGCCTATCGCGACCTTGCCGGGTTGTTTGAAGATGTTCCCGATAACGTCGTCGTCGTAGACACGTCCAACTACTACCCGTTCCGTGACGGGGCGATCAGCGACGTCGATGGTGGCAAACCGGAAGCGGTGTGGGTCACCGAGCAGATCAAACGACCCATCATCAAAGCCTGGAACGCGGTGCTTGCTGCGACCCTTGCGGAAAAGGGCGTAGAGAAGTCGCAACCCGGCCGCATTGCCCTTCCGGTAGCGGGTGATGACCTCGAAAAGAAGTCGCTTGTCATGCAACTGGTAGAGGCAACGGGCTTCGACGCCCTTGATGCCGGGGGTCTTGTGACCTCCTGGCGACAACAGCCAGGCACCCTTGCCTATTGCACGGAACTGACTGCTGGTGAGCTGCAATCGGCGCTCGAAAAAGCTGACAAAATCCGCTCTGCGGGTAACCGCGAGGCGCTGGTCAAGGTCTTCATGGAAAAAGGCAGCAGCCTTACTCACGATGACATCGTAGCCCAAAACCGCGCCGGGACCGCGTGAGCGAAGATTAGTATCCTCGATACTAATTTCACGCCGTGATGGCGGATCAATGACGGGAGCATTTATGCATAAAGGCAGTTGTCTCTGTGGCACAGTGAAATACGAAGTTCGCGGCAAGCTAGGTGCGGCGATCTATTGCCACTGTTCGCGTTGTCGCAAGGCGACCGCTACCGCATTCGCGACCAATGCGCCCGTCGCGACCAGTGACTTCGTCTTCATTGAGGGCGAGTCGGCGCTGACGGTATTCGATTCTTCGCCAGGCGTTCATCGCCTCTTCTGTTCCAACTGCGGTTCGCCGATCATTAGTCGCCGCGATTCGATGCCGGATGTCGTGCGCTTGCGGCTAGGGACCCTCGATACGCCGTTGCCGGCGCCGCCGACCGCGCATTATTTCGTCGCCTCGAAGGCCGAGTGGTACGACATACACGACGACTTGCCCCAGTTCACGTGACGCTCGATGCATTACAGTTGCATATCGCAGGCGTGCTGCACGAGCCGCTCCTCCTCGAGACGATCTCCCGCTCCGGGCCGTAAGCGCTGGCGTGAACACTACGGGTGAATGTCGGCTTCGCCCAATCGAACACTGAAAGCCGGCATTCCCCTTCCGGCCCCTAAGCGGACCCGGCGCCTTGTTCCGATTAGTTACGCAATCTATGGAGCCTGCTCGCCAACGGGCCTGCGCAGGCGTTCGCCCTTGCCTGCCACCTGCGACGCCGCGCATTCATTTCTGCGTGGGCATCACCTGTGGGCTACAGTTCTGGGCATCAGGTCGCCATTGATGCCAAAACGGGATCCGGCACGACTGGAAAATCAAGAAATTAGAGGGATTTAGCGAGAATTGGCTGGGGAACCTGGATTCGAACCAAGATTAACGGAGTCAGAGTCCGTCGTTCTACCGTTGAACTATTCCCCAAACGGCGCACCGCCAAAGTGCGCGGGTCGTTTTCGCTGACGAGGACGTCATATAAATGATTTCCCTCTCGATGCAAGCCCGTATTGGTTCAAATTCCCAATTGTCCCACTGCCAACTATTTTGCCGGGCGAAGCAGCCTTGGAAACAGGCTTGCAGCTCGTAGAAAGACGACGGATCAGCACTCCGCACGTTTCCAAAGGCGCGACCACAAAAACAGCAGGTTGGCCATTTCCTTGTGAAACTTGTTCTCGATTCGGAAGATGTAGTGTTGCAGCGAGCTAGTCTGGACAGCGCCCTTGCTGTGCTCCCGATCCTGTAGGATTGTCGATGTGAACGCCCTTTCGACGCACGGGAACGGAAAGATCGCATAGATTGCCAGCCCGTGGTTCCAAAAGCGTCCGAGTTCCACATCAATGGGCATGTCGATGGCTTTGATCGTGGCAAGGAATCGGGTCGCACCTTCCCGGCTTATGACATAGGCCTGCGTCCCGTAGGGATCGCTCCTGAAGCGGACGACCTGCTGCTCACCAAAATACCCAATCACGTCGGCCCGCTTAATCCTGCGCGCGAAAAGACGGAGGCAGTCAATCTGCCGATTTTCCAGCTCCTTCGTCAAAAGATGGAAGTCGAATTCAGGATCCACCCAGACGTCGTCCTCAAGGACGAGGAGCCACCTGTGTTGGCTGCGTTCAACGAATTGCTTCAAGACCTCGAAGTGACTTTTGAAGCAGCCGATCTCGGCATTGCTCAATATGCGCCCGCATTTGGCAAGTTGCCTCTTGGGCTCAATGGTCAGGGCGACGGGCCGTTCCGACGTCGCTGCATCGAAAAACTCCCAGTTTAACGATTTAGCACCCTCTAAATTCGCTGAAACCGCGTCACGCCTGCGAAAACTTCCGCTAAGGCTGATGACTTTGGCCGCAATCGTTTGGGAATTTGTTGTCACAGGGACGGTGCTCATGATTCCTCCCTTGCCGTCATACGGCGGGCCTGAATTTGTGCTTGAATAGCCTGACGAGGAGATCGTATTCCGCAGGACGCCTCGCGTTGGTCATCTTGAATGTCAGGACGATGCCTGCGAGGTAGGCGATGATCGACATTGCAGCCATCAGGCATGCGAGCGAGGTGAAACGTACGAAGCCAAGGTCGTAGTTTCTGATATACACTGCCGGAATGATGAAGAGGCCCATCAAAAACATCGGCAGGAAATGGCGAGTCAGCTCTTTGCATTGACGCATGAGGCTGAGGCCGATCATCGACTTGATGATCAACATCGAAACGATCAGGCTGATAGTCGCTGCAAGCGCCTGGGCAACGACTATTCCCTGCATGCCGGCGACATAGCCGAGGACGATGACCAGAACCGCCTTGCTCGCCAGATCCGACATGTTCTTGATCGTGACGAAATGCATCCGGTTGACCGTCATCGCCAGCGAGGGAATGGGGATCGTCGGGAGCGCGAGGATGGCAATCAACGGCAAATACCGAAGAAGGTAGGCCGTGTTGGTCCAGGATGGCCCGAGGAGCACATCGACCACCACATCCGACAATATGGAGATCAACAGCAGTACCGGCGCGACGAGGAGAACGATGGCGGATGAGGCCTTGAGATATGCTTCTCCCAATTTTTCAGTGGTACCCATATGCGCAAAGGCGACAAGGAATGGGCGGAAAAGCGGCTGTACGATTGCTTGAAACGGGACTCCGGTAATGTCGTTTGCGACCGAGTAATGGCCGAACGACGCCAGATCGACGAAACGCGGAAGCAGCAGCTTTTCAAGCTGCCAGTTCAATGACTGGAGAACCTGGGAGACCATGTTCCATCCGATCATCTGGGCAAAGCGATGCAGTTCCTTCAGCGTCAGATGCGGCCGTAGCGGCGAGTAAGCGTAGGACATGCTCACTGTCAGCGCCGGCCCGGCAATGGTGCCGGCGGCAATCGCCCAATAGCTTCCCGTCATCCAGGCGGCCCCCGCGGCCACAATCAAGGAGGTGAGCTTGGCGGTCAGGTCCATGACAAAATCCGGACGAAAATCGAGCCGCTTCGTAAAGAGGATCATCCGAGGGCTTCTCAGCCCGCGCAGGACGGGGGCAAGCGACAGCACGCAGACCAACGCCGTAAGTTTCGGCTCCTGGTAGAAAAGCGCCAGCGGATAGGCCAGCAGACACAGGAGCGCTGAGATAAAGATGGCTCTCAGAATCCCGAGGGTCAGCGCAGTATCGAACATGTCCTTGGTGATATCGGGAAGCCTGACCAACGCCGCCCCCACTGGCAGCTCGAATATCGCCTCGGTTATGAGAACCGACGTCATGGCCATCGCTACCAGGCCGAAATCCGATGGACCGAGCATTCGTGCCAGACACAGCAGCGTGACGAGATCTATCGCTTTCGAAACAAGCTTGCTGCCAACCGTCCAAATACTGGCTCTGGCGGTTCGATCCGACAAGGTAGGTTCCATCAACAGCTAAACTCCACTGAGGTCGGCCTCGGATGCTTCCACATCGACAAGGGGTTGAGGCATGGTCATCCCGGTTCTATGCCTCGTCTTCAGGTGATCCGAAAGACGGATGGCCAGCGCCAGCATCATCAAGGTCGGATTGGCGTGCCCGCCGGTTGGAAAGACCGAACTGCCGGCGATGAACAGACCGTCGATGCCGTGAACCATCGCATTGGCATCGACGACGCTATTTGCTGGGTCATTGCCCATGCGCGTCGAACATGAAGGATGGGCCATGTCGATGAATGTGGCCTTGCCCGGATCATCCTGCTCGATCCACTCGGCGAGTTGGGATCCGGGCAGTCCAACGCGGTTGAACTCCGCAAACAGCAGACGGCCCAGCCGTTTCATGCTTTCGACCTCTACCGAGCCGATCTTCCAGTCGACCCGCGCGCGCGGGATGCCGAAAGGGTCCCGACTTTCCGACAGGGTAATGCGGCTGTCAGGATCGAGCTGTTGCTCCGCCATCACATCGAAACGCAATTCGACGGACTTATGCGGCAGCCCGTGCTTGTGAACCAGCCGGTTATAGAGCCCGGATGCGATCATCCCCGACGACGCCAGCACGCAGGAAACGTCTGCAAGTGCTGTCCGCTTCTCGCCGCGCGAAAGCCGCGCGAGTGCGGCCCAAGGATTGTTCTGGGAATGGACCTGCGCGGGGTAAGCGGCGCAATTCGTCAGACCTTCCCTCGCCTGGACATCGGGACTTAGGGATAGGCCACGCAAGTAGTAGCGTGCCTTGCCCTTATCCGTCAGACCGAAGAAATTGAACTGCGAAGCAACAGCCTTTATTCCGGTTCCAGTAAAGCGGATCAACGACGCCCTTGGATGATCGACCAGATAACGCCCGACCACGCCCCTGTCATTTCCGATCCCTTCGTTAGCAACAGAATTCGATGACAGGAGCAGCCGCGCATTTTCGATGCCACCACCGCAAAGGACGATCGTATCGGCGCGAATCCTGGCACTCTGGCCGTCAAGACTGCTGACGTCGAGCGAATGGGCGCGCCGCCCGTAGGGGTCGAGATTGATCTCGGTCACCGTCGCATAGGTGAGGAAATCGACATTGGCTGCATCCGCGTCACGAGCGAGATTGACAAACCGCATCGGTTGCCTGCCGCGATCGCGCTCTTTGCTGAATTGCCAGAAGAAGCTGCGCAGGAGTTGGCGGTCTATCCCGAGGTCGGCCGGGGGCGAGCGCAATAGTTGCTCCAGGCCTTCGTCGTAGATATTCGGCCCGAGATTCAACAGTTCGGAAGCGCGATCAAGCGCTGTTTGAATGTCGCGACGCTTGAAGGGCCAGCCCGTATGGCGCAGCCAAGGGCGCGATGCGAAGTCCATGTCATCGAAGGCCGCGGATTTGCCAAGCCAGGTGTGGCTGCTGCCACCCAACAGGCGATTGCGCAGCTCGAATGCGGGGATATCGTTGAGCCAGGAGAGCGCGTCGGTGTATCCGCGGCCAATCTCCTCAGCGCCACTGCGCTTTACCGGTTCGCCGACATTCTCGACGGCGTTCAGAGTTTGCGTTTCGCTGTCATATTCAAGACCGCCGCTGTCGACGACGAGCACCCTGATCCTGGTATTGGCCAGCTCGCGAGCGATGGTCAATCCTGCCGGCCCGCCGCCGATGATGGCGACATCGGCTCGCAAAATCGAATTATGCGGAGCATGGCGGAGGTCTCGAATCGTCATTCACATAAAATCCTTGCGGTCTAATAGGTTGATAGCAAAATACCGTCACAGGCGAAAATCGTCCAATGTACATAGCCGCCTCGGCTCTCTACCGATTTCGGATAGTCACCCGCCAATCTAACGCCATCCCGTCTAGCTGAAAGGCCAACTGAAATACACGTCCGATCCGGTCTAGTCTCTGAGTGTGCGATCCGCCGACCCAAACGGCCAGATCGCCCAAAAAGGCGCGGCTAGGTTCAGCTCTGGCCGACCGCCGTGTTGCACCGGGGGGGCACGCTGTGGCGCATGTGGGCTTAAGAGAATGGTTGGCACTGGCACCTGTCTTTGCCTCGGGTAAACTGGCCCGATACGGCGACGCGGGCGGCGGTCCGTTGATGCAGTTCGAAGCCGATTTCAGCGCCAAGTTTGGCGTCAAGCACGCCTTGACGATGAGCAGCGGCACGGGTGCCCTGGTTTCGGCTCTGGTCGCCGCAGGCATCGGTCCCGGTGACGAAGTCCTGGTTCCCGCCTATACATGGATTGCGACCGCGGGCGCGCCGTTGGCAGCGGGCGCCGTTCCTATTCTCGTCGACATTGACCAGACATTGACGATGGACCCGGCCGACATCATTCGCAAGATCACGCCCAACACGCGCGCCATCATTCCGGTTCACATGGCCAATCTGGTCTGCGACATGGACAGCATCATGCGGATCGCCCGCGAGCATAATCTGCTCGTCATAGAAGATGCCTGCCAGTCCGTGGGTTTGACCTACAAGGGTAAACGCACCGGCACGATCGGCAATGCCGGGGCTTACAGTTTCAATCAGTTCAAGAATATGAACATCGGCGAAGGCGGTGCGCTTGTCACCGACGATCCACATTTGTTTGCCCGCGCGCGGATGTATCACGACATCGGATCGATGTTTCGAGGGCACCTCGACAATGCCAACGAGGCGCCCTTCATCGGCATAAACCTCAAGGCAAGCCAGATTCAAGGCGCAATGCTCAACGTACAGCTGAAACGGCTCGATCCGATGATCGCCCGCATGCGTCGGCGCTACGAGGTCATGAAGGAAATCCTCTCGGCACGCGACGACATACGGATCGGCCCGCACAACGACGTTGCGGCCGCAGCAGGATTGCATGTCATCTTCGAGACCGCCGAGCAGGCCAATGATTTTGCCGCGCAGAACAAGCGGGGTGTCTATCGGCTCTACGATTCAAGCCGTCATGTCTACACCAATTGGCAATCGGTGCTTCAACAGCGCACGGCCCACCCGGACATGAACCCATATAAGTGGACGGATCGAAAAATCGAGTATTCGCCTGATATGTGCGCGCAGTCGCTGGATATCTTGAAACGGACCTGCCGTATCGGTCTCGGCGAGAATTATCCATTGGCGCTCATGGCCTATTTTGCACGGCGCATGGCAACAAAGCGCTCGACGCCAGACCGTACGCTTTCCTATGCAACCTGATCAAATCGCCACCGACGCCATTGACATCTGGACCTGGAGCCTGGACGCCGATACAGGCCAGCTCGCGAGCTTTAGCGAACTGCTTTCCGACGACGAGACGGCGCGCTCGGCACGTTTCATCCATGACCGCGACCGGCGCTTCTTCATCGTCGGGCGGGGCCGGCTCAGGGAAATCCTTGCGACCTACGGCGAAAGGATTGATCCCTGCGAGCTTACTTTTGACTATAACGGTCATGGCAAGCCGCGGATCGGCGAGCGGCATGGCTTGGGGCTGCATTTCAACCTTAGCCACAGCGCTGATCTGGCGGTCCTTGCGGTGTCGCTGCACTACGAGCTTGGTGTCGATATCGAAGAAAAGAAGGCGCTGCAGGAAGATGTCGCAGCCCATTTCTTTTCTGCCAAGGAGCGAGCTAGCCTGCAAGAGGTTCCCGTCGATCGCTATCTCGACCATTTCTATCGGTGCTGGACGCGAAAGGAGGCTTTCGTCAAAGCGCATGGGGCTGGCCTCTCCCTCCCTCTCGATGCCTTTGACGTCACATTTGGGGAAGAAGACGCTCCCCGCCTCGAGCGACTTGAAGGCGACCCCGAGGCGCCGGTCACCTGGAGCCTATTCCACATGCAGACACCGCCGAATTTCGCAGGCGCAGTTGCCGCACAGACTTTCGGCAACACGGCGCGCTTGCGATACCGCTGAGAGTTCTCATACGGTCAGGCGCGCATCCAGCACATATCTGCCGCCTGCGGCATCGAAGTGATGGCAGCCGAGCAGACCTGCCTTGAAGTCCGGTGCGATCGTGCGGATACAGGTTTCCTGATAGGTCTCGAGGTCGAGTTGCTCGATCTCCATGATGTTCAGGCCATAGCCATAGACACCATAGGCGTTTCTCTGCGACGGGCGGTAGAGACGACCGTCGCGCTCGAAAATGCGACCTGCATTGCGCGCATCGGTGCTTCCCATCACGACCGGATTGCGTTTGTGAGGGGTTACGCGATTGAGCTTGGGTCCGTCGACTTCAAAGACGTAGAGCTCGCTGCAATGGTCTTCATAGGCATGGAAGTCCGAAACGTTGGTGAAAAGCCACCATTTGCCGCCATGTTGGGTGAGAATGCTGTCGGCAGCCGAGAGGCCCTCGAGCGCGGTCGAATAGAGCTCCCATTTCAACGGGAAATCGACACAGCGCCATATTTCGAGCCGCTGCGATTGATGCGCCTCCGGCATCATGAAGATGTCCTCGCCATCGCGGAAAATGAAGGGGTAAGACAGGTGATGGTCGCAGTCGAGCGCGACACCCAGTGGCTCGACCTTGTCGCCGTTGAAGCGCCCGACTGCGATATGAGCCTTGGCGTCGCCGTTGGCATAGGCTTCGTAGAAAAGGTAGCACTCACCTTCGTGCTGAAACAGGAAGGGGTCAGCCTTGATATCGCCGGCGATCGGCGGGATTTCGACCGAGAGCGTCGGATCGAATTCGTCGATACGCCCCTGCCCCGTATAGAGCGTCCAGACCGCCGACCCCGAACGCGCCTTTGCTTTCGCGGCCTTGCCAACGCGTACGGCAAGATGGGCCGAAAGACCACCGGCATAGCGGGCAAGTTCAAAGATGGACGGCGGGGCGACAGTTTTGTCCAGCAGTGGAACGGTCACAAGCTTGCGTGTGTCTGCCAGCCGGCCGAGTTCACGCAATAACAGCGTCACCGCGCGTTCCTTGATAAAAGCCGCGTTGCGTGCCGCGCTGATCTTGAGATTGAAGGAGGCCGATGAGATTTCCACGCCCTTTGCATCGTTTCCACGGCGTGTATAAAGCACCAGCTTTGTCGCCGGTCGCTTTTCAATGACGTCGCTATAGCCGTACCAATCCGCGCGCTCCGATCTTTGATCGGAAAAATTGAACGCCCACTCACCAAAGGCAAGCGAACCAACCGCGTCATCTGGAAGGCCCTCCACCGTCAACCGGATGACCAGATCAAGCCCCATCCTGCCGACGAGCGTCTGGACCGGGGTTTTTCCCAAGCTGCCGTCACCCGACGTTGGCTTCAGATCGTCAAAGCGCTGATGGGCTGGGTCAAAGTGGCTGGGAGTGTATCCGGCCTGTCGGGCAAGCACCTTCCGCTCCAGCCGTGACCCGAGCCCGAACAGCGAGGAGGCGCGGCGGTCGGCGAAAGGCTTCGGATGCACCAGGATCGTGACAAGCAGGAAGCGAGGATCGTTCAGAATCCGATCAAGCGCCATCAACTCCCAGTTCTCGAACTCATCCCTGGACCCTGCAAGAATGCCGATCCTCATAGGCGGCCTGACGATGTCCATCGCAGTGCTTTCCTTCCCGGCTTTCGCAGATCTAGGCTTGTTCAAGCTTTTCAGAGACGGCAGTCGCGAGCTGGCGGATGCCGTCACTTGTCAAAGAATCCTCGTGCCACCCATTGATGTCGAGCACCGGTGTCGTTGTCGCAATCGCGTCTCCCCAGCCAAACAGCAGCTTGCGGGCGCTTGACGATTGCGCTTCGCTGCGCAGCAGGATGACGCGTTCGTCCTTGACCTGGGCTGCGCGATAGCCGCGGGCAGCAGCCACCAGCAGTTCGGTCACCGACGCGTTGGCCGCTTCCTCCGCAGTGTATTCGCTGCCGCTGACGCCGAACTTCTGAACGAGCCAAAGCGTCAGCTTGAATTCTCTCAGATAGGGGAGAATGCTCATCCGGCCGGAAAGAAGCTTCCGCGTGAAATAGTGTAGCCGCTTGGTTCGTCGTTCGATTTTCCACAGCTTCTGACGTAGTTTTGGTTGAGAGCGAACGAAGCCGGGCGCCCAGGCATCAATCAGGGCGGTGAATTTCACGTCTGTGCCCGTCTCGCGCAACTGCCGCGTCACTTCCATGGCAAGGATGCCATTGACGCAAAGGCCGACGATTGCAACGGGCCCCGCCTTGTCATCGATGTTCATTGCCTCGATCACCTGTTTGGCGATCTGGCCGAAGGCCATGCCGCGCAACCCGTCGTCGAGATTGGCGTTGAACATATTGACGTTGTAGACGGAGACCGCCTCCGGCAATTCGTTTGCCAGGCGGTAAAACAGGAAGGGATGGTTCAGCGTATAGACGGTAAGGCCGCCCGATCCTGCTTTGCACGTCACCAGCTCCCAGGCATTCGATCGCGCTTCGACGACAGGCGATGGGAGGGCTGAGACCGGCTTTGGCAAGTCGAAGATCTTCGCCGCAAACCCGCCGAGTGTCGGCTCTTTGAAGAGAGTTTCCAGGTTCACCTTGACACCAAATCTGGCCCGCACGGCCGAAAGCATTCTGAGCGCCAGCAATGAATGGCCGCCGAGCGCAAAGAAATCATCCTGCGGACCGACAGACGAAGCGTTTAGAAGATCGCTCCAGATTGCCCCAAGCGCCGCCACTTTTTCCTGCAGCCCATCAAAACCCTGAACCTCGGCCGGCGCAGATTTGGCGGCCTGCGGCGCTGCAACCATCGGCGCCGGAATGCGCAGTTTATCGCGATCGACGCTGCCGCCCTCCGTCTTCGGCAGGGCAAGCAGAACGCTTACGCCTACCGGCAAGGCATCGGAGGCCAGCCGCTCGGCCAGATATTGCATCAGGATGCCGGGGAGGCGATCCAGCGGCTCGCTCAGATCGGCATTGGGCGTCACGAAGGCATAGGTGCGCCCGTCTCGCTCGATAACAGCGGCATCGCTTAGCGAAGCATGGCTCTTCAGCAACTGCTCCACCGGGCTCGAATGCTCGTCGATCACTGCGGGCACGCTTGCCTTGCGCGCGGGGACCGAAAGCGCCGACAGCAACATGTCGGGATTTTCGAGCGCGATCTCGTATGTCTCCTGCCAAAGCGCCAGCAGCGTCTTGACGGTCGCAGCATCGAAAAGATCGGAATTGTACTCGATGGACATCCTCCAGCCGGAGGGACGCCCGACCATGATGAAGCTCAGGTCGTAGATCACGCCCGGCGACTGGGAAGGTGCGCTTATAAGTTGGAAGCTGCCATACTGGTGGTCTTCCAGGAACGCTTTCTGGAGATTGAAATTTACCGAAATCAATGGGTTACGGGACGGGTCCCGCACCGGATTGACCAGCTCGACAAGCTTGTTGAACGGCATCTTTTGATGGTTCAAAACCGCTTCGACGGTTTCGCGAACCGACTGGATGTGGTCGGCAAGGCTCATGTCTGCGTCAAAATCGAACCGCAGGACCAGGTTGTTGATAAAGACGCCGATCAGGTTTTCCAGATCCGAATGTTCGCGACCGGCGACCTGCGAACCGAACAGGATCGTCTGGGCCTGCGTGAAGCGGCGCAGCACGACGCTTGCAATCGCCGCACCATAGGCATATTGCGACACCCGATGTTTGCGCGCAGCCGCGTCCATTCGTTCGCTGAACGCAAGTGGCTGGCCGACCGAAACGATGTCACCATGGTTGGTCTTGACCGAGGCGCGAGGATGGTCCGGCGGCACCTCGAAATAGGGCGCGCCGACCAGCTTTTCGCGCCAGAATGTCTTTTCCATTTCGAAGCCGTAGCTTTCCAGATATTCGTGCTGCCAAAGGGCATAGTCGCCATATTGAAGCGAGAGTTCTGGCAGGACCGCCTGACGGCCGGCGTCGATGGCGGCAGCAATTTCGCCGACCTCTCGGCCGAGAACACGGATTGACCATCCGTCGAAACAGCTTTGGTGCGCCGTAATCAAGAGCACACCGAAATCATTCTCCACCATCAGCAACGAAGCGCGAAAGAGGCCAGCCTTGCTCAGATCGAACGGTGCCTGTGCCGTTTCCTCTCCAATTGAGAGGATCCGCTTCTGGCGCTGTTCCGTCGCCACATTTCGAAGATCGATCTCGGCCATCTTGAAATCGATCTGTTCGACGACCTGCTGCATCGGTCTGCCGTCCCGCTCGACAAGCCTTGTTCTCAAGACCTCGTGGCGCTGAATGACCTTGCGAAAGGCAGCCTCGACATTCGCGGCCTTGAAGGCCCCGCGGATCTCCCAACGCACGGCGACGTTGAGCGCCGGGTTGCCGGGGTTAAGCTGATCGAGGATCCAGCAACGCAGTTGCGTCTGCGTGCAGGGAAATTCCCCGATGAGAGCCAGATCGTCTTCCTGCCTGGTGGAGCTGGTTTCGATGGTATTCATAGTGCTCCCCTCAATCCGCGACGGGCACCATTGCGGAAGTCCGCAAGCGACGGAACGCTGTATTGGACGGCGGTTTCCTTCATGTCATTCTGTTGTTCGACGAAGATTGCCAGCTCCGCGATTGAGGGATGGCGCAGCAGGTGCTTGGCTTCGAGAGGCAGCCCGGCATCGATCATGCGGGCAGCAAGGCGAAATATCGTCAGCGAATCCGCGCCCAGTGCATAAAGATTGTCGTCGACGCCCATGTCGTGCAGGCTCAGCACTTCGCGCCAGATCTGCATCAGCCGTTCTTCCGTTGCATTGCGCGGCGCAAGCTTGATCACATTGGTCTCGCGTGCCGGCACGCCCCGGTCTTCGAGATTCTTGCGGTTCAGCTTGCCGTTCTGGGTCTGGGGCAGTTCATCTTCAAAGACCCAGAAAGTCGGCACCATATATCCAGGCAGATCGGCCTTGGCGTGTTCGGAGAGTGCCCTTGGCGAGATTTCCGACCCGGGAACGTCAGTGACGATGTAGCAGACGAGAGACTTGTCACCCTTGTCGTTGGTGGCGGCGACAACGGCGCACTGGCGCACCCCTGCCGTCTTTGCAATGACGGATTCGATATCGCCGAGCTCGATGCGGAAGCCGCGCAACTTGATCTGCTGGTCACGCCGGCCGAGCAGTTGCAACGACCCGTCCGCCAGGCGCCTGCCGACATCCCCGGTCTTATAGAGCCGCTTGGGCTTGCCGGTTCCAACCGAGATCGGGACAAAGGCCTTTTCCGTAAGGTCGAGGCGGTCGAAATAGCCGTTGGCAAGGCCATCGCCACCGATGTGCAACTCGCCGGTGACCCCGATCGGAGCAACATTACTTTCGGCATCGAGAATGTAGAGTTGCGTGTTTGCAATGGGATGACCGATCGTGATCGGTGCGTCCGCGTCGATAATCCTTGCGACCGATGACCAAATCGTCGTCTCGGTCGGACCATACATGTTCCAGAGTTCGGATCCGACTTTGAGCAGCGATTTCGCCAGATCCCTGGGCAAAGGCTCGCCGCCGCACAGCATCTTCAAGCCGGCCTTATCACGGAGCCCCGCCTCGATCATCATGGTCCAGAGCGTCGGCGTTGCCTGTATGACGGTCGCAGCACAATCATCAATGAGCTTTACCAGGGCAAAGCCGTCCTGGACCTGCTGCTTGGTGGCGATCACAACCTTGCCTCCCGATACCAACGGCAAGTACATTTCCAGCGCGGCGATATCGAACGAGATGGTGGTAACGGCGACGATCGTGTCAGTGGCGGTAAATCCGGGTTCACGCGCCATCGAGAGCAGGAAGTTGGTCAATGCCTGGTGTGGAACCTCGACCCCCTTCGGCAAGCCGGTCGAGCCGGATGTCAGGATGATGTAGGCGGGCGCCTTCGTATCGGTCGGCAGTCCGCGCAACGCAGCCTTCGTCATCGAGGCGATTGCCTTTGCATCCTCATCGAGACGGATCACCGGCATATCGGCGGGCGCAAGGCGGGCTGCTTCCTGGCTGTCGCAAACCATGGCGCCCATCCGGACGAGATCGAATGTCTGGCGCAGCCGCTGTTCGGGATGCGTCGGGTCCATCGGCACATAGGCATGGCCGGCCTTCATAATCGCAAGCAGCGACACCAGCATGTCCAGCGACCGATCAACGAGGAGGCCGACGCGCTGGCCTGGCTCCGGTATCTTCATCTGGATAAAGAGCGCCAACTGGTTCGATCTGGCATCCAATTCTCGATAGGTCAGGCTGTTGCCGGCAAATTCGACAGCAATGGCCTCAGGCTGTTCCGCCGCCTTGCGAGAAAAGAGCGAGAAGGCGAATTCGTGATGATCATACTCGCTCGTGGTCTGATTGAGATCGCTGACGATCCAGTTCCTTTCTTTCTCGTCGAGCAGCGGCAGCTCGTGGATGGAGCGACCCATGTCTTCGGCAACGGCAGCAGCGAGCGTCTTGAAGTGGCCGATCCAGCGATCGATCGTTGAGGGATCGAAGACGTCGGCGTTGTAGTCGACGTCGATGCGAATGCCGTCATTGCCTTCGATCATATTGAAAAACATATCGAAGTTCGCAAATGCCTTGGCGTTCGGCTCGACCGAGGCCTTGAGCGATCCGAAGTTCGATCCGCTGCCAACCCTTTCGAGGTTGAACTGGATTTCCGTCAGCGGCAGGCGGCGGGAGTCGCGCTTGATGCCAAGTTTGCGAACAAGCGTGCCATAGGTGTAATCCTGGTGTTCGAACGCCTGCAGGACATGCTGCTGGGTCGTCTTCAGATGCTTCCTGAAGCTGTCGGCCGACGCCATAGACTGGCGGACAGGCAAAAGATTGACGCAATGTCCCATCAATATCCTGTCGCCGATCAGGGTCTGTCCGGCAGAGGGAATGGCGACTACCAGATCGTGTTGGCCCGAAAGCTTCGATGCCATCACTTGCAGCGTTGCCAGCAGGGTCGAAAACAGCGTCGCTCCGGATTTTGCGCCGGCCTTCTTCAAAGCCTTGTAAACATCGGCATCGATAAATCCGGTACGCGTTCCGCCGGCAAAGGTGCGGCGTTCCGGACGCGATCGGTCGAGCGGGAACTCCGGCAGTTCCGGCACGTCCTTGAAGCATTCGAGCCAGAAGGCTTCGGTTTTTGGCGAAGCTTCGGCCTTCGGCGCGAAGTCCGTCGAATAGGTCGCGTAGGAAAGCGCCGTCTCGAACGCAGGCGTCTCATTGGCGATGATAGCCGAATAGGCGGTCGCCAGCTCGTCTATGAAGACGTTAATCGACCAGCCGTCGCAAATGATGTGATGCGCGGTGAAGACGAAGACGTGCTTTTGCGGCCCCAAACGCACGACCGCCGTGCGGACGAGCGGTCCGTCGACCAGATCGAAGGGCGTCCGAGCCTCGTCGTCGAGAAGTTGGCCAAGCATCGCCTCGCCGTCGCTCTCGTTGGAGAAGTCCAGCAAGGGAGCATCGAGCTTGAAATCGGAAATGAATTCAAAGCTCTTGCCGCTTCGTTCAAAGCGGATGTGCAGCGCGTCATGACGGGCGACGACCGTGTCGATCGCCTTTTGGAACGCCGCCTCGTCGAATGCGCCTTCGAGCGTCAGCGAGAAGGATTCGTTGAACGCGCAAGAGGCTTCGTCTCCGGCCTGTGCGGCCAGCCAAACCTCGGTCTGCGCCTCGGTCAACGGGGCCGATATGGCTCGGGCGGCAACCGGTACTACTTGCGTCTCGATGCGAAGCGGCTGAGCAGCGCTCGTCCCGAGAATGCCGACCGACTGAAGTGCTGCAGCACTCTCCCTGAATGCGGCCGCGATCGCCTGGAAGTCCGCTTCGCTATGTGCTGTGGTGACGAAGCAGGGATAGTGTTCCTGGACATGGACGCCCCTCTGGCGAAGCAGGGGATACATCAGCGCACCGAGCGGATCGCTGCTGAAATCGGCATAGAACCAGCTCTTGTATCCGTGTACCGCGTTGTCGATACCGCGAGCCCCCAGATCGGCGTTGATCTCGGCGACGAGCTTCTGCGTGCGATCGGCGACTTGACCGTAGAGGGCAGCACCCTCGCCCTTGATGTGATGCAGGATGGCGCGGCAAGCGGCCAGCACGATGGGATGGCGAACGAAAGTACCAGCAAAGAATGTCGGCGCAGTCATCGGCACGGTATCGTCGCCGTAGTTCCACCGGCCGCCATCAAGCGCATCCATGTAGCGGGCGTCGCCGGCAAGCAGACCGATCGGCATGCCGCCGCCGACGACCTTGCCGTAGGCGGCCAGATCGCCGCGGATGCCCCAGAGGGCCTGGATGCCGCCGGGATCGACCCGGAAACCGGTGACCACCTCGTCGAAAACCAGCGCAAAATCGCACTCGGTTGCGATATCCCGCAATTGACGGACGAATTCGATCGGCTGCAATTCGGGGTGACGGCTCTGGATTGGCTCGATGATCGTGGCGGCGATAGTGTCGGCGTTGGCCTTGATCCACTCAAGGCTGCCTGGTGAACCATAGGGCAATACGACCATGTTGCCGACCGAGCTTGCCGGGATGCCCGAGGCGATCGGCAGCGCTACCGGCTTGTCGAAACCGTTGCGCCCCTTGACGAGGACTTCGTCGAACTGGCCGTGATAGTCATTGGCGAACATCACGACCCTGTCGCGGCCGGTGACGGAGCGGGCAACGCGCATCGCCGCCATCATCGCCTCCGAGCCGGTGTTGCAGAACGTCATGCGCTCGTGGCCGGTCATCTCGCAGATCATGTCGGCCACTTCGCCGGCGAGAGGGCTCTGCGGACCGATCGCATAGCCGGCCTCCATTTGCACCCGCATCGCTTCTATGACGAAATCGGGCGCGTGGCCGAATGCCGTCTGCCCGAAGCCGTTGACCAGATCGATATATTCGTTGCCGTCGACATCCCAGATACGCGAGCCCTTCGATCGATCGGAGACGATGGGGAAGACCATCTCCTTCCAGTCGGCACGGAAACCTGCGGCAGTGCGCGGATCAGCAAGTTGCGGCCGGTACTTGTTGGCAAAGGCCTTCGATTTTGCATGCTTGGTTTCATAGGCCGAGACGAGCGCGGCAATGAATGCCTGCTTCTCCGGCGTAATTTCCGCCCCCTTGGCGCCGGGCCGGTAGAGTTTTATGCGCGCCGTGCCGATCTCGGCATCGGCAGCCGGTGCGGCTGCAGATGATGTCGGGGCAGCGGCGGCGGTAACCGTCTGCTGTGCCGGCATCGCCTGAATGGCAGGCATAGTGGCCGCAGCAAGCGCCTGCGTGGCATCGCCCTTCAGCGACTGCAGGATTTGAAGCTGCTGGGAGAACAGCGACTGCGCAAGCTGCAGCTGCGATTGCATGACGGATTCAAAGCCGGTTGCCGCGGCGGCGGCAAGCGCCGGCCCGGCTGCCAACTGAGGTGCTGCGGCAACGGCTGCAAGCTGAATGGTGGGCTGGGGGATCGCTTCCATTGGCAGAGGTACCGCGACCACTTCCGCAGGAGCCGGTTCGGCCGGCATTTCCTGATCGAGGTGCAGTGCCAGCTCGGCCACAGAGGTGATATTACTCAGCAGTTCGCGAAATGAGAGTTTGACCTTGTAGGTCTTTTCTATTCGCTGAGCGAACTGCCCGATGAACAGAGAGTCGAACCCAAGCTCAAGAAAGCTAGCCGAGCGTTCGCCGGTATCGAGCGTTTCCCCCGACATCTCGCTCAGAAGCGCCAGAAGAGAGCTTTCAAGCGAAGGGACGCGGTTGATTGCGGATACTGTTGTGACAACATTCATAGCTTTGATCTCATCGACTGGTTGCACCTGAGAGACGACTAATTGCTGGACCGGAACCTGCACCGGACTAAACTCCGGCGCCGGCGTCCGACGTGCGGAGGGAGGCGCATCGATCCAATGGCGATTGCGCTGGAACGGATAGGTCGGCAGCGACAGCGGCGTTTTGGAAGAGAGACCAAGGTCTGGCCACTCGATCTCGCAGCCGGACATCCACAGCTTGGCGGTGGCATCAGCAAGCGTCTCTCCGGCAAAGGAGGCTCTGTCATGTTCCGGAAGTGTCTGGATGATTGCGGCAAGGCTGTCGCGGCTGATGGTTTGCGAGGCAAAGACTGAGAGCGCCCTTCCCGGCCCGATTTCCATGAGGACCGGTTTGCGATCGCGGCAAAGGGCCTGAAGGCCATCGGAAAAATGCACCGTCTCGCGGCAGTGCCTTGCCCAATAGTCAGGAGAGACGCCGCGCTCGCCGGTCTGCCAATCTCCTGTCAAGCCCGAGATATAGGGGATCGTCGCCGTTCCGTAGGTGACCCGTGCGGTTTCGTCGCGAAGCGCCTCTGCAGCGTTGTCCATCATCGGCGAATGGAAGGCATGCGAGGTATGGAGCTTGCTGAAGGCGATCTCGGCCTTGGCGAGCGCCGCACAGACCGCATCGACACCGTCGAATGGCCCAGAGATGACACAGAGCTTCGGGGCGTTGATCGCGGCGATCTCGACCCCGTCGCGGAGATGGACGGATACCGTATCGACATCCGCGCGAACCGATACCATCGATCCCTGCGGTTGGCCCTGCATCAGTCGGCCCCGCGCGACGACGAGCCGAAGCGCATCCTCGAACGAAATGACATTGGCGATGGTGGCCGCGACGAATTCACCGACGCTGTGGCCGATCATGGCGAAAGGCTTCACGCCGCGGCTAAGCCAAAGGCGAGCCATGGCGTATTCGACAAGATAGAGGCAAGGCTGGGCAATTCGCGTCTCGCGCTGCTCTTCCGCCATGGCCGGGGTCACCGGTCCCGTGTGGCAGATGTAATCCCGAAGATCGAGACCGAGCTGCATCTTGACGAGCTCGGCGCCACGGTCGATCCATCTGGCAAACTGCGGTTCACGGCTGTAGAGGGCAGCGCCCATGCCAACATATTGGGCGCCCTGCCCCGGAAACATGAAAGCGATCGGCGGCGGGCTATCGGCGGCAATGGCGGGCTGAAAGCGATCGGCACGCAGGCGCTCGATTGCCTCTTCAACGCTGGAGGCGGAGAAGCCCAGCCGATGATTGAATTCCTGCCGGCCGTTCTGAAGCGTGTGGGCAAGTTGCGGCAACGAGATCTCAGGGTGGCCGCTCAGATGGTCTGCAAGGTTGGCGCGCATATCAGAGAGAGCGCCGTTGTTGCGGGCGGCAAGCGGCAGAATGTACGGGCCAGCGCTCTTCGCCTCAGGCTGCGGTTTCGTTGCCGGCGGCTCTTCCAGGACGACATGGACGTTGGTTCCGCCGACGCCAAACGAACTGACGCCTGCACGCCGAGGGGTACTGGAAGTCGGCCAGTCGACCATCTCGGTCGGAATATAGAACGGGCTGCCGGCCAGATCGATCCGCGGATTTGGCGCAGCATAATTGGCCATCGCCGGGATCTTGCCGTGCTGCAATGCGAGCGCCGTCTTGATGAGGCCGCTCACGCCGGCTGCGGCATCCATATGACCGACATTGCCTTTGAGCGAGCCGAGAGCGCAGTTGCGGCGCAGCCCGGCGATGTCGGCAAAGGCGTTCTTCAAACCGCCGAATTCGATCGGGTCACCGAGCGGTGTGGCGGTTCCATGGCATTCGAGATAGCCAATCGTCGAGGGATCGACACCCGCCGATGCGATTGCCGCGGCGATCGCATCGGCCTGGCCCTCGACGCTCGGAGCGGTGAAGCCGACCTTGTTCGAGCCATCATTATTGACGCCATAGCCGCGGATGACGGCGTAGATTCGATCTTCATCGCGAAGGGCGTCCTCGACCCTCTTCAACAGGACGACGCCTGCTCCGCTGCTGAACACGGTTCCAGCTGCATTTTCATCAAACGGCCGGCACGTGCCGTCCGGCGAAGCCATGCCGCCTTCCTGGTACATGTAGCCGCGCTTCTGCGGGAAAGTCACGGAAATGCCGCCGGCCAAGGCCAGATCACAGCTGTAGGTCAAAAGGTTTTGGCAGGCCTGGGCGACGGCCAGAAGCGACGTCGAACAGGCAGACTGGATGGTAAAGGCTGGCCCGCGCAGATTGAGCTTGTAGGCAACCTTTGTCGCCAGCGTATCGCTCAGCGACCCGACCAGCTGGTTGAAACAGCCAACTTGATAATTGGACGTGAATTCCTCGGCCTTGACGCGATCGGTAAGGACGTTGTTGATCAGATAGGTCGGCATCGAGGCGCCGGCAAAAACGCCGACAAGCCCTGGGTAGGTTGCCGGGTTGCAGCCAGCCGATTCCAGGGCTTCCCAGCAGATCTCGAGGAATATGCGGTGCTGTGGATCGGTAACCGCAGCTTCTTTCGGAAACATGCCGAAGAATTCGGCGTCAAACATCTCGGCCTTGTCGACGTGAGGACGGGCAGCGACATAATTTTCGTCGGCGCGTTCGGTGTCGGTGAAAGCGTCCTCGATCTCGTCGGGGGCGAATTTTCCGAAGGCATCGCGACCCTCTGACACCATCCTCCAGAGCGCATCGACCGAAGGCGCGCCGGGGAAACGTCCGGACATGCCGATGATGGCGATACCGCCATCCTGCATTCCTTCGGTGACGGCATTGCTATCGATCAGCTCATCGCGTTCATCGCCGTGGCTCATAGAGCACTCCTACGAAATTGAAATCTGGTTTGTCTCTGCAAGGTCGCGCGCTGGGTCGCCGACATCGAACGTGCCGATCCGGCCGTCTTGCCATCGAGGAAGCGGGACAGGTCGCGGATGGTCGAATAGGTAAACAGGGAGACGACATCGATCGCCCGGCCGAGCCTGGCTTCAAGTCGGGCGTGAGCATGGATCAGCTGCAACGAGGTCCCGCCGAGATCAAAGAAATTTCGATCGAGCCCTATGTTCGACCGCCCCAGTATGCCCTGCCACAGCTCGGTCAATATGACTTCAGTCTGCACGGCGGGCGCGGATGAAACGTCATCCGCTTTTGAAGCATTGGCCGGAACCGGCAGTTTCTCGCTCTCGATCTCACCCGCCTGGTCCATTGGAAATTCGTCAAGCACGACGGCACAGTCGGGGATCATGTAGGCCGGCAACGTGCTACGAAGATTTGCCATGACCTGCCGCACGAAATGTGGATCCTTGCCGGCATCGGCGCGATGCGGGCGTAGATAGGCGACGATCCGCCTGGCCGGCGATCCGTGATCGTGGCAGACGACGATGCTGTCGCTCAGGCGCGGATCTTGGCGCAGAGCCGCCTCGATCTCGGCAAGTTCCGCGCTGGTTCCATCGATCCCGGCGGGGGCGTCATTGCGGCCTGGATCCCGGCGTGAAGGTGCGGCCGCAGCGCGGGCGAATGCCCGCCCGGCCACATCACGGTCGACAGGCGTCGTCGGAACCGCGATGGTCGCCTCGAAGGCGCTGGATTCGTTCGGCCCGTAGGCGTTCGTCAATTTGCAGTCGGGATACTCCTTGCGAAAGCGGCCGACATGTTCCGCAGACCCGATCTCACCGCCGAAGATCACGTGCTTCAATGACTGCAGGCCTTTGCTGCTCGCGTCAGCAAGGCGGTTGAAGACATCGGTGGTCAGAAACATGGTGGTGATCCCCGACTTCCGGATGAGTTCGCACAGTCTGCTAATGGAAAACGGCCCGACAGGCAGGCCGACCAGGGAGCAGCCCGTCAAAAGCGCGCCCCACATCTCGAAGGCTTCAGCATCAAACCAGGTTGCCGAGGTCTGCAGCAACACGTCGCCTTGATTGAACTTGATGTAGTTCTGGTCCAGAATCACACGTGAAATGGCGCGGTGTGTCACCGCGACACGCTTGATCTGGCCGGTGGGACCGATCGTTGGCATCACGTAGACGGTGTCGCCGCCGCCAACATCGGTTGCGCTTTTCTCGGCAAGAGGGATCGATGACACGGCAGCAAGCGCATCCTCGATATTGACGGCCGGCGCGCTGTGCGCCGGGAGCGCCGTGGCGTACCCGGCTCCGGTCACAATGAGCTTAGGCCGGCATTCCACGAGGATCTGCTCGATTTGGGAGGGCGGAAGTGCCGTGTCGAGGGGAATATAGGCCGCACCCGACTTTGCTATCGCCAGCTTGGCGACGACCGTGACGAGTGCACGCGGCAAGATCAGAGCAACTGTGTCGCCTTTGACAAGGCCGAGCCTCTGAAGGTGGGCAGCAAAATTTTCCGAGAGACGATCGAGCTCGGCATATGTCATCGACCGATCGTCGAAATCGATCGCGATCGCGTCAGGCGCGGCCTCTGCCTGCTGGCGAACCATACTTTGGAGATTTCGGTCTCGATCGAATTGTATCACCACCGATTGGCGGTTCACCGTTTTCGGATAGAGATCAGTCATCAATGTTTCCTCACGCGACGTTCGCCGTCTAAAGATGCGTCAGTGCGCTTTTTCCGCCTGCAGAATTCCATGCCGTGTGAAAATCGCCAGTTGATCATTGTGATAACCGCAGCGGATCGGTGAAGGTCTTAAGGGTTAAGGGGTGTAGGCATTTCGCCCTCGATCCTCTCTCCTTCACCCAAGCCCTGTCCGAAAGTATTAGGTCGTAGGCTGATAATGACCTGATCCGAAATCCGGCGGCGGCGAGTTCGACGGCGGCAAGAAGGCTTGCGGGTCATTGTCGCAGCGCGCGGCGATGCCTCGAACTTGTTTGAGATTGCTGAAGAAACGCTCGATCGAGATCAGAATAGATCGGGTCAATAGCACTTTGGCCACCGAACACTAAAAGCGCTCGGATATACGGTGCGCGCGACGTGATTTGCAGTCTATCGATGCCATTTACATTTTCTAAACCATACGCGTCCCAATATTAGCGATCCGAGTGAGAGCGGTTAGTTCCACATCCGACATGAGGACGGTCTTCGGGAACGCCAGTGCTGGCACATCGCAAAATGTCGTCTTCGGAGATATCCCTCATGCAATCCTCAATTCGCTTCGGAATAGGAACACGCCTCGGCATCGGTTTCGGCTTTCTGGTTGTGCTCATGCTGGTGCTGACGCAGCTGTCTGTGACACGGGTCAATGACATCAATCTCGACCTCGGGCAGATCAACGACGTGAACAGCGTCAAGCAGCGCTTCGCGATCAATTTCCGCGGCAGCGTCCACGATCGTGCCATTGCGATCCGCGATGTCACTCTTGTCGAAACCGCCGAGGAACGACAGGCGGCAGTGGACCGGATCGCGAAACTTGCCGATAACTATGCCATCAACGAGAAGAAGATGGCTGACATGATTTCCTCGCCCGTCGGGGCTTCCGCCGAGGAAAAAGCAATCGTCGCTGAGATCGCCGATATTCAATCCAAAACCAATCCGCTGGTCGCCCAGATCATCGATCTCCAGACGCATGGAGATGCGGCGCAGGCAAAGAAAATCCTGCTTGAGCAGGCGCGTCCCCTGTTTGTCGCCTGGCTGGGTGCGATCAACAAGTTTATCGACTACGAGGAAGCTCTGAACCAGAAGATCGGCGGCAACGTCCGCTCGTCCGCCAGCGGGTATCAGACACTTGCGTTCAGTTCCTTGGCCGGCGCCATCATCTTGGCAATTGTCGCGGCCTTTCTGGCCAGCCGCTCGATCACCAGGCCGATTGCAAAACTCCAGATCGCCCTGCAGCGCATGGCAGAGGGAGAAAGCGCGGAAAGCGATCTGGCTCTCGACGTGCGCCGTGACGAAATCGGTAGCCTTGCGCGCGCCGTCGGTGCTGTGCGCAGCGCCCTCAGCGGACAAGCCGAGCGCCAGGCTGAAAGTGACGCAAAGCGCGCAGCAGTCGAACGCGAGCAGCTGGAAAAGACCGCCAGAGAGCGTGAAGCGGTGGCCGCACAGACCAACGATGCGGTCGATCAGCTGGGCAAGGCGCTCGAAGAAATGGCCGACGGCAATCTCGCCTTCCGTCTTGCACATTCTTTTGGATCGACACTGGACACGCTACGCGTCAACTTCAACAATTCCGCAAACAAGCTGCAATCGACACTGAAGGCTATCGGCGGCAACGCGTTTTCAATCGATGCCGGCGCCAGAGAGATCAGCACAGCATCCAACGACCTTGCCCGCCGGACGGAGCAGCAGGCAGCTTCGCTCGAAGAGACGGCCGCCGCACTTGATGAGATCATGGCAACGGTCACCGGATCGACCCAACGGGCGGAGGAGGCCCGCACAGTCGTTGCCAAGACCCGCGAAAATGCCGAACGTTCCGGCGAAGTCGTCAAGCGGGCGGTCGGCGCGATGGGACAGATCGAAAACTCGTCCAACGAGATCAACAATATTATCAGCGTCATCGACGAGATCGCTTTCCAGACGAACCTGCTGGCCCTCAATGCAGGGGTCGAGGCCGCACGTGCGGGCGAAGCCGGCAAGGGCTTTGCTGTCGTTGCTCAGGAAGTGCGGGAATTAGCGCAACGCTCGGCAAAGGCTGCCAAGGAAATCAAGCAACTGATCCATACGTCCGCAGAGCAGGTCCGCTCCGGTGTTGCCTTGGTCGATGAAACCGGCAAGGCACTGACCGAAATCGTTTCGGAGGTGCAGGAGATCAACCGCCACGTCAATTCGATCGTCGAATCGGCAAATGAACAATCGACGGCGCTCAGGGAAATCAACAAAGCCGTCGGGACGATGGATCAATCAACCCAGCAGAACGCCGCCATGGTCGAGGAGACATCGGCTGCCGGGCAGAAACTGGCAAATGAAGCTGCTGCCCTCTCGGCTCAGCTTGCACAATTCAGTTTCGACGGAGCCGAGGCAAATCCGATCAGGCCCGCCGGCCCCACATCGCAACCGCGACCCTCTCCGGCTGCTGCCATGATCAAAAGAGTATCGTCGGCTTTCTCCGGCGGCAAGGGCCAGGCCGCTGCAGCCGCGTCGGCGGATTGGGAAGAGTTCTGACACACCGGACAGTGTGGGCAGATCACCGCAACTCGCGGTGATCTGCCCCAACGCCGTTTCATGAATGTTTGGCGCGCCGGCTGCGTGGTCGGAGGCGGCACGCCCTTCATGAATCGGAGAACCCGAACGGCGCTTCGGTGCGACGATATTCGTCCGGCAGGATTTGACGACCAATGGGTAGTTCCGATCGCGACGTGCACTCCGTCCGATGACAGAGCCGACATGTGATGCCGATCGGCGTAGGGCCACCGGCTCGATCCGGATCGTTGCAATAGATCAGCCGTTCAGCGTGCTGCGCTTCGCATACCAGTGCCACGGCGCGTTCGACGCTCGGGACACCAAATCCGCCGCCGCCGGAATTGACGGTCCGGGCAATTGAGAAAAAGCGCTGGCCGTCGGGCAGTTCCAGCCACTGTGTGACGACCTTGCGCGGCGTTCTGAAAACCTGGTGGACCTTCCAGAGCGGACAGCCGCCACCGTGCCGGGCAAAGGGGAATGTGCCCGTGTTCAGCCTCTTGGAGACGTTTCCGGCGGGGTCCACACGGATAAAGAAGAACGGCACTCGCTCCTGTCCAGGCTTTTGCAGCGTGGTCAGGCGATGCGCCGTTTGCTCGAAACTCGTTCCAAACTGCCGGGACAGTGCTTCGATGTCATAGCGACGGGCCTCTACTGCCTTTGCGAAGGCAGCATAGGGCATGATGATCGCCGCGGCGCAGTAGGCGCCGAGTGCCCGGTGGCCCAGGCGACGCGCACTCTCGCTTTCAAAATTCCCTTCCTGAGTTGCATTTCGGATGTCCTGGTCGAATTCGAGATAGGCGAGCTGCTGGGCCAGTTGAAAATTCTGGCTTGCCGTATCCAGGCTGTCGTCGAGCAACAGGTCCTTTCTGTGCCAATCCAGCCGTCGACGTGAGCCGGTCATCACATCGGCCGGCAGTCGTCTCACCCGCAACTGATGACGCTGCTTGAAGTATGAAACGAGACCTCCCGCCTCGGCAACCTTGGCCGCCAGCCTTTCGGCGGCAGCGTCAAGCACCGGAAAACAGTTGCGGCGTGCAGACAGAAAGCTGCGCACGGCGGCAACCGGATCAGATAATATCTCGACACTGTTCCCAGAACCCTCCTGCCTGCGGTCGGCAAGAGCAAACTGCTCTTCTCTGTAAGCCGTGTGTAGACGCAGCATCGCCTCGGCAACGCCGGGGAAGCTGTGCACGACGTCAGCGATCTCCAGCGGCAGGATGTCGATATCGGCGAAGATCGGATCGCGCATGACGGTCTGAAGCCGAGCGATCAGATCAGGACCGGTCTCGTCGGCAAAGTCGGAAAAATCAACCTTGTAGGCTCTGGCCAATTTCAACAGCGTTTCGGCGGTCACCGGGCGCTGGTTGCGCTCCATCAGGGCAATATACGATGGCGAGATCTCGAGGTCCGCCGCCATATTGGCTTGCGTAAGACCGAGATCACGCCGCAGCCGTCGCAAGCGCGGCCCAAGATAGACACCCTGCTTTTCCATAAAGACATTACAACATTACATCAAATTTTTGTAAAGCTTGACAACATGACATTAACAGGCCTTCACGCCTCGTACCTCCTCGATTATCCCCTTTGCATCGCCGCACGAGATTTTTGGAGGAACCATGTCGTACCAAGCCCTGGTTGAAGATGCCGACAGACTTGTCGGGGCCAACGAAAAGTGGACGGGTATTGCCGCCGAAGCGGTCGCCCGCATGCGCCTGCAAAACCGGTTCCGCACGGGTCTCGATATCGCTCGCCACACAGCGGCGATCATGCGCAAGGACATGGCCGCCTACGACCTGGATCCGAGCCAATACACGCAGTCGCTGGGTTGCTGGCACGGCTTCATAGGCCAGCAGAAAGTCATTGCCCTCAAAAAGCATTTCGGTTCAACCGAGCGCCGATACCTCTATCTGTCCGGCTGGATGGTTGCAGCGCTGCGATCCGAATTCGGGCCACTTCCTGACCAATCCATGCACGAAAAGACAAGTGTTCCAGCACTTATAGAAGAGCTCTACACTTTCCTACGCCAGGCTGATGCCCGTGAACTCGGGATGATCTTCAGGGAAATCGACCGCGCGCGAGAAGCGGGTGACGTTGCCCGCGCACGTCAGCTGCAACAATCGGTCGACACATACCAAACCCATGTCATTCCTGTCATCGCCGACATCGACGCCGGCTTTGGAAACGCCGAAGCCACCTACCTGCTCGCAAAGAAGATGATCGAGGCTGGTGCCTGCGCCCTTCAGATCGAAAACCAGGTATCCGACGAGAAGCAGTGTGGGCACCAGGACGGCAAGGTCACCGTTCCGCACGAGGATTTTGTCGCTAAGATCCGCGCCTGCCGATACGCCTTCCTCGAACTGGGTGTCGATGACGGCATCATCGTCGCACGCACCGACTCGCTTGGCGCGGGTCTGACCAAACAGATTGCGTTCAGCGCCAACGAAGGCGATATCGCCGACCAGTACAATTCGTTCCTGGATTGCGAAGAGGTCGGCGAAGGAGAGCGGCGCAACGGCGAGGTGCTGATCACGAGAGGCTCGAAGGTCCTGCGGCCGAAGCGGCTTCGATCGAACCTCTATCAGTTCCGTGAGGGTACGGGCGCCGACCGCTGTGTCCTGGATTGCATCAACGCACTCCAAAATGGCGCCGATCTTTTATGGATCGAAACCGAAAAGCCGCACATCGACCAGATTGCCGGGATGGTCGACAGGGTTCGCAAGGTCATCCCGAACGCCAAGCTCGTCTACAACAACTCGCCTTCATTCAATTGGACACTGAATTTCCGCCAGCAGGTCTTCGACGCCTGGAAGATGAGCGGCAAGGATGTCTCCGGCTTCGATCGCGCAAGGCTGATGAGCGAAGAGTATGACGCCACGCAGTTGGCGATAGAGGCCGACGAGAAGATCCGCACGTTCCAGCGCGACGCAGCGCTTCGGGCCGGCATCTTCCACCACCTCATCACGCTGCCGACCTACCACACGGCAGCACTTTCGACGGACAATCTTGCGAAGGAATACTTTGGCGAACAAGGCATGCTCGGCTACGTCGCGAACGTCCAGCGCAAGGAGATACGCCAGGGCATCGCCTGCGTGAAGCATCAAAACATGGCCGGTTCGGACATCGGCGATGATCACAAGGAATATTTCGCCGGCGAAGCCGCACTCAAGGCCAGCGGCGAACACAACACGATGAACCAGTTCGCTGCATAAGTGCAACACAAGGTCTGGGCACGATTGCCCGCTCGCTTTCAAACAGGAGGAAGAAATGTCGGAGAATAGTGAGAGAGTTTCGAACGAGCCGCAGCGCTCGCGTGCCGTCTTTTCACAAGAGGATTTTGGCCTCATGCGCGCGGCAATCGAGCACTATCTCAGCGAGGTGAAGGATCGCCCGGAAGCGGTCAAGTATTCGAACCTCTATCATCGCCTTGGGCGTGTAACTTGATTTCGCTGACGTCGATCTCCGACATGTGGATGATGGCGCGGCTTTCTCATCGAGGCTGATTGCCCCGCCGCATCGCACAGCCGGAAGCGCAGGGGATCGACTGACGTAACGGAACCTTGAGGCGATCTAGGGATTACATATCGTCCAGCTTCGCACAAAACCGCGCACTTTGCACAGTTGGACTGCCAGGTGCAGTGTGTGCCCCCTCACAGATACTGCGCCTGGCCCAAACATCTATAGCGCATGACAGGTAGGCAGAGAATTGCGGACAACCCGGTATGTCGAGAGCGACTTCGACGATGAAATCGAAGGTCACCAAACCTACCAAGCCGGCGACGAGGCGTTTGGAGCGGCGCGATCGGTGGTTGATGGTGGCAAGCTTGCGCCCATCATAGCGCCGGCCGACGCGCCGCCTCCTGCGATCTCGCTTCCACTCAATGAACGCGAACAGGGCGCGATTGAATTTCTGGTGAAGCAGGGCGCGCATGTGCGGGTCCATTGGCGCTATCTGATGAACTTTAGCCCAGACATCCAGAAGCAATTGCAAGAGCGTGGCTACATCGCGGTGAGCTATGAGGCCGGCCGCTCGCACAGGCTCGCTGAGGTCTGGCTCACACCTGCCGGAAGGAAGGCTTGGCGCCACCTGAAGCGCAATTGCGAGATGTAGCCTTCGCTTTAAACTATGGAAGCGTGAACGAATGTGGATGCCAGCAGTGTCAGCCCGCCGACATTGCCGTCAACTTTGCCACGCTGATTGGGGACTTAGAAAACCGTACATGGCTGCCCTATGGCCTTTAACCTTTAGTTCTGGAGAACTTGAACATACGCCACAGGCTCCCGACCGGAGGTCAAGTATCAGGCAAGCAACAATGCGCCAACAATCTGAGGCTTCACGATTTCAGTTCCCCGTGTGGTTGCGAATGGAAGACCAAGCTATCTTGGGAGATTAAACATTGCCACCAACGCTCTGAAAATGCGTTCGCAAACGCGATTGACGCTGGTTCTAACCGACTTTCAATCCGATCGCGCAGATTGGCCAACCGGCGCTTGTGATGAAGAAGGATAGATGAGATGCGCAACGGAATCCTAACCGCCAATGATGGTTCGGCCAACGCAGTTAGTGCTTCATCATTAGGGGAAGCGTAGCATGGGTCAGCAGATAACGGGTGACGCGGCCGAGTAGCAGTTCAAGGAAATATCCGTGCTTGAACGCGCCGATCAGCAGGCAGGTGGCCTTCGCGGATCTGGCGAACTCGAGGATGGCCTCCCCAACCAACCGGTTCTTCGAATTGATCGCGACGACGTCGCCTTTAAGGCCAAGCTGGTTGAGCAGTTCCCTGGCCGTGAACTGATACCTTCTGTCAGATTTGTCATCGACGCACACAACGGTGACGCGATCGGCAGCCGCCAGCCAGCGTCTGGCCGCGACCACGGCCCGTTGTGCGTGGTCATGTGGTTTCCAGCCGATCACCACATGACCCAGAAGATTACCGTCGTAAGCGGCGGGAGGCGGTACGAGCACCAACTTGCGTTCGTTGAATAGAACGTCGTGAAATGCGTCGCGGGCGTCCATATTGCCGTGGCATGGGGCAACAACGAGCGCCGTATCGTGGCACTCGGCCGTCACACAGCGATCAAGATCGCCGCGGCAATCGTCCAGGAAGAGGTCCGCTCTGTCGGGCCTGTCCCGCTTCCAGTCCTCGAAGGCACGCGCGACCCGCTCCAACCGCTGCAGCGGCGATCCTTCGTCACGGGTTCTCAGCATCTGCAGATCCATTTCCTCCGCCGATGCGAACATTCCTTGCGGATCCGCGCCGACGTGGGCGGCGGCCATGGTGCCCTGAATCGCACGCGCCGCGTCTTCGGCGATATCCAGGCAAAGCCGTACGGTTGGCGGATCTGGCAGCAAGGCGATTACATCAGCGTGGACGGTCAGCTCTCGGACATGGTCGGCGAACATGATGTGGGCATCGTCCAGCCGTGGTCTCGTTTTGCTGCCACGCACGGACGAACTGATCATTTCGGCCTCCTTCCACGATGCTCCCACATCGCTCTTGGTCCATTTCCTCGTCGCGCTGCCGTCGTGACGGGAGAGGCTCAATCGGCCACCTCATCGACTGTGGCAAGATCGGAGCTCATTGTACTCCACCACCACATGGACCGTCTACGTCCGGCCCACTTGTTCAACCAGCTTATCGAAATAGATGTCGCGCGAGTATGGAGACGGTCCTAGTCGTCATCAATTTTTACACCGTATTTCGGGCCGGGCTTGCCCCGAGGTTGGGGGGTGGGGCGACTTCATAGTGCACGCACTATCGCTGAAGAGCACCGGCCCCCAATTTTACCAATCCCCTAACCCCACCGAACCATAGGGGCTCGCTTCTTCAATCGCACGGCACTCCCGGTGTGCCTTTCCTGGAGGGGCGCTATCGCTAAATTTAGCAAATCCGGCCCATCCATGGAATGACGAACGGACTGATGGACCTTACTTCACCGTGATGCTCATACCGCTGATATCGGCGTTGATTTGCAGGCCTACCTGCCTGCCTGTGAGTTCGAGTTGGGCGCCCTTGTCATTGGTCATAACGATCATCTGAGCCCCTTTGCCGACCGCGCCGCCACCGCCCGCTGCACCGTATACCCCCGTCACATCTCCGGCGCGGCGAATGTGGCGCACGCTACCTTGGAAATAGGTCTTGGAGGCCCCGAAGGCGAGGCCGCCCGAGATGCCGCCAATCGAGAGGGGATATCGGTGACCATGAAAGGTCAGCGTGCCCTCGCCTCCGGAGCCACCGACGAAGAAGGCCGCCTTGTAAACGGCGAAACGGATCGTACCGCTGTCGGCATGCGCGGCGCTGGCAAAGCTAATTCCCGCAGCGGCGACAACGGCAACCGTGACAGAACGAAATCCAGACGAAATCTTCATGATGAGATACTCCTCAAGAGCGCCGCTTACCCAGCCGGCCTGGCACGACGTCAGCGTCGTATCAAAGTTAAATATGAACAGTTTCGCGCGTCATTAGTTCCAAAGGACGCCGAATCCGGCTGCGCCAAGACCAAAGCCAGCCGGACATCTGATGGCCCTCCCGGCTTTCGGCTCCGCCGACTGCTGCTCGACTTTGAACGCGACGCAGCGACCCAACCGTGTGATCCGAACAGACAGAACGGTTCGCCCTTGGCTTGCCGCTCCCGCGCTCTATCTGATGTTGGACCGGGCCAAACAATCGGAGGGGCATGTGAAGACATCTTGGATTCTTTTGATGCTGTTGGCTTCGCCGGCAGCCGCACAATCTTCGCAGATCGAAAATGCTTGCACGACAGTCGCGAAGAATTTTCTCCTTACCGACAATCTCAACGTCGGCATCGTGCAATCCTTTCCGGAGCTAAAACCACCTGGCGTCAGGATGACCTACGGACTTCGGCAGGGCACTCCCAAGAGCGACATGTCCGACACCTTCGCGTGCGAATTTCAATCGACGGAGCCGCCATTCAATCTGACGCGCTTTTGCGCCTCTACCACCTGTTATGCCGCTGACGACGGCGATGCCGATCGCAAGCGACGATTCGCCGAGATGCGCATCTTGCTTGATCGGGCTCAGAAGAAGTAGATCTAGTCAATAGGAAACGACAATGGCTGCGTCAATGAGGTCGAGGCGGGGCATTGCGCTGATTCAATCCTTTAGAAGCTAACGGCGTTGAGTTCCATGCCATTTCACCCGGAGTTTCATTTGGCGATGACCCATCAAAATCGGCGGGAACCCTTACGACAGTTTGCTTTATTCATATCGGTCGTGGTTCGCTGTGAACGGGAAAATGGTCAAAAAGACACGAGACTTAACAGACCGTTCTTTCCTCAGAGCGGAATGGGCCGAACGCTATGGTGGCAGCGACTACACCGTGCCAAGATTGGTCGTTGCTCAAAATAAAGCCGCGTCGCGCATTCTGACTTGGGCCGCCACATAACCCACGAACTGTTCGGAACTTGAGACGCTTGACCTGGTTACACTCAATAGTCGCATGGTGTATCATGACGCAATCCGATTCTTTTTCGGATTGTTAATCAGAATTTGCTAATGAAGAGCTTAAATCGCTTAGGTCGTGCCAGAGGAAGAACCCGCAGTAGACGGGGCAATCGTTTGACTACGGAAGGCGCTAAATATGAGGAAAAGTCGTGAGGGTTTGCCGACCTTTGACAAAATAAAGGCGGCGGCTTCGGTCTCTGCAGTAAAGCTTTTCCTTTTTGATCGCGACTTCAAACCAGTTGAAAATCTGTTGGACATAAAGCTACCAGTCTCGGTCAAAACTGATAAATCTTTTTGGGACCATTTCCCCAACCTGGATAGACCGAAGATCGAGCTCGCTATTCGTTCCATTAGTGAGAATGCGCCGCCTCTTCGGGTGACGCACAATGTGGACGGAAGCGAATTTTCCAACCTAACGATCTATCGGATTGCAGATCTTATCGCCGTCATCGAGTCCGTGCATAATGGTCCTGATGATGAGCGCGCAACACTTTTGCATCAAGCCACCCACGATGCGCTCACTGGGCTGCCTAACCGCCGCCAGTTCGGCGATGATCTAACGGCCTCTTTGCAGGAAATTGAGGGCACTGAAGACATTCTGTCCTTGATGCAGCTCGACCTTGATGATTTCAAACCCGTGAACGATACCCTCGGCCACCTCGCTGGCGACAAGCTGCTGCAGTTCGCTGCAATTCGCATCAAAGGGTGCCTCGACGACGACGACAGGGCCTATCGTTTGGCAGGCGACGAATTCACGATCATTTCGATGGGGCACGGACAGCCCGCCAAAGGGCATCGGCTTGCGGAAGCCTTAGTCAAGGCTTTCAAAAGGCCTTTTACGATTGATGGCATCGCGGTTTTCGTGGGTACCAGCATCGGGATATCTGTGGCTCCCCACGATGGTGCCAGTCCCGAACAGCTCATGAAGGCGTGCGATGTCGCGCTTTATGCTGCAAAGAAAGAAGGGCGCGGTCGCGCAAGCGCGTTCGACCCTGCTATGCTTGAGATCCTCGAACAACGCGAACTATCTAT
>NZ_JBFRFF010000039.1:0-60720 GCF_052114685.1 Rhizobium sp. 2YAF20 | reverse complement strand
CGACTGGGTTTATTGAGCCTTTTGACCTCGCCAAGGTTCAGGTCTCTTATTGATCGTTCGAAACCGTCGTAGTCCTCGCCTACGCACTGCAGTGGTGGAGAGTCGGTGTCCACTGCCATCGCGCCTGGAAACTCCAAAACGCAGTTCGCAGATAAAAGACCCTGGAACTGTCTGTAGAACAGATTGAACTTGAAACCGTTGGGTCGCTTAAACACGATTATCCCAGGGTGCGGTTTGGCATCGTCAATCCGCGTAGTACCTCCCTCTTCAGCGCTCCAACCTTTCGTACGCGCAGCCGCGATCATATCCTGCGGACTATCACCGCTAGCCAGGCACAGTTGAACCGCGTCATCAAGCGGGCACCTTGCGTTCGCGGTCGCCGGAAGAAAGGCAATCAGACCGGTCACGGCGGCAACAAGCATGCGGGAACGCAACATCCAGATGAACGGACCGCAAGACGCACATTTGATGTTACCAGGTAAATTTGGAATGCCGCCAATCCTACTCCTGACAGTGGGAGCGTCAGTCGGTGGGTAGAGCCGATAACGCAACAGGCCTGGTCTTCGAAAAGAGGAGAGCAGTCCGTCGGCGTCCAAACCTTCAGGAGGCGAGCGGTGTTCCTGTTTGCCAGCGACGGATTCGAAACCCGGTACGTCGATAGCCCGGGATTTAGTCAACCGAGAGATGATGGCCTTTAGCTTCGACATCGATGAGATTACCCGCTCTTGGATAGCGTCAATGCAACTACATGAGTAACTTATCAGAGTTGCGCAAGCTAAAATGCGCTCATTGCGCGAGCTTAACTCGACATACACATTTGATGGCTTAGCTTCAGTTAGTCAGATAGCCTGGAAGGGCCGAATCGAGTAACCGGTCGTCTTCTGATCTGGCAGCTTGAGCCGCGCTCGCCTTCTTCTTCTGCGCTGCAGCCGCCCTCTTGTCTCGATCAGTCTTCTGCGCGTCGTTAACTTCCGCATGGAAGTCAGGAGAGAAGTGGCCATAAACCGCCTTGATCACCTCTTCCGTCGTCGATAGGTAACTTGCAATGATGTCGAGGGGGACGCGCTTCTCCATCAACCAACTTGCGCACGTAGCAGGACAGAAGAAGGGGCAAGGCCCCGCACCTGCCCTGCTCGGGACTAGGCCAGCGCCAATGAGCATTTCTTTTGTTCTCTTTTTATCCCATCTGAAATGGATGGTTTCATGGTTAATGTATGCGAATGCATATGGCCGAAAAGGTAAAGAGTTGTTTTTCTTGAGTTTCAGCAAATAGAGATGTCAACACTTGTGCAAAACGAGCAACAAGTGTTGACATTTCTTGTTTTCAAAAGGTTTTTCGGCAAAATTACTTCTGAGAAAGCGCTTGCAATACTTAAAAACTGACGCCATGTTTGTCCTGCAAGCGCACAACGAAGCCCGGTCGGCGTTGTGTGGCACAAGACCGGGAACCGCTCATTACCTGCATGGCGGCTAATGGACGGAAAGAGGATTACCCGGCCCTTCGGGGTCGGGGATTCCCGATAAACCGCTGAATAAGCGGCTCTGAAAATGATTTGCGACATTTCGTTGCCGCGAATTGCTTGACCGCCGTATAGGTGGCTCGAATAGCTCCCGGTCTTCCGGGAGTCGAAAACTGTGAAAATATATTTTGCGGTTGAATAGCACCCGGTTCGCCGGGTGTCCCCCCGCCGAATAGGCGGACGTCGCGCCGGTCCAAACGGCTCGTGGATTGAAACATTATCGTCTTTCATCGTCCATGACGATCCCCTCCCTGCATTCGCAGGCTTTCGGAGGGCGCTAAATCGCGCCCTTCGTTCTCACCTTATAATCTCCAATCGCAAAAGCTGCCGTGCCGCAGGTCGGCGGAGCTTTGCTCAAAATTAGAAAGGAACTTCAATGTTTGACCAGATTGCGCGAAAGGTCGAGGAAATCGCGACCGGCACACCACCCGAATGCATCAAAGGATCAACAACCGTCCGGGTTGCGGTAGGGTTGATCTTCGGGAAGTGCCTGACCAATAGCGAATTCTCTGACCGTCAGGCATGGGAAATGCTGGATGAGGTCCAGAAAGAGGCAGTTATCCACCATCGGCCAAAGTCCAAGTACGCGAAATGGTTCGCGAAGGAAAAGGCCGAAGAGGAACGCATTCTCGAAGAATTGCGTAAAGAGGGCCGCCTTACGTTCGTATTTTCCGATGGCATAGTTTCCAATGGTTGAGATCGAAGCGGATTTTGCGGAACTCCTCGCTCGTCGGAGAACTGCCCGATTGGCGCAGTTGGCGAAAGGTCAACCAGAAGAGTTTTGGGAGACCCTTGGTGCGAAGCTCGACAACTCCAGTGATGACACGATCACTATGGACGACTTCATGGAAGCTCTGCACCAAGGGGATTGTAATGAATAAGATCGCCATCGAACTCGATGACACGCAGGCCGAGGCTTTGGCTCAGTTCTGCAAACGCTCCTTCATCGACCGGGTGCGCCCATTTTCGGAAGATGAAGAAGATGCATGGCGGATGGTCTACGCAATACAGGAATTTGCGTGCAGCGCTCGCAAAAGCGGGGTGGGCTCCGCGTTGAACGCCAGCAACTTAAATCGGCGTCAGCAGATAGGCACAAAGCTTGATGCGTTGCATCTCTGGAAGCGGCTCCGAGTCTCTCATCGCCTATGACCATCGAGAGCGCCCGCGTGGCGCTCTTTCTTTTGCGGACGCTTGTCCCGACTGGCGATTTGCTCTTATCTATCGCTACAGGTGACGAGGCTTCCATCAACGCTGGGGGCATTCCTTGAAGCCCAAACAACAGAGACAGAAATGAGCATCGATCCGAATACGGCCGTTGCCGCAGTGGAAGTTGCGGGCAAGGTCGCTCCGAAAACGTTCCAAGAGGTCGACAAGTTCGGCGCGGATGTTGTCAAAACGATCAGGTTGCTGCTCGCGCCCTTTCAGCTCACTGCTGCCTGGCAGGACCGTCTTGCAGCGTATATTGCGAAGGCCATCCGACAGGTGCCAGAGCCGCAGAGGATACCTCCTGTCGAATCCGTCGCGCTTCCTATAGTCGAGAAGCTCCGGTTTCAGAACGAGGAAGACCCGATCACGGACCTCTACGTCAACCTTCTCTCCCGGGCCATGGACGGCCACCGGGTAGGAGAAGCGCACCCGGCTTTTTTCACTGTGATAACGCAGCTTGCTCCGGACGAGCTTCTCTTCCTCAACGATGTGGCGACTCGCTACGAGTCCATCATCATGGCCCCGTCAGGAGAAACAGTTTATCCCGACCCTGCGCAACGGGAGCAGCGGCTTGTTGAGCTAGAATTTCCTACGCCGCTCTTCGCGAAGGTTCGGGAGTTGATGTTCGGCTACGAAAAACTGAATCAGCCTGAGATGTTTCCTGTTTACCTGGAGCATCTGCAGCATCTGGGCTTGATTGAGTATGCGAATAGAATTGTTGACGAACTGCGTGAGATAAAGGACCCAGTCGACGGTCTGAGGCTGTTTTCCATTCGGCCAACTCACTTCGGCCAGCTTTTCCTAAAGGCATGCACCAAAAGCGGTTCGGACGATGAAGGGGTATAGGACAGGAGGCCCCCATGGCGTTGATTACGAAGCCGATTGCGAATGCCCGCGAAAAGCTGGCGAACATGGGCAAGGAAGAGCGTCGGAAGGCGTTTGCTGCCGGTGTGCCGGTGGTTTACTCGATGACGCCTGACGGCATGATTACAACGGAATATCCGAATGGCGAAAAAGTATATTCTGCCCCACAAATCCGGAAGTTGCCACGGAAGTAAGCTCGCGATCTGGTCGGATCAGTAAGGAAGAGCGGAATCGAGAGAATTTACTGATCGGGTGATTGGACCATGAAAGATGGACCCGGCTTCATCTTCATCACCTACGACCATCGAGTGCGCCAACGTCGCAAGGACAGTATTAGATATGAAAGCATTCCTGAAAGTCATTGCGACGTTGGCGGTGCTCGGCGTCATGCTGGTTGGCGTCGGCCTCTACCTTGTGATCTATCAAGCCTCTTCGAAAACGACGTTGATCTGCGACGGCAAATGGGACGAAGCCTCTGGCGCGATAGCTGGTGGGGCTGAAACGGTGTTCGCTGTGATACAAGAATACCGGCCATGGATCATTTGGTTGAACGGCGGCAATAGCGAGGGCGACCTCCACGCCGAAAGCCATCAATCGAGCATGTTGTTCTATGCCGGGTATCTGCGCCGAATCTCCGACGAGCCCATGACTTTGTTTCGGTTTCAAGACACAAAGGACGGCGAGATGACAGCAGCTTATCGAGGGTCTTTCAAAGAGTTGACGGTGAAATTCGCTCCGAAACTCGTCTTCACAGGAACATGCAGGCCGAGTTGAAGCAGGCCAGCCGCGTCGATGGACCCGTTCAGCCGAACCCGGGTGTCATCATCGACAGCGGATCATATCTCCATTCGTCCGTCACGTCTGAGCTTCATCGAACGCGGCTTTAACCTTTGCAGCATCCCAATAGGGATCGATGAAGGGGCATCTGTAGTTTGGCCCCAGATTTTCGGCTTCGGCGTCGTTGAAAAAGCCGCGAGCCTGGGAATGCAGGTTTTCTGGGATAATAAGGAACGCTGCGTCGGTCTCTTTGAAATCGAGCTTGCCGACGTGCCGCCACTCCCTTTCCCACTCATAAAAATAGGGCTTCTTCCCATACTGGCCAGGCTGATCAACAAACGGCGCTATTTTCCAGATCGGATCGTTCTGGTCGGCTTTTGCATTTGAAGCCATTGTTAGAAGCGCCTTTGCACGCGGCGTGTCCTTGTAGGCATACATAATAGGACCTCCGTCGCGCTCAACAATGAATTCTTTCCGAAACCCTATTCCATAACAACCCCGCTTGTCCGCCAGCCTAGCTAAGTTGTGCAGCGGTATTTCGCTAAAGCAGATCGATAGGGGTGCAGCCGCATACTTCGTCCCTGTGCCAAACCGACTTCGGGCCTCGATCCTCCGACCAGACAGGATGGAAAGGGAGTTGTCGTATGCTTTCCGCTTTCCCTCAGCCTTCGTGAAATGGACGACATATGGCGACATATCGGCCAATTCTCATCCACACTACCTACAATTTTCACCATCTCAGTTCCTTCACCTGCACCAGCGCCTCGGTGCCCCACGGTGTCATCGCGGAGGAGTGAGACTTCTTTTGATCAGAGCTTTGATGTCAGCCCAACCGGCAATGATTTTGCGAATAGTCCAAGGCTGTCGAGCATGTTTTCGACCATGGTCGGCAAAGCGTCGATGGCCTCATCTCTTATGTAATAAACCCAGGGACGCCCATTTGTCGTCGAGCAGGTGAAAAATAGTTCCCACCCCTTCTTCTCAATCTCCTTTTCAAAAATCGTCCGCCGTTCAATGGTCCATTCGAATCCTCCGTGGAACATGAAATTTCGGTAGGTGAACATCGCTTCGAACCAAGTCATAAAATCCTGCGACAGGAACCTGTCGAGGCCGCACGCTGCAGCAAGTTGAGCCAGCCCTGAAATGATGTTGTTCTTCGCTTGCTTCTTGCTGTCGAAATAGAATTGGCAATTCCAACGAGATTCATGGCCCTCTGCTCGCTTCCAGCGTTTGTGATCGCCGGGATGAATGTTCTTTCGATCATACATGCCGCCAAGCGCGGCGAGAGACTGGCCGAGCGTGCTTTCGACCAGCGGGGCAATCATTCCGATTGCAGCCATGCTCTCGGCCGCGTCGTGATAAACGGACTCGTGGAGCATATCCACATGCTGATCTACCCAATGATTGTGATGAGGCCCATCGTAAGCCCTGACCTCGGCCGCATCATCTTCGATAGCCTTCGAAAAGGCTTCGCCCTCCCGACGATTTCTGGAAATCATCAATCGAACAGCAAGTAATTGCGACTGCCAGTCGATGGTGTGAACGAGCGTGTAGAGGTAGTCCCGATCATCTAGGAAGTTATCGAAATACCCAGGCGTGAAGCCCTCGAATGCGCTTTCTTCTAAGGAATTCACCACCGCCCCGTCAGCCTAGCAGCGCTATCACGTAACCGGCAGTGAACCATGCGAGGACCGGAGCGGCGAAAGCCGCCCATGCATACGCGTGCGGGCTTCCTTCGGCCCGTCCAGTGGCAACGCGGGTTACACCGGCCGCAAGGGCTGTAAGAATCAAGCCGATGATGATCGAAACAACGAACATGCCGACGATAGCAACCACAGCGTATTCCCACATGGGAAGAGCTGCGGGCGTGTCCTTGGCCCTCCAGCCGTAATAGATGAGGCCTGCAAACCAGCCTGCGACAAGCATTTTAGAGGCCTTGGACTGAATGCTATCGATGCTGATCACGGCGGGTGGTCCTTGAATTGAGGGCAATTGCGAGGAGGTTGCATCAAGCCTTCTCGATTTGCTAGCGCTTACCTCATAATAATCACCGGCCCCTGGCCGCATTGACGGCGCTCGATCTGGCAGGATCAGTAAATTATCTCGATTCCGCTCTTCACTACTGATCGTCCTGTATCGAGCTTGGCGGAGTACTTGACCGTCTATATCGAACAACGGATAGGACGGGTCAACGCATACAGTAGCGAGCAGTCAGTGACCTCCTCAAAATCCAAAGCAATTCAAGACGATCCCCAAAGTCCTAATGTTCCAAAGCGACCCGGCCCTGGCCCAGTTGGGGTGATCCTATGCTTGATCGGCCTCGCTGTAGTCGGCTTCGGCCTCTACAAAGCCCACGAAGGAGCTTTGGCACAGCAGGTTGTTGATGAGAAGCATAGGCAAGAGCAGCGAGCCGCAAGTGAGCATGATGAGCATTTGAGGCTAGTGCAGATTGCTGAAGAGAAGGCGGTCTTAGTCCGGAACGCGGATCGCGACACACTCCGGAAAGCCGTTGTCTCTTGTCAGAATCAGATTTCCGACTTGCTTGGAAAAAGCCCGTTCGGTCTCAGCTTCCCGCATTATGCCCCGACTAAGCTCCGGGAATTTGCTGGCATTGGAGCCGCGATGAGAACTCCTCTCGGATTTCCTAGCGCAGCGCTTGATGACTATAGCTTCGATCAAATCGACTGGAATTTGAACCTGATCACTCAAAAGACCTATCCGAGCACCTCGATCACCTTTGCAGTTGAAGGAGCCCGAGACGGCTTCAAGGTCCGGCAGTATGCGGCGGTCTATAGGTGCGAGATGGATGGCCTCGATGTCGGCAAGCCGAGGCAAACCGAAAATTACAATCTCGATTGAGCAGCCGGTGGCCATATGAGTTTCTCGGAAACTACGCTAGAGCCCTGAGGTAGGGGCAAACTGGTCTTCGCAATCGCCCGCAATGGAGAATTGAATGCGAGTCTGTCGGCCTGTCGCCTTTCTTTCCGTCGTTTCCGTCGTTTCCGTTCTCAGCTACGAGTGCTCCAACTCCGGCGAGCGCGTATGCTAATGATGGCCCGACAACCTATTGCGCTGGCACAACGATAAAAGACCCATCGTTCTGCAAGCACTTCGTCGAGGGCTTCATCTTGACTCTTCAGGCTATGAACGAGCGTTACGGGGAAAAAGACTTGGACTCGACGTTAACAGATGGCGTCTCGCTCAATTTGAACCTGTCGGATTCTCGGGCTGCTGCCGTCATGAGGGCCATGTGGCACTACCGCAATCAGGTTGCGGCTCATGACTCATATGATTTCCGCGCACCTTATATCAACTGCAAGCTAGCGCCCGGATTTGATCTGCCAAAGACGAAGGTAGAACGGAAGAAGTGCGTCATCTCTGCCCACATGTTTGATAAACCAGACGAGTGGGAAAAGGATTCGAACGAACAGCCTGAATAGGTGCCCAAGGGCCTCAATTCGCCGCCAGGGGAAGGGATAATTCATGACAGATGAATCTAATCTCGTGGCTGAGGCGCGGGCACGGGTGGATTTGATACGGGAGAACTTGCCCCGGTCTATTGATGTCGCAGCCCTTGGGGTGAAGTCTAAAGCCCCGTATCAATTGCTCACCACAAGAGAAGCAGTGATTTGGCGAACTGAGGAACTCGCCCGCAACGCTTGCGAGGCTTTGGAACGTGATGATTTCGCCGCTGCTGCGATCATGACACGCGCCGTTACCGAAAATGCGGCAATGACCTGGAGCCTCATGGAGTTACTAGAGAACCGCAGCAAATACGATCCCGAGAGACTAAACGAATTACTGATGCAAATGCTGGCAGGTTCACGGCTATGGCCGGAATCGCCCAAGCCCGTCCACGTCAACGATCTGCTAAGGAGCATCGACAAAAAGATGCCGGGCGTCATGGCAAGTTACGACAGGTTGAGCGAGTTCGCGCACCCCAACTGGTCGGGAGTAGCGGGGCTGTATTCCAAGATCGACAAAGAAAACTTCATCACTTATTTCGGTCGCGGCCTGCGTGATACCGGCGGCTCGCGGGATATGATTGCAAATGCTTTACTGGGTTCGCTCGGAACGTTTGAATATGCCTATAATCGTATAACGGACTTGATGTTTGCATTCATTGGCGAGCTAGAAAGTCTTGAGTCTGACAAAGGCGAGGGATAGACGAAGTGAACCTTTTTATGATGCGGTGGAAAATGAGATTCTAACATTCCTCGTAAAGGGCGGCGTTCGGTTCGTTGTGATCGGCGGGGCGGCGGCGCAGTATCACGGCGTCGAGCGGCCCCGTGATGACCTTGATGTCCTGCTGGAACCATCAGCACACAACGCGGCGCTGTTCGTCGCGGCTTTGCAAGACAGATTCCCCACTCTTGCTGCTAACGTCGAACGGATCGCCAGACCGGCACTTCAGATGCGTCTCTACGCTATTGACGTCTTAACTTCTGCGGCCGGGCTTGAAACAAGCCAAGCAATCGACGAGGCCTTGCTTGTATGTTGTGAGGGGGAAACGGTGCCGGTGCTGTCGAAGGCGCACTTTATCGCCTCGAAGCAAGCAAGAGGCGAATTGAAGGATTATTCTGACCTGGCCGCACTCGATCAAACTCCCGATTTTGATGACCGATAAGGCCGATCAATCATTACCAGCTGACGGCAATGTTGACATTCCAGCGCGAACCATCTGATCTCGCACCGTGAGATGGAGGGCCAGACCGTGTCGGATTATTCAAGCGGAAGGTCAACAGCAGCGATAGTGCAAAGGCGCAGCAAATTATGGGTCTTCTCGTAGATATTCAAAACGACGCTATTTCAGACAAGGTTCCCGTTGCGACCCTTCTTAGAAAACTGCTGGTGCTTGCCTCGAATCTTGACAGCCACGTGCTCGAAGAGTGGGTTCGTTTCGAGATGAACGGTTATCCCCGTCAAGCAGAAGTTCCCGAGTATCGGCGCATCAAGATGAACTTCAAGGTCACAGGAGGGAACATGGCATATCAGATCACGAATGCTCCTGTGGCCTCCGCAGCAGTTATGGTGGCGACTGGAAATAATGATATTAACATGTTGAAATACCGGCAAGCTATCGGAAGCATTGATGTAGACGAAATTAAAAAGGCCGAATCATTGTCGGTCGACATGATGAACTACGCGCATTTCTTGCCTGGTAAAGTAACTGAGCGAAGCTACGCTATCCACGCTTTTTGGGGAGAACTTCCAGTTTCGGAGGTATTAGGGATTGTCGATGCTGTCAGAAATCGAGTCTTAGATTTCGTGCTGGCGCTGAAGAAGCAGTATCCTGATGCGGGCGAAATTGACGCCGTAAGTTCGAAACAAGCCTCAGTGGAGAAAGTTGTGACACAGATTTTCAATACGACAGTTCATGGTAATGCGGGAGTGATTGGGGCGGCTCACAATTCTACCGTCAACATCACAGTCAACAATGGTGATCTCCAAGACCTTCGTCACCAATTGACCCAGTTCGGCGTGACCAATGACGACCTCGACGAACTCGCGGTCGCTTTGAATGAAGAGCCGAAGATTAGCAGTGAGAAAAAATTCGGCCCGAAGGTTGGGAAGTGGGTCGGCGGGATGTTAAGCAAAGCGGCATCTGGCGCATGGAACGTAAGCATGCAGGCTGGGGGCGCTCTCCTAGAAAAGGCGCTGTTGGGCTATTACGGCTTCGGCAGTTAGTCGACCAAACTCCCCGTCAAAAGCGCTCAATTCTCATTTCAACCCACGCGTCATTTTTTGGAGCCAGTTTTGTCAAAACCATCGTCAGCCCAAATTGAATTTGCGAAGCGCTATCTCGTACGTGAGCAGTCTACATTTACCGCTTTCTCGGCGATCAGCGTTTGGAAAGACTACTTGAGGATATTCGAGAAGTCGGACCTGTCTTGCAGCCTTTGCTGGATACCCGCATTTCTCCGAGCTTTTTCGAGTTCACCGCTTATTACAAGGTCGGATTTGTGACCTGCTTAGAATGGCACGCGAAGTCGCGGTTATATGACATGTTTTGCTACGATCCCAAGACTATAAAAAACGACGATCTCAAGCAGGCGATCTCGAATGAGAAGCTCGTATCAATGGTTTCTGAAGGACTGACGATCCCTCATCTCCTAGCTGGCTCCAACAGCATCAGTTCCAGAGACAGCTACATTGCCGCCATCTCCCGAGTCTTCAGCACTATCGGCGCTCAAGACGGCACCCTTTCCCAGATTCTAGATGATAAGAAAGATGATGCCGCGCTAGGCCAAGTTCTTGAAGAGCTTTATTTAGGCCGAAACGACCTCGTTCACGAGATCGGGATTCAGACGATTGGTCATCCGAATGTGCGGGATTTTGACAGCTTTGAGGCCGCGCTGAGCGGAGGTGAGAGACTGCTAGGTATGATGAGGACTATCGAAGATGTGGTGACCAAGGTTGCTCCTTCGAATTTTCCAAACAAACTAGGTGAAGATGGATTTCCTGTCAGCGAGGAGGAAGTCCTAGCTGCTCTTATTAGTTCGATGGAAGGCAAAATAGACGAAGCTATTGCTTCAGATACTGCTGGTGGGGAATTGACTCTGGATGACTGGCGAAGAGAAATCGCAAACCGTCGGAGTTCGCTCAGCGCTGAACTTGCATTCATCGATAGCCTTGGTTTCGCAGGCGGTCGCTATTACGACGTTCGACCGTTTCTTAAATCTACGGTTTTGAGACAGAGGTCGCAATATCTGGCTCTCTTGTCCGAGCAAATGCTTTAAGTTCTGCGTTGGCTGACTTTTGATTTTCCGTTCTCTAGCTGAAATGTGAACCGCTGATCGACCGGCGTCGTGTCTGCTAGTGCCTAGTGTCCGATAATGAATGTTATCGGACGCCAGGCAACGAATCAGGCCATCGGTCACTTTTGAAGTTAACGAGATTTAACTTCAATTACCGACGCGAAAAACGAGTAATCACGCGACATTCCCAAACGAGCTCTTCGCTCTTACGACTTGGTATAGTATTCGCAACCTTGGCCCAGATGCCTTTGCAACGAACTTTTTTACGAGCAAAAAGAACGCCCCGATGAGGGGGCACACGCCCGAGAGCCGACACGTATCGATTCTGCCCGTTTCACCCCCTATCTCTTGAAAGTTGCATCGACGGGAGTTCCGATGTCGTCGTTCGACTTAATCGGCAATAACGAAAGGACCGGTTGAGGATCAGCCGGACTGGCGGTAATCAGTCGAGGATTGCCTGATGATACTGTCGACGGTCAAGAAGCTGGGCGACAGACAAAATTAAAGGCCCCGGTGAACCTGTCCTCGGGGCCTTTTGGTGTCGATACAGGTGCTATGCGTCCTGCAATTCCTCGATCTTCGCACGGTTCCTTTCGATGTAGTCGTTTAGACTGTCGCGGATGAAGTTATTGACATAGCTGCTGAAGCCGTGAGCGGACTCTACATGGCTGTCGACCGTTTCAAGGTCCCCGTCACTGTCAATCCATTCAAGCGTCTCGATTTTTTCATCGTCGAGATTGAGCGTGAAATAGACTGCGAGTTGATCAGCGTCTCCTTCCCATGTTTCCGTGCGGATGTTTTGGATCGTGATTTCTCTCACCTGGTACTGAGCCAGGAACACGTCCATCGCTGGAACATTGCTGTTATCGAGGCGACGAATTTCTTCTAGATTACGATAGCCAGCATCACGAGCTAGGGCTTCGAGTGCGGCTGTTTTGTCAGCTGCCTCGTAGATTCCCATCGATGTGCTATTAGCTAGGATTTCATAAAGCATTTTTTCTTACCCTTTGTTTGTTGTGTTCCCGTCAGTCATTTCGCTGCTGACAAGGAACGATGTTGTGAGATTTAATCCCACACAAGCACGATGTTTTGTTATTTTTCAAAGCGTTACCCGCACATCATCTCGTAAACAGAATTGCCCACACATCCGCCGCCGATAATCCGCCGATGGAATTCGCAGATAACCCCGAGATGACCGGGGTCGCACAGACATAAAGCAGACTTTCCGGCATTCAAGCTTTCGGGCGGCGAGGCATCATCGATGGCGTCCTCCTGACCTGTATGGCCACCTTCTTTGGAACCAGCTCCGCCGCTGATGCTGTCAGCTCTGCACTCCGGGCTATACCGATTTCAGTAAAAATTTCCCGATATTCGGGGATGACTCCGGAATTCGAGATCGCGAAGGACCGGCAGCGCTCGACTGCAATCGGGTCCGACGCCAAAGCATACATGCGGCAGGCCCTCGGCCACGGCATGGAACTGCGAAAGCGGTTCTCGATCAGGTGGCCGTTGCGGGCGATGAAGTGGATGAACTCCTTTTCGATCATGGTGCTTCTCCGATTTGTTCCGCGACAAACCCTTCGAGCACCCGCAGCCTCAACTCGTCCGGCGTCGACAGCCAGTCCACGCCTTCGAGTTGGTAGTCGACGAGGCAATGTTCGTCGAAGGCGAAGACCTCGCAAATTTGCTGCTTGCTGACGATGTTATCGCGGACGAGATGGCGAAGACGCGAGCGACGCTCCATTCGCTCGTCCATCCGGTGAGCGGCCGGTAGCCGACGCATCGCGATCTGACTGCCTTCAACGTCGGAAAGGAACCGCGCTTGCCAGTACCACTGCGTTTCGAACATCGACTCGTCGTCGATGCCGTAGACGATGAAGCCCGGCTCCATCTTCGACCGCGCCTTCCGCTTGACCCATTCGACCGCGACGCGCCAGTAGTCTTCAGCGGAGATCGCGCGATCCTCGCGATATGACAGGTAGGCTTCGATTGTTCTCGGTTGCTTGCCCAAGAATTCAGCGAGGCCCTCGATCCGCTCGGCAAGCTTGGCTTTGAATGTCGGACCGAAGACCGGCAGGAATTCTCGCAGCCGATACGGCATTTCATCGATCTTCATCTTCATAGATGTCTCACCTTGTTGGAGGACAACAACGTCCTCATCAACAAGGGTTTGATCGAAACGTGTCAGCCGCAAGTAATTTGTGGGGGAATATCAGTTGCTTGCGCGTCAAACACTGACGAATACTGGCTGCGTCAACAGAATAGGCTTTGCAAATCTGTGGGACTGTCGGCCGATTTGTTTCAAGCGCCGCAAATACGCACGATGATTGTCTCAATAAAGAAATAATAGGGAGATTCAAACATGTTTAGATTTCTACAAGCAATCATCAACGCGCTCATCAATCTGACGATGGCTGCAATTAACACCGCGACTGGCTTTCTCGACTGGCTGCTAGCCAGACTGGCAATAGGGGGAGCCCCCCCGGCTGCTCCGGTCCAGGACATCGAAGCCGCCTTACCCGACCCAGAGAAATTGACCGAAGCCCGCGACCTTGAGGTCGGAAAGGCGAAGACGGTCGACAATATTTTCAAACGCTCGCCGGAAATGCAGGTCAAGATTTTTGCAGGAATGTGCGAAGTGGATCGCCTGTCGGCTGACCTGACACTGCTGTCTGAGGATCAGGTAGGGTGGCTCCTCGATCTGAATGATGCACAGCTAAAGGCTGTCTCGGAAACGTCAGATCGCCGAGTCGCGGCTGCACTGGCTGGGGAGCCAAACGCTCTCACTGCAATCTTGTCAGTCAACCAGCGGGACCCCGTTACTGAAACCGCGCTTGCGGCTCGTATCACAGCGTTCAGAGCGGGCACACTCGCGCCCGCATCGACGAACTACGCTATCAATTAACCGCCGATCCGGCCGCTACCCTCTGGTGGCGGCCGAAACCGAACGCGTCAGCCCGTTCGCGGCGGAGCGCACGCACGCACGCTTCCAAATACCAGGGCGACTCCTCAAGGAGGAATTCGAACTTGTACCAAGCTTCTGCTTCCAGTTCTTTCTGCTCCTGAGCGTGTCGCTCGGCTTCTGGGTTTTCCATCTCTAACTCCCGAGCGTTTTCCGCGTCTTGCTGGTCCCACACCACTTCCTGATAGATGTCCGTCAGCCGCCGAAAACCGGTCGCCATCAAAACTCCTTTGACGGACAGCTTGCTTTCCATCCAAAGGTCGAGCGCGTCGTCGATATCCACCGTTAAGCAGCCTTCTTTGACGCGCTACGGGCAGCGGCCAGGTAGGTCGCGGAAGCGGTGCGGAGGCGAGCGTTCTCGGCTTTCAGCTGCTCAATCTCGGTCGTCTGAGCCACGGCAACGTCCATCAACCGCTCGCTGTAACGGATCGCAGCATCCAACTGCGAACGGAGCTGATAAGAATTCGAAGCCTCGCGAGCCTGACGCATTGCCTCCCGGGTCTGCATGCCCGCGTTAACAGCCCCCGCAGCCAAAATCGCAAAGATCGCACCGGTCTCCATGGCGACAACACCAGCGGGGTTTTTCGAGGTGTACATTGACATGACCGGCTTCCTTTTGAATTCAACGTCCATAGATTGGAGCAACAAACGTAAACAAAATATTAAAAGAATCTATAGACTCAACGATCATCACGAAAATAAAGTAAAAAATGTGGACGGTGGCAGTAAAATGTTACTAATCGGGGGCAATTTTCCGATTTTGCCCCCGATTAGTAACATTTGAAACGCCTAATACTTCGGTTTGCGAGAACTTATGAGATATCGGAACTTGGAAAAATTATAACCTATCATTTATCGCGGCATCTTTCCAAGCCGGAGCGTGTTGCCACGATTGTTGCCGCAGGCTTTGCAATGAAGGCGTGGCACCAGCGATATCAAGTACGTTCCCTTGCCGTACCGTCGCTTCAGTTCATGGCGGTCAAGCCAGCCCTTGTGTTGACATGCAGAACACCTAGCGCCGAGCACGAACCATTGCTCAAGGCTGTCGAGTGTTACCTGTTCGCGTGTTGAGGCCGATCCCGCCTGATCGGCCTTGGAGAAGAGGGATGGGTGGGTCCGGGGCCAACTCTGCGGACATGCGGTGATGGCCGTTGAGATGGACTAGCGTCTTGCCAGGCCGAGCACGAACGGCCGCTTTATATGCTGCAGTGGAAACTGAGAATTCGGTAGCCCGGCTGATCGTCTCCAGCAGGATGCCGCCAGCTTCCGGCGGTTCTGACCAGACTTCCACTCTGTATGTATGCTCCGACGAACCGGGGCCACGCGCACTGCCGTCTCCGACGGTATAGCCGCTGTTGTCGCGGACTAGATCAATGCCTTTGCGCTGCCTCAAGAACATGCTCCTCGGGAATGTTCCTATTTCGTTCTCATCCGAAGCAATGTCGACACTTGTCCCACATCGTCCCCGATTTCCATCGAAAGATATCGGACGTCTGGTAGGGCTGACCAGTCACGCTGGCGGTCGACGTCGACGATCATCACCGGCCGCGATGGCTCTGTTGCCTCCGGGAGGTATGGTCCGGCGTCGACGACAACTGCTGGATATCTGACTTCGCGGCCGACTACGACGCGGATGCCAGGCAGAATGCGCATGCCGGTGCCTCGTACGGCTGGACGCAGGATAGCGACAATATCGCCAATTAATAATGAGCGAGCTTGTGTTGATGGTTCGAGAAGGAGCGGTTGATCGCCGACGAATTCGAAGCGGTCCGGCTGCCGGGTTTCCCAGATCAGGAATTCAGGCAGCGTCATCAGCGGTCTCTCGGACATGCTGAAGCGTGAGGTCCGTTGCCTGCTTCCCGTCGATGATGCCTTCGCGTTTAAGATCAGCGATGACGCACAATGTTTCGTCGCCTTCGAAGCCGGACAAACGTTGGAACTGTCGGCCGACCCATTCAGGATACTCGGTACTCGGCTCGATCCCGTGACGTGCGGTGATGGCTCTGACCTCGTCCGCGACTGTCATCGGGCTGCCATCGCTGCTGCGATTATCTTCACGGCTTCGCGCGGATCGAAATCATCGCGTAAGAGCTGATCCAAGGACAGTGGGCACGCATCGGGCAACTCCGGAACATCGAAGCCGTCTTCCTTGAGGGTGTGCGTCGCGTTCCGAAGGGCAAGCCTCCAGATTTTCGACAAGTCAACATGCCGTTCGACGCTCTGCCCTTTCAAAATGATGGCTTCGATTTGGGCGCTGGTCGCGGCGGATTTGTCGCCGACCCCGTGTGGAATAACGGCGGTGATCTGAATGAGGCTGTCGAGGGTCCGCATGAGAACTTCGGAAAGCTGGTTGATGGACTCCCTTCCGGCCGCCTCGATCTCTTCTGCAATGTTCTCGATGTCGAGACCGGTTTCACGCGGAAGCGCCCGCAGAAGCGCTGCCTGCTCCTGTGTCCAGCCGTAGAAATCGACGTCGTATTTCCCGTCACTCATCCGACGGCCAATCGTATCGCTCGGGGTGACGAGCTACCTTGGCCTCAGTGATACTGCCGTCGCGTTTATCATCCGGATGCACGTACATCGCCCGAGCCGTCAGAAGTTCGAGCCAGAACTCGACTTCGTCTTCATCGACTGTCTTCAGAAATTCGGCCTGCTCGGCGTCGCTGCTGTCGAGAAAAGCTTCGTATCTGTCTAGATCGCGAACACGGAATCCGGGGCCCATCGGCATCCATTTTATACGAAGGCCGTCGTTGACGATCTTGTGATACTCATCGAAATCATCGTTGATCTCGATCATCAACCGGGCTTGTTCTTCGAGGACTGGCTTCATAGCCTCAACATCACTGCGTCGCAACGACTGTAGGCTTCCTGACTGCAAGCGGAACCTTACCAGAACGGCATCGAGATCGAGCACTGCAGCCGCTTCTTCTAGTGTGTATTCTTCGACATCAGTCGCTGACATGTCGCGTCTCCTGTCGTTGACGGTGCTCGGTCTCGCCGAAAACTTCGCCGCCAGGATATTCCCAGACGATCTCCTCGCCGATCATATAGACGCCGGGTAGGCCTTGAGCATGTGCTGCAATCTCGTCGCGACCCATTTGCTTGATAGCGGGCATCGACTCGCGGATGAGTTTTGTGATCATCATCTTATCAATAGCCTCAACACGCTAGCAGCAGCGATAATCCAAAGCGCGATCTTAATGCTTTTCAGGCTCGTGGTCGACACTGACGGCTGCGCGACCTGGGTTCTCGTATCCGCGATCAACTTTTCGCGAATCGGCGTTGGTTCCGGTAGATCAAGAGTATCTACTGTGCCTTATCGAACCCGAACCTGATCTGCATCAATCGAGCCGGTGCGTTGCTGTGCGGCTGCGGGAGCAAGAATGTCTGGGGATGGTGCCAGTCCCGCAGCGACGCTTCGACCTCAGACTGATAGAGAGCGACGATAGCGGCGACATGGAGTTGGGGACGAGTTCTGCTAGACCGGATTTCTGCGATCAAATCTTTGAGCCGCTCGGATGGCAGGTAAAGCGTCAGATGGAGATTGTCTTCACCCGGCCGGATATCGCCGCTGTCTTCGGTGAAAAGGAATATAGACCCAGCATTATCGTCTTCGTCGGTCACGCCAGTGACCGTTACGATCACGTCCCTAAAGCTCTTCTCGTAGCTCGTATCATCGCGGTCTGGCGGAGGTCGAGCAGGATCACGAACGTACGCTCCGACGATCCTGTCGCGTTCAATCTGGCCGAGGCCGGTGATTCCGTAGGCGGTCCTGTTCGGAGCCGGTCTTATCTGAGCGAGCCGAAGCTTGTTGTATTCTTCGAAGCCCTCTTTGGTCCGCTCGCGCCAGCCGTCCCCAGGAAAGTCCGCAAAAATATTCTTTCCGAAGTCCTGCTCGTACCCGCCGACAGCTCGGATCAGGTCGTAATCGTCGAGGATAATCCGCAGGGTGTGCCAGTGCTCAAAGTAATGGAGCTTCTTGCCGTTCGAGATACCGAAGGAAATCGCATTCGTTCGTGCAAACTCTAAGTCTTTCTCCAAGGCATCCCCCAGCTGCAATAATCAAGGCTGAAGCAATGAGTTGCATATAGCATGCCGACGAGCAATCGTAATGTCGGCTCGATCTTTATCATTCAGGAATATCATGCTGTGGTATCCCACTCTCTCAAAATCCAGTTTCCGCTCGATAATCACTGACGACGACACTACGTCGACGGGCAAATGGCTGGCGCAGGTCCAAGCTCCCGACATCGGCCTGATTTGGGAAGCCTTGGAAGACGCAGCGGTCGAAGGCAGGTTGCTAGCGGTGAAGAAATCAACCCGGGAACTCCGCAGGCAACTCGGCCACGATCTCATCTGCGTGTACTGTGCTGCGTCGGACGAAGAGACGGTCTCAGAAACCCTGACGACCCTGCGCGAGATCGGCGTCGACGGCGAGCTGTGCTATAAATCCGACAAAGCAACATTCGACGGTCGAGACGAATACCTCTGGTCATCCGAGGATTTCGAGGGACTGGCGTTGAAGCCGGTTTGAATTTGTGGCTACTTAAACAGTGGCTGCAGCATCCGGCCGAAATCCGGTGGCTGAAGGTTGGCCAACGACCGTAACACGTTTGCCAATTCATAGGCCTTCTTACCGGTGCTCTTAACAGCCTCCTCCGAGCCGAACGGATTTCCTTCGAAATGCTCCACGTACCGAGCAGCGGCCGCCTGGGCTTCGCGCTCGTTCAGAAAACTCATGATCCGATACGCTATGTCGGGCTCAACGGAGTGCCAATCGACATCCTCCGGATAGACGGGCGGGTCCGGGAGGGAAAGGATCACCGGTATCTTTGTCTGCCCGTAGTGCGCTTCGGCTGCCTCTAGCGATTCAGCGCAGTTGATGGCGTAGGCTTCGAGCGCTGCGGTAATTCTCATGCAGAGATATGTCCGGCTGCGTTTCCGTCCGGAGCGGCTTCGAAAAAAATCGAGTACGAATGAGGCCGACCCCGAGACGATGCCCGTGCCCAGGACCGTTAGGATAATCTCTTTCGTCGTCCAGATTGTTTCGTCCGCCATGCTGCCTCTTTCCGTCTAGCAAAATCGTCAAGCAACAAATGGTTGTGACGCTTCGCTATGCGATGTCAACGCCGTGTCAGCGTCCGAGGCGAGCACTGTAAGCGTTTCTCCCGGTGATAATCCCGGTGGGAAATTTCCTGAACATTAGCAGAAAGAGAAAAGGCCCGGGAAACCGGGCCTTCAGACTGGTCGGAGTGGAGTGATTCGAACACTCGACCCCCACGTCCCGAACGTGGTGCGCTACCAGACTGCGCTACACTCCGTGACCAGCGGCGCCTCTATAGACCAGCCGTTTTCGTTGCACAAGCGCGAAAATCCAAAAGGCGCCTGTTTCTTGGCCAAAAGCGCTCGCTTGCGTGTGCCGGACGGCGCCACACGCAAGCGCTGCGACGACGCGTGAAAAGTGCATATAACGCAACACCTTTGGCAAATTCCACATAAGCCCGCTCAGGGCAATTTTCTTTTGCCAGCTTTGGGGTTAAAGCCTGAGATGGGACAAGCGGGAACGGCGCGGGACAGCGGCATTTCCAACGGTCGAATGCGCGACAAAGCTCAAGGACGATACGATGAAACTCCGCACGATTTCTGCGGCAGGGCTGATGCTGGCCCTTGCTGGATGCAACACCATTCCGATGCCGTCGATGGCATCGTCCAACCCGGTCTCGGCCCGCTGGGTCGGCCAGTCGGCGGGACGCTTCTTCGCCAGTTACGGCCCGCCGATCTCCGACCACGACGCAGGCGGTGGCCGCGTCTACAACTGGCGCGGCGGCTACAAGACGGTCAAGATTTCGGGCGAGGACGCAAAGAAGGGCCGCTCCGCCGGCGGTAGGCTCCATCTCAGCTGCAAGGCCGACATCACCACCTCGTCGGACTATGTCATCCGCTCGATCGAAATCCTCGGCGACATGCCCGGCACGACAGGCTCCTCCTATTGCGCCGAACTGCTGGCGCCGCCGGAACAGGCGAAAAGCTAAGCAGGCGATCTTGGGGGAAAGAATTGGCAGGCGGTCCGATGGGCCGTCTGTTCTTGTTTGGGGTAGTGTCGTGTAGACTGTGGGGATAGTCTGAGATTGAGCAGGCAAGTTTGAGCTATCAAGAGGCTCTATACGAGAGAATTGAGCCTTGAAGAACTTGCAGCGATCTCCGATGAAGAGATTGATTTCAGCGAGATTTCGGAGCTTGACGAGGCCTTTTGAGAGAATGCTCGGCTCAAGGGTCCGGTATCGGCTTTACAGGAACCAAAGAAACAATAACTGAAACAATGGCTGGGGCGCCTGGATTCGAACCAGGGATGACGGTACCAAAAACCGTTGCCTTACCGCTTGGCGACGCCCCACCGGAGGATTTTGGTAGCGCTTGTGCTGCCAAATCGACGCCTGATTAGCAAAGGTCGCTTCCGGTCACAATCACTAAGTTTTGCGCGGGCCTATATTTCTGTGCGGCATTCGGGCCGATATGTTAGGTCTTGAGGCTTCCCTGCCCTCCTGGAGATCATATGAGCCAATATCGCGCCCGCCCGCCGGCAGTTCCGACGACTTTGATCGATGACGCTGTCGTGCGCGTCATCCGCTGGGATTTCGAGCCGGGCGCCGATACGGGGCACCATGTGCATGGGTTCGGCTATGTCGTCGTGCCGATGACGGATTGCCGGTTTCTGCTTGAGGAGGCCGATGGCGAGCGCAGGGTCGATGTCGCCAAGGGTGCCGCTTATCGGCGCGAGGCGGGTGTCGCGCATAATGTCGTCAATGCGGGCGCGGAGCCGATGTCCTTCATCGAGATCGAATATAAATAGCTGGCATGTCCCTTTCCATGAGCGTCCCCGAATTCGACCTGAGCTTTGAACCCGAATATGGCCGCGCCGTGCCGGTCGCGCGCGGTGTCGAGCGGATGACGGTGAACAATCCGAGCGCCTTCACCTTCCATGGGACAAACAGCTATATCGTCGGCAGCGGCTCTTCGGTTGCGGTGATCGATCCAGGCCCGTTGAACGAGCCGCATTTCCAGGCGCTGATGACGGCGCTTTCGGGCCGGCAGGTCTCGCATATCTTCGTCAGCCACACCCATGGCGATCACTCGCCGCTCGCAGCCCGCCTCAAGGCCGCAACCGGGGCGCTGGTTGTCGCCGAGGGGCCGCATCGGGCCTCGCGGCCACTGCACAAGGGCGAGGTCAATCCCTTCGCCGAGAGCTCCGACACCGCCTTCATACCCGACATTGCGATCGGCGATGGTGAGAGCATTGCAGGCGACGGCTGGCAGTTGACGGCGCTTCTGACGCCGGGGCATGCGGCAAACCACACTGTTTTCGCACTCGATGGGACCGGCATCGTCTTTTCCGCCGATCATGTCATGGCGTGGGCGACCTCGATCGTCGCGCCGCCCGACGGCTCGATGGCCGAGTACATGGCCTCGCTCGAGCAGTTGCTCGCCCGCGACGACCGCATCTTCTTCCCCGGTCATGGCGGCCCGGTCAAGGACCCGGCCTCTTTCATGCGTGGGCTTCGGGCCCACCGGCGCATGCGCGAGCGCGCCGTGCTGGAGCGGATCAAGGCCGGCGACAGGCTGATCCCCGACATGGTCAAGGCAATCTACCGTGACACCGATCCGCGATTGCATGGGGCGGCGGCGCTGTCGGTGTTGGCCCATATCGAGGACCTGGTGGAGAAGGGCTTGGTGGAGACGGACGGGCCACCGGCGCTGATGGGTGTGTATCGGCCGGCGAGGTGAGGCTTGGCTGGAGGGCGTAACCCCCTCCCCTTGTGAGGAGGGGTTCTTTTCCCACCCGCAGTTCCATCCATTTATCAATTTCGGATCGTCGCAAAATCTCGTCGTTGCTCAGTTGGGTGCAACTAACAAAAGAAAGACCCCTCCCCACAAGGGGAGGGAGTTGCCAGAGGCACCGGCCTCACCCGCCTGAAATCCCCAGCAGTTCGGCGTCCAACGCCTTCAGATAGGCCTCGGCGATGCCGGCGCTGAGGCCGAGGTCGTGCGGGCCGTAGCGGGAGGCGACGCGGATGTCGACGAGGGTGGTCTCGGCCTCCTCGCGCAACCGGATCACCACATCGAAACGCAGTCCGAGAATGGCGGTGCGCTTTTCACCCTGCAGCGTCACGTCCGAATTCTGCTGGATCAGCGACGCCACTTCGTCCTCGGTGGCGGGACGCGGGGTGGGAATGGGCACGATGTCAGGGGCGTCGGTGACGGCGCTTTCGTCGGCAGGCCGCGGCTTTGCCCGCCTCGTCCGCTTGGTATCGACATCCGGCTCGGTGTTGCTGGCGCCGTCGACCTTGGTGATCCTGATGCCGTTGTCCCTGGCGACGGCGCGCGCCGCTTCCAGAACGCGGTCCATCGCTCCTTCATAGCGGCGGCCCGTCAGCGCCGGATAGGCATCAGCCTGCATCTGGCGATCCCTGGTGCTGACTTCATCGTGCGGCAACCAGATCTGGGCGGCATGCGGCGACACCAGCCATGCCGGGGCGTCGGCAAGGTCCGTCGACACGTCATGGATATCAGGGCGGGTAACATAGCGCTCCATGCCGTAGCCGACCAATGCCAGCGGTAGCGCCGCATAGACCAGCGCCTTGAAGGCCGAGACACCGCCCTCGGCGCCGCGTTGCCACAAATGCACGAAGCCTATCGCAGACAGCAGCACAGCGATGGCGGCGATCGCTGCCGAAATTAGCAAAAATAGCACGAAATAGGGCGTTTCAAGCGGGCCGAACCGATGGCCGAGCAGGACCAAAACGCAAAGCACCAGCGCGAAAGCCGCCACCAGGCGCGAGGCGTGGGCGGCATGCGAAACGGGACGATCGAAACGAATGGTCATCAAGGGCTCGTCGGCACGGCGGCGCTCGTTCCGCACGAGAGAATCTCATGGATGGAACACTCTTTGTTTAGTGCAAGAGCGGGCGAAAACAAACCGATTGTCGCGGCTGCAGCCAGGACGATCTTCGGCAACAATGGCGAGCGCCGGCGGCCCCCATGCACGGAAACTTGCCTAAATGCGAAAAAAGGAACATTCTAACCGCGTTTTACTTGGCCTTTGAGGGACTTGAGGAGAACGAGCGATGCTTTCTCAGGACTTAGCCGCACCGACGAAGCCTGCCCAAGCCGCCCCGACAGGCGACGCAGACAACCCGCATCTGCCGCTGGAGCTTCTGGAACTGGAGCTGTCGCTCGAAGGATTTGCGGGCGGCGAGCAGGGATTTCGCGAGGCTGTGCGCAAAGCCGCCGCGGACGCCGGAGGAGAGTTCCTGTTCGATCTGCCTGCCCAGGGGCTGGTGAGCGATTGCCACCGCGTCGCGGTCATCCGCATCCCGGCCGAGGGCCAGACGATGCGGGTCGTTCTTGCCATGCTGGACGACGACCGCGCTGAAATTCACCTGAACGAGCCTGACGACGCGACCGAGCATCTGGTCCGCTTCGCCGATGCTTTCGTCGACGTCTTACAGCGCCTGCCCGAGCAGGCCAGGGACGCTTGATTTCAACGTGAAACCATGGTCAGCGTAAACCCGTTCACCGATTGACTATCTTGTCGTGCATCCGTTTTTCATTGAATCATTTCGACCTCGCGTCGCCATGGAGGCAATTGCCTATGGGAGGCGGATTGGCGGCTGCTTGCTCCAGCCCTCATGGTGAGGAGGCCCGCAGGGCCGTCTCGAACCACGAGGGTTGGCCAAGAGGCCCGTTGTCTGCAAAAAAACAGCAGACACCGGCGCAAGCGCCCTCGCCCTTCGAGGCAATTCTTTGAATTGCACCTTAGGATGAGGGCTCAGCCTCTCAGCCTTGGTTCCAGTCGCTTTTCATATTCAATTGTCCTTGCGTCACCAGGGAGACCCTGATGCGTATCCAAGCCGTTCTTTCATTCGTTGTCCTCGCCTTCGCATTATCAGCCTGCGAGACGATCACTCCGGCGGAGCAACGCGCCCGCGACGAGCAGACCTGCATCGGCTACGGATTCAAGCGGAATAGCGACAATTTTGCCAATTGCCTGATGCGGCTCGATCTTGACCGACGCGCCGATGCGCGCAGCTTTCGCGACAGCAACGACGACTTCTTCTGGGGCGGCCCGACCCTCATTGTCGGCGGCGGCTATGGCTATGGCGGACGCCGTCACTGGCACTGACACAAAGAACGGTCAGAGACGGGCCTTGATTGCCGCCTGCGCTGCGGCCAGCCTTGCAATCGGCACGCGGAAGGGTGAGCACGAGACGTAGTCGAGGCCGATTTCCTCGCAGAAATGAATGGAGGCCGGGTCGCCGCCGTGCTCGCCGCAGATGCCGAGCTTCATGTCGTTGCGGGTGCGCCTGCCACGCTCGGTGGCAATGCGGATCAACTCGCCCACCCCATCGAAATCCAGCGAGATGAAGGGGTCGTGCTCTATGATGCCCTTGCGCTGGTAGGTCGGGATGAAGGCGGCAGCATCGTCGCGCGACATGCCGAATGTGGTCTGGGTCAGGTCGTTGGTGCCAAAGGAGAAGAACTCGGCGACTTCCGCGATGATGTGGGCGCGAAGGGCTGCGCGAGGCAGCTCGATCATCGTGCCGACGAGATAGTCGATCCGCATTTCAGCCTCGGCCATGACGGCGGCGGCCACCTCGTCGATGCGGGCCTTGACGTAGTCGAGTTCGGAGCGGAGACCCACCAGGGGCACCATGATCTCGGGCACGACGGGGGAGCCCGTCTCCTTTGCCGCGGCAACCGCCGCCTCGAAAATGGCGCGGGCCTGCATCTCGACGATCTCGGGATAGGAAATTGCAAGCCGGCAGCCGCGATGACCGAGCATGGGGTTGAACTCGTGCAACGCATCTACGCGCTGGCGCAATATCTGCGGTTCCATGCCCATGGCCGCCGCCACCTCGGCGATTTCCTCGTCCGTCTTCGGCAGGAACTCGTGCAACGGCGGGTCGAGCAGGCGGATGGTCACCGGCAGGCCGTGCATGATGGCAAATAGCGCGATAAAGTCTGACCGCTGCATGGGGAGCAATTTTGCAAGCGCTGCTCGCCTGCCCTCCTCGCCTTCCGCAAGGATCATCTCGCGCATAACGCTGATGCGGTCGCCTTCAAAGAACATGTGCTCCGTCCGGCAAAGACCGATGCCTTCGGCGCCGAACGAGCGTGCGGCCCGCGCGTCTGCCGGCGTGTCGGCATTGGTGCGAACCGTCATGCGGCGCGAACGGTCTGCCCACTCCATGATACGGCCGAAATCGCCCGACAGTTGCGGCTGGATCATCGGCACCTCGCCTCTGAGCACCTGGCCGGCCGAGCCGTCTATAGTGATGATGTCGCCCTTTTTCAGGGTTGCGCCGATGCCGATCAATCGCTCGCCGCGCAAGTCGATGCGCATGGTCCCCGCGCCGACGACGCAGGGAATGCCCATGCCTCGGGCCACGACTGCCGCGTGGCTCGTCATGCCGCCGCGCGTGGTCAGGATGCCTTCGGCGGCATGCATGCCGTGGATGTCTTCCGGGCTGGTCTCGATGCGCAGGAGGATAACCTTGCGGCCCTCGTCATTGGCGATGACGGCCTCTTCGGCGGTGAAGACGATCTCGCCGGTGGCGGCACCCGGCGATGCGGGCAGGCCGGAGCCAATAACTTCGCGGTGGACGCGCGGATCGATCGTCGGGTGCAGCAGCTGATCGAGCGTCGAAGGCTCGATGCGCGACACTGCTTCGTCCTCGGTGATCAGCTTCTCGTCCACCATATCGACCGCAATCTTCATCGCCGCTTTGGTGGTGCGCTTGCCCGAGCGGGTCTGCAGCATCCAGAGTTTGTCGCGCTCGATGGTGAATTCGAGATCCTGCATGTCGCGGTAGTGCCGTTCGAGCTCGGTGCATATCCGCGTAAATTCGGCGAATGCCTCCGGCATCAGCTTTTCCATTGATGGCCGCTCATAGCCCGACGCGATGCGCGCGGCCTCGGTAATGCTTTGCGGCGTGCGGATGCCCGCCACCACGTCCTCACCCTGCGCGTTGACCAGGAATTCGCCGTAAAGTTCCTTCTCGCCGGTCGAAGGATTGCGGGTGAAGGCGACCCCTGTCGCCGAGGAATTGCCGAGATTGCCGAACACCATTGCCTGGATATTGACGGCCGTTCCCCAGGCTTCAGGAATATTATGAAGATGGCGATAGGTGACAGCGCGCGCGTTCTGCCAGCTGGCAAAGACGGCATAGACCGCACCCCAGAGCTGGACTTCGCAATCCTGCGGGAAAGGCTTGCCGACCTCCTCCTCGATGACCTTCTTGTAGAGCCCGACGATGCGCCGCCACTCAGCGGCGGACATGTCGGTATCGAACTCGTGGCCGTGCCGCGCCTTCTCGTCCTCGAGGATTTCCTCGAAAATCTCGTTGTCGAGGCCCATGACCACATCGGCATACATCTGGATGAAGCGGCGATAGCTGTCCCAGGCGAAACGAGCGTCGCCAGAATCCTTGGCAAGAGCCTCCACCGTCTGATCGTTGAGGCCGAGATTGAGAACGGTGTCCATCATGCCGGGCATCGACGCCCTGGCGCCGGAGCGAACCGAGACAAGAAGCGGTCGCGCCATGTCGCCAAAACGACGGCCGGTGATGCGCTCCATTTCGGCCATGCCCCGCATGACCTCGGACTTCAGTTCCTCGGGAAGGCTGCGCCCATGCTTGAAATAGAAGGCGCAGGCATCGCTGACGATGGTAAGCCCTGGAGGAACAGGCAATCCAAGGCTGCACATTTCCGCAAGGTTTGCGCCCTTGCCGCCAAGACGTGCATGATCCCCGGCGCGCCCCTCGGCACGACCGTCACCAAATGTGTAGACCCACTTGTCCATTTTCCCCCGCCCAACTCCAGGAGCCGAACCTAGATGATCGCGGGACAAATGAAAATCGACAAATGCGGCGGAATGTTGCGCCGCACAATGAATTGGGGCCGGAACCGGGATCTGGACCGCATTTTTTCTATGGGCGGTGCGCAGCTGCAACTTGCAGGCGTGACGCCGGGCATAAAAAAGCTTTGCGGGACCATGGCAACGATCCCGCAAAGCCATTTCCGTTCGGCCAGGAAAAACCGGACGGGGGGTTCTTTCGGTCCGCCGCACTGGAGGTCCACCAGCGACGACCTTAACCCATGGAGACATTCGATCTCGCCAGTACGAGACGTCTCCTTATCCGAAAACAGCTTAGTGCAGATATGGTTCCGCAACATCACCCAATTGGAGGGGAAATCAGCCTGTGGCCTTGCATCTGAGGAGCGAACCGAGGAAATAGCTCTCAAAAAAATGTCAGGGCGGCGTGTGGCGGTCGAATTCAGGCAATCTCGCGCAGGCGTTCTGCCGCCTGCAGGTCGACGGAGACCAGTTGCGAGACGCCCTGCTCCGACATGGTCACGCCGAAAAGGCGGTCCATGCGGGCCATGGTGATCGGATTGTGGGTGATGACGACGAAGCGGGTCTCGGTCGAGGCAGCCATTTCGTCCATCAGATTGCAGTAGCGCTCGACATTGTGGTCGTCGAGCGGGGCATCGACTTCGTCGAGCACGCAGATCGGCGCCGGGTTGGTGAGAAACACGGCGAAGATGAGCGCCATCGCCGTCAGCGCCTGCTCGCCGCCGGACAAAAGCGTCATGGTCTGCGGCTTCTTGCCGGGCGGGCGGGCGAGGATTTCAAGCCCGGCTTCGAGCGGGTCGTCGGATTCGATCAATTGCAGCTCCGCCGTACCGCCACCGAAGAGATGGGTGAACAGCCGCTGAAACTGCACGTTGACGATATCGAATGCGGCGATCAGGCGTTCGCGGCCTTCGCGGTTGAGGCTCTGGATCGCGCCGCGCAGCTTGCGGATGGCGTCGATGATATCGTCCCGCTCCTTGATCAGCGCCGCCAGCCGATCGCTTAGCTCCTTGCTCTCCTCCTCGGCCCGAAGGTTGACGGCGCCGAGCCGTTCACGCTCGATCTTCAGTCGCTCGACATCGCGCTCGACCTCACGCAGGTCTGGGATGTGCTGGTGGTCCTGCGTGCCGGCAAGCCTCAAGGCCTCGTGTGGCGCGATATTGAGCGCCTCGCGGATGCGTAGTTCGCTTTCCATCCGCTTTTCGCGGGCTGAGACCAGTCGTTCTTCGGCGCGACCGCGCTTCTCGCGGCTCTCCGCAAGGGCCGACTGCGCCGTCACGGCCTGGCGATCGGCTTCACGCAGCAGGCTTTCGGCCTCGGCAAGCCGATCGGAGGCAAGGCGGCGCGCCTCTTCCATCTTCTGCAATTCGCTCATCAGCGCCCGGCGCTTGTCGTCGAACTCGTCGGGGGCAAGCTCAAGGCTTGTGGCCTCCTCGCGCGCTTCTTCTTCGCGGTCGCGCAGCGTCTGGATATGCTCTTCGGCGCTTGCCGCCCGCTGGCGCCAGGTATCCCTCTCCTGCCCGATCGCCAGAATGCGGCGTTGGCGGGCCTCGTTTTCGCGATTGAGCCCGTCGTGGCGCGCGCGGGCTTCCGCTGCCAGGCTGCGATCGGTCGCGACCGCCAGCTCCTGTTGGCGCATTTTGAGCTCGATCGCCGAAAGATCCGGCGCATCTTCGAGCTCGATGCGGGCATTCTCATCCTGGATCGCGACGTCTTCGATCTGGCTGCGCAACTGGCTCGCCGCTTCGGCCACCACGGCGCGACGGCGGATGAGATCGCCGGAGGCGCGCTCGGCCGCGGCGAGCGCCTCGCGCGCGTCGCCGAGATAGCGAGCGGAAAGGCGGCTCGAGTCGCGGGCATCCGACAGGCGTCCCTCGCCGGCGCGAATTGCCTCAGCGGCAACGGCCAGGCGATCCTCGGCCTCGGCGAGAATGTCACGGGCAAGTTCGGATTCGGCCTGCAACTCGGCAAGTCGGTTCTTCTGCGACAGACGAAGTGCGGCAGCACTCGGGGCGTCTGCACCGGTGACGTGGCCGTCCCAGCGGAACACCGCACCCTCTTTCGTCACCAGCCGCTGGCCGGGCTTCAAGAACGGCATCAACCGCAGCGCATCTGCCCCGCTCACAAGGCCGATCTGCCTCAGGCTGCGCGTCAACGCCTTTGGCGCGCCGACATACGATATCAGCGGCACCGCACCTTCGGGCAAGTCTGGGTCGGCGGCGCCGTCGCCATTGCCGGCCCAGTAGACCGGTGCTTCGCTGTTCAGGGGCGATTCGAGATCGTCGCCGAGGGCGGCGCCCAAAGCAGTCTCGAAGCCGCGATCGACGCGCAACTCGTCGGCGACCGGCGGAAATGACCCCGACGCTGCACCGGCCGCAAGCATGCGTGAAATCGTCCGCGCTTCGGTCTCGATCTCGTTCAGCCGGGAGCGAGCCTGATCGACCGGCGCTCGCGACAGCGCCTCAGTCGCGCGCGCATCGGCAAGCAGCGCTTCCACGGCCTGAACCGCGATCTCGGCCTCGGTCACGGCGATCTCCGTCGCCTCGACTACGGCACGCTTCTCGTCGGGATCGGGGAGATCGGCCATCCTGGCGTCGATGCCTGCAAGCTCGCGGTTTGCCTCGTCCATCTGCCGCTCGAGCCGCATCTTCCGGTCTGCCAGATCCCGGATGGCGCGCTCCAGCGCATTGCGGGCGGCGGCAGCCTCAGCGCGCTCGGCGGTCAGCGCGGTAAACAGGCGCTCGCTATCGGCAAGTTTCGCGGCAGCGCCCTCGAAAACCTCGCGGCTCTCCTCAGCCAGACGTCCGCTATCGGCGAGAATATCGGCGATCTCGGCTTTCTCGGCATCAAGCCTTGCCAGGATTGCCTCGTTGTCTGCGACCATCCGCTCCTCGCGGCGGATGTCTTCGCCCAGTTGCGCCAACCGGCGGGTCAGCTCATCGCGGCGGCGAAGAATACGGCCGACATCCTCTTCCAGCTGCGACTTGGCGATCTGCAGCCGTTGCAGGCCGGCTGCAGCCTTTGCCTCTTCCTCGCGCAGTTCCGGCAGCTTCAGCCCGGCGATCCCCTGACACTTGGCAGCTTCCATCTGCGCCTGCGCCTTTTCGGCGACGATGATGGTCGCCTGGTTGAGCGCGCTGTCGGCCTCGGCCTCGACTTCCTTTGCCTGGACCCATCTGATGTGCAGCAGCATTGCCTCGCGGGCACGAATGTCGGCCGAAAGCATCTTGAAGCGGTTGGCCTGCCGCGCCTGCCGCTTCAGGCTCTCGATCTGGCTGTCGAGCTGCGAGGTGACATCCTCCAGCCGCTCGAGATTGCCTTCCGCAGCGCGCAGCCGGAGCTCGGCCTCGTGGCGGCGGGAATGCAGGCCGGATATGCCGGCTGCTTCTTCGAGAAGCTGGCGACGCGCCTGGGGCTTGGCCTGGATCAGCTCACCGATGCGGCCCTGCCCGACCATCGACGGTGAACGCGCCCCAGTCGAGGCATCGGCAAACAGCAATTGCACGTCCTTAGCGCGGGCCTCCTTGCCGTTGATCCGATAGATCGAACCCTGTTCGCGCTCGATGCGGCGGGTGATCTGTATTTCGTCGCTGTCGTTAAAGGCGGCCGGCGCCGTGCGGTCGCCATTGTCGAGATAAAGCGCCACCTCGGCCGTGTTGCGGGCCGGGCGATTGCCGGAGCCGGAAAAGATGACGTCGTCCATGCCCGATGCGCGCATGTTCTTGTAGGAGTTCTCGCCCATCACCCAGCGAAGCGCCTCGACAAGATTGGACTTGCCGCAGCCGTTCGGCCCGACGACGCCCGTCAGGCCGCGCTCGATGACGAATTCCGATGGTTCGACGAAGGACTTGAAACCGACAAGGCGCAGCTTGTTGAACTTCATGGGCCGGTCTCCACCCTCCCGTTGAGGGAGAGGGTCGCAGCGAAGCTCCGGGGTGGGGTGATTTCTCGCAATACGGCGGTCACCCCGCCCCGCGCCAAGGCGCGACCTCCCCCATCAAGGGGGAGGTAGTACGAAAAAACCAGCGCGCGGGTCTGCCCGCTGCCCGTCCCCAATATTGAGAGCGGATCAGAGCATGCTGTCGATGATCGTCGACATGGCCTCAACCGACATGTCCCCTGCATAACGCTTCCCGTTGATCAGGAAGGTCGGCGTACCACTGACGCCAAATTCCTTGGAGCCGCGGTCGCGTACGGAATTGACATCATCCACAAGTTTCTGGTTCGTCAAGCAGGCTTCGAAGCTCTCCTGTGTAAAACCGGCAAGTTTGGAGATCTGGAGCAATGCGCCGCGGACATCCTGGACGCGCGCCCAGTTTTCCTGCTGCTTCATGAAGGTTTCAAGCAGCGGAATGGATGGGCCGTTCGGCGCGCAACGCACGAGCATGAACGCGGCATAGGCCGGAAGATCCTGCGGATCGATCGGGAACTCGCGAATGGCGAAATAGACCTTGCCGGTGTCGATATACTTGGTCTTGATCTGATCGAAGGTCGTCGCTGCGAAGTGGGCGCAATGCGGGCAGGTGGTCGACATGTATTCGACGATCTTGACCTTGGCGTTCGGATCGCCGAGCGCCATCTCGGGCAGAGCCCCGGGCTTTAGCACATCGGACATCTCGACTTCGCCGTCCGACTTTGGAACGTCGGAAGCGGCCCCGAAGGCTGTTCCGCTCGTCGAAACAACCGCAGTGGCAAAGGCCGTCAGGGCAACGCCGCCGAGCAGGTGGCGTTTGGTCATCAGCATGTCGGAAAGCGGCATATATCACCCGTTGTTAGAGAATGGTCTGTTAAATCCATGCGATATAACGGCTTGAGGCCGCTAACAAGGCGAGGTTGCGCAACTTTCTTCAAAGAATTGTGACATCGTTGGGGCAAAGGCGTTGAAATTGGCTTTGCGGCGCCAAGCTTCGACAATTACCGATCTTTTTGCTTCCCCATCACGGCCGTGCCCAATCTTTCCAGCGCCGCACGCAGTTTTTCGCCCTCAATGCCATCCATCATGGTTTCCAGCCTGCGCGCCGCCTCGCCCTTCAGCGGCACCGGCTTGCGCGAGCGCTTGACGAGCTGGGAGACCGGCTTCTGGACGATGCGGATCTGGTGGACGGCGGGGAAGCCGAAAAAGCCGTTGATGCGCTGGATGAGCTCACCCTGGGCATGGGTCAAAAACAGCGCCCGGGCGCCTTCACAAGCGATGGTGAGCACCCCCGGCTGATAGCCGCCATCCTCACTGTTGCCGCCGCGTTTTGCCCAGGCGATCTTCTCCGGCCTCGTGCAGTCGGCAAAATCCTCGCCGACGATCTCGTCCCAGGAGCCGAGTAGCGACGTGTTGATGCCGGCACGGCGGGCGAGAACGGGGTCGATCAGCCCGTTTGCCACTTCCGATATCTGTTTGACGCCATGGCGGGGATAACTCATCGCGATTGTGCTCTTCGGCCCTCTTTTGCACTTCGGACCTTGATCGTCCGGCATGGCTCGGCCAAGTATAGATCACATCCCCTCCATGCGGCAAATGATGACACAGAACACCCTTACGCCTCCATCTGCAGCGCCGCTGCTTTCCTGGTACGACCGGCACCATCGCGATCTTCCCTGGCGGATATCGCCTGCGATGGCGGCGCGGGGCGTCCGACCCGACCCTTATCATATCTGGCTTTCCGAGGTGATGCTGCAGCAAACCACGGTGCCCGCCGTCAAATCCTATTTCGCCAAATTCCTCGCACGCTGGCCGACCGTCGACGCGCTGGCGCAGGCGCCGGGCGACGACGTCATGGCCGCCTGGGCGGGGCTTGGCTACTATGCCCGTGCCCGGAACCTGAAGAAATGCGCCGAAGCCGTTGCACGCGACCACGGAGGGCATTTTCCTGATACCGAGGAAGGGCTTAAGGCGCTGCCGGGGATCGGCGACTATACGGCCGCGGCCGTTGCAGCCATCGGCTTTGACAGACAGGCGGCAGTCATGGACGGCAATGTCGAGCGGGTGATTTCTAGGCTCTTTGCGATCGCGATGCCTCTGCCTGCGGCAAAGCCGCTGATGAAAAGGCAGGTCGCCTTGCTGACGCCACGGGAACGGCCGGGCGATTTCGCCCAGGCAATGATGGATCTCGGCGCGACGATCTGCACGCCGAAGCGGCCGACTTGTTCGATCTGTCCGTTTCGCGACAATTGCGAGGCGCTGCGGCTGCATGATCCCGAGCAATTTCCGGTCAAGGCAGCTAAAAAGGACAAGCCCGTGCGCCAAGGCGCTGCGTTCATCGCCGTCAATGACCACGGCGAGATCCTGTTGCGGCGGCGCATCGAGACTGGCCTGCTCGGCGGCATGACGGAGGTGCCTACAACCGGCTGGACGGCGCGGATCGATGGGGAGACGACAACGGAAGCGGCGCCGTTTGCGGCGGACTGGCAGGCCTGCGGCACCGTCACCCACGTCTTCACGCATTTTGAGCTCAGGCTTGCAATTTTCCGCGCCTCTATTGCGGGCGGGCCGGGCGCGGATGACGGTTGGTGGGAACCGGTTACAAATCTTGAAGCGCAGGCCTTGCCGACGGTCATGAAAAAAGCGATCGCTCAGGCTATTCCACGTGCATTCATTTAGATTCCAAGGGACGGTTCATGACGACGGAAATACAGCATATTGTCTTCGATATCGGCAAGGTCCTCATCCACTACGATCCGAACCTGGCCTTCGCCCGGATCATTCCCGACGAGGAGGAGCGGGCTCGGTTTTTTGCTGAGATCTGCACCCATGACTGGAACGTCGAGCAGGATCGCGGCCGGACCTGGGAAGAGGCCGAGGCACTGTTGATCGCCGACCATCCGCAGCGCGCCGAACAGATCCGCGCCTTCCGCAAGAACTGGCACGAAATGGTCCCGCATCACTACGAAGAAAGCGTCGCAATCATGGAAAAGCTGATCGCCGAAGGGCGCGACGTCACGCTGCTGACAAACTTCGCCTCCGACACGTTCCGCGAAGCGCAACAGCGGTTTCCGTTCCTAAAAGCCACGCGCGGCGTTACGGTCTCCGGCGATATCGGCCTCATCAAGCCTGATGTTGCAATCTACGAGACGCATGCAAGGGACTTCGGCCTTGATCCTGCATCGACAATCTTCATCGACGACAGCCAGGCAAACGTCGACGGTGCTAAAGCGGCCGGCTGGAAGGCCGTTCATTTTACCGGGGCAGACAAGCTGCGCGCAGATCTTTCAAGCTACGGCATCGAGGTGTGACACCATGACATTCGATCCCGCCGAGCGCATCGAACGCTTCCATGAAGCCGTCAACGGCATGGACTTCGAGGCAATGGAGAAGCTCTTCGCCAAGGACGCGACCTATGTCTCGAACGGCGTCGGAAGCCTGTCGGGCCGGGAGGAAATCCTTTCGGCCATCCGGCTCTATTTCGAGGCCTATCCCAACCAGACCGCCGTCAACACCCTGGTCGAGACGCTGACGCCCCTCTCCGGCCGCGCCGTCTGGTCCGTCCGCGCGACACATTCGAGAACCGGCAAGCCCCTGGTGCGCGAAGGCGAAGAGACGATCACCTTCAACGAGGACGGGGAAGTGGTCAGCGTCGACGTCACTGACTACAAGGCGTTCTGACCTCCCGACAAGCCTTTGAAAACAAAGAAGCCCAGAGCGATGAACCCTAGGCGTCTTTGATTCTTCTTCCGTAACTGGAGGTACAAACCCAAAGAAGAAGTCATGCGCTCTGGCGGATGGCGAAACTACTCCGCCTTTGCCAGATCGTTGCGGATGATGGACCGGAGATCATCGATCGGGCGCAGAGTCTGCCCGTCGTCGAAATGCCAGAACGTCCATCCGTTGCATGCATCAAGGCCCTGGACTTTTGCACCAAGGCGATGAATCGAGCCGGCATCTCCGCCGGACGCGACCGTGCCGTCGGCGCGAACGATCGCGCTGTGGCGGCGCCTTGCGTCAGTTAGCACCTGGCCGGGCTTGATCATACCGTTCTCAACAAGCACGTTGAAGGCGATACGCACCTCCGCCTTCTTGCCGGTCATGACGGTCAGTTCAGCTTTGCCGAGCGTATCGACGGCGGCGATGCGGGCGGATGCGGCATCGATGTATTCCTGTTCGCGCTCGATACCGACGAAATGTCGGCCAAGGCGCTTGGCGACGGCGCCCGTCGTGCCGGTGCCGAAGAAGGGATCGAGAATGAGGTCGCCCGGCTTGGAAGAGGCCATGATGACGCGGGCGAGCAGTGCTTCCGGCTTCTGCGTCGGATGGGCCTTCTTGCCGGCATCGTCCTTCAGGCGCTCGTTGCCGCTGCAGATCGGGAACAGCCAGTCGGATCGCATCTGGACGTCGTCGTTCGACGCCTTCATCGCATCGTAGTTGAAGGTGTAGCCCTTGGCCTTGGCGCTCGGGCTTGCCCAGATCATCGTCTCATGGGCGTTCTGGAAACGGCGACCCTTGAAATTCGGCATCGGATTGGTCTTGCGCCAGACGATATCGTTGAGGAGCCAGAAGTTCAGGTCCTGCATCAACGCGCCGACGCGGAAGATATTGTGATAGGAGCCGATGACCCAGATCGTGCCGGTCGGCTTCAGCACACGCCGGCAGGCCAGCAGCCAGGCGCGGGTGAAGGCATCATAGGCCTCGAAGGACGCAAACTGGTCCCATTCGTCGTCGACGGCATCGACGAGCGACTGATCGGGGCGATGCAGGGCACCGCCAAGCTGGAGATTATAGGGCGGATCGGCAAAGATCACATCGACGGAATGGGTCGGCAAGGCCTCGAGCGCGGCCACGCAATCACCCTTGATAATCGTGTCGATATAGGCGCCGGGACGAGAGGATGCCTTGAGGTCTGCGCTTAACAAAACTGACGCCATTTTATACTCGCTGTTACGCTTACGCATTACGCTTTAACTGATCGGTATGGTTACCTAAGTTGGTTACCAAAGACTAAAGCAGTGACGGATTTGGGAAATTAATCGTCTTCTTAGCGCGATGGAAAAACTGAGGTGGATGCGTTGTAAAGCGACATGGACAAGCACGAGACGATCGCACGACTGAAAAAACGGGGCGATGTCGTTCGGGCACTCGGGGCGACCTCTCCTCATCTATGAGCCCTCATCCAGAGGTGCAATTGGAAGAATTGCCTCGACGGACGAGGGCGCTTGCGCCGATCTGTGCGGTTTTGTGTAGGCAATCAGCCCTGAGGCCACCCTCGTGGTTCTGCTGTCAAGCAGCATGCACCTCCCGGCTATCCCTCGGGGCTTCGCCTCGGTCATTCAACCCGTAGTCCCGCACAACGTGGGCGATACGCAGGCGGTAGTCGGCGAAGATGCCGTTGCGGCCGGCTCTCTGGGCGGCGCGATGGGCTTCGGTGTTGCGCCACGCCTTGACGGAGGCCTCGTCGCGCCAGAAGGAGAGCGAGAGGATCTTGCCGCGCAGCTTGAGGCTCTCGAAACGCTCGATGGAGATGAAGCCGTCCATGGTTTCGAGCTCGGATTTCAGCGATCCGGCGAGATCGAGGTAATTGTGCCGTTCGCCGATGAAGGGAACGACTTCGAAGATGACAGCGATCATAGCGCCACCTTCGGGGCGTGCGGCGTCGAAACGCATTTCAGGAACAGACGGTCTTCCTTGAGGATAAAGCGCTCTCGTCTGGCGAATTCGTAGTTCTCGATACCGAGCGGGTCGGCAACCAGGCCGGCGCGATACCGCTCGTAGGCTGCGAGATTTTCGATATTGTAGACCCCGTAGGCCATCGTCGCCGAGCCCTCGTGCGGGCCGAAATAGCCGATGAGATCGGCGCCGCAGCGGGGGATCGCCTGGCCCCAGTTGCGGGCATATTCGGCAAAGGCCTCCTTCTTGAACGGGTCGATCTCATAGCGGATGAAACAGGTGATCATGGTCGGCTCCTCTTGCTGTGCGGTTCTGAAGACCACTTTCGCATGTTGCCCGACGTCGATGCTTCGGTTACGATCGAAGTATGCAGGAGGATGACACTTGAAGGAAGGTCCTGACATTGCGCAGATCGGTGCGCTGATCGGCGATCCGGCGCGGGCAAACATGCTCACCGCGCTGATGGCCGGTCGAGCGTTGACGGCAACGGAACTTGCTGAGGCCGGCGGCATCACGGTGCAGACGGCAAGCACGCATCTTGCCAAGCTCGAGGCGGGCGGCTTGCTTTCGCAACGCAAGCAGGGACGCCACCGCTATTTCACGCTCGCTGACGATGCAGTGGGCAAATTGCTCGAAGGCATTATGGGATTTGCCGCCAGCCGCGGGCATCTGCGCCATCAACCAGGACCGAAGGAGCCGGCGCTGCGCAAGGCGCGCATCTGCTATGATCATCTGGCCGGCGACTATGGCGTCAGGATGCTCGACAGCCTGATTGCGTCGGGGGCGATTTCCAAGGTCGGCGAGGGTTTGAGCCTGACGTCAGGCGGCGAAGATCAGCTGAAGGCGATCGGCATCGATGTATCAGGCCTCAAATCGACACGCCGGCCACTTTGCCGTTCCTGCCTCGACTGGAGCGAACGGCGCGCACATCTGGCAGGAACGCTCGGCCAGGCAATGCTTGCCAATTTCTTCGACAAAGGCTGGGCGCGGCGATCGGAGAACACGCGCTCGATCCTGTTTACCGGCGAAGGCGAGCGCCAGTTTCTGACGCTCTTTCCTGTCGATGGCTAACCTCGGTTGACGAGCGTTCCCTGATAGCCCTCAGCGGCGATGCCGGTGCACAGGCTTTCCCAGTCGCATCCGCGGCAGGCTTTCCGGATATCGCCGGAGGCGAAATTTCGGCGGAGATTCGAAAGCAGCCGTGCATCCGAGCTGATGATCGACCCCGGCTCGATCTTGCTGCCGAGCAAGTGGGCGACAGCTTCAGCGGCGGCCGCGTCGCGGTTGATCACGCTCGCCTTGAGGCAATGCGGATCTGCGCCCTTCATCAGCGGCGCGCAGATGTCGTCGGGGCCGGAGACGAGTTCGATCTCCTCTCCGGCCGAGAGGCGCCTAGCGATGCTACGGTAGTTCTCGGTGAAGGCCCGGCTATAGCCTTCACCGACGAAGGTTAGCATGCAAAGCAGGTGATGGGCGCGCAGCCTGACAGTCAATTCAGTTGGGCCCTGCCGAGATAGATCTTCGCGCCCATCAGCACAGCTGCGGCAAGCGCCGACTTCAGCACGGCACCGAGGATGAACGGTGCAACGCCGAACAGCCAGCCTTTTTCAGCGCCGATCAGCACGGCCAACCATCCGCCGCCGATAGCTAGGCACAGAATGTTGCCGGCAAGGTGCGAAGCGAAACTGCTGACCACGCGATCACCGCTCCAGCCACGCTCGGCAAGCCAGCCGGTCAATACGCCGATTGCAGGGAAGGAGACGAGGTAACCGGCTGTCGGGCCGACGAAGGGCGCAAGGCCGCCTGCCCCGCCTGCCAGAACCGGAAAACCGAGCATTGCCTCGCCGAGCCAGGCAAGGATCGTCACTGCGCCGAGCCTCCAGCCGTAGAGCGCGCCGATCATGGTGACGGCAAAGGTCTGCATGGTGATCGGCACCGGCACCATCGGCACGCTGATCCGGGAGGCCAGGGCCAAGGCCAGTGTACCGGCGACAATAAAAACGGCCTTGACGGCAAAAGAGCGTTGACCAAGGCGCAGGGGGTCGAATGCATCCACCTGATGCGCGTCGAAGAGGGACATGAAGTTCTCCTGGGCTAAAATATAGATAATTTCTCATTGCCATCTATTTCATGACCAGGAGAAATGGATGACGCAAGCCACCTGCCGAAAATTTCCAGATAAAATACGAGGCGTCGACTCTTGCATAGCCAAATGGGCCGAAAATAGGCAAAGAACACCGCGTTTTTCGCAATGCCAAATTATCTATAATTTTGGAATTTTTTTAACCTACGATGGCAAAAGCTTCGCGGGTCGCGCCTGAGGGCGTGCGGACGGCCGCTTTGCCGATCCACTGGACGTGCTTTTGCAGAATGGCCGCGGCCTCGTCGGTTCGACCCTTGCGGAGGGCTGAAAGAATAGCGCGGTGGTCGTGATCGGTTCGCTTTTCCCAGCCGGACTGCCAGGCAGAGAACAGAAACCGGGCGCTGGCCGCATGCAGGTCGTCGATCGTCGCCAGCAGGCGCGGCATGGTGCAAGGAGCAAGGATCAGGCGATGGAAACTTCGGTTGGCCTCCTCCCAGCTGTGGACCTCGGAGGCGGCATCCCCTTGCCTTGCGGCCTCTTCAGCCGCATCGAGGATTGACGCTGTCAGATGCGGGGCGGCGTGCTTCAACGCCAGGCTTTCGAGCGCTGCCCGCATCTCGGCGACCTCGCGAACCTCCTTCAGATCGAAGGAGGCGACGCGAAAGCCGCGACGCGGCTCGCTAATCGCCAATCCTTGCGCCTCCAGCAGACGGAAGGCCTCGCGGACGGGCACGTGGCTTGCGCCGAACTCTTCGGCCAGGTGATCCTGGCGCAGGCGGCTGTCGGGCGCGAGTTCGCCTCGGATGATGCGCTCGGCAAGCACCCGGCTGATACGGCTGGCGATGGTGTCGTCCTTTTCCCTGGCCATGCGCGATCCTTAATGACGGGCCTTGCGCTTGTCGAGACGATATAGCTGCCCATTGTGTGCAGGACAGGCATGCCCGCCCGCCGGTTGAGCTTTGGCGGGTCATCGTGTAAAGCGCAGCATTCGGTTCTTGAGGCATTCCATTCCATGAATATCAGCCAATCCGTGAATACCGGCTTCGACTTGATCATCTTCGACTGCGACGGCGTACTGGTCGATTCGGAAATCATCGCGGCGGATGTCGAGTCCAAGCTTCTGACCGAAGCGGGCTATCCGATCGAAGCCGAAGAGCTGGCCGAGCGCTTCGCCGGCATGACCTGGGAAAATATCCTGTTCCAGGTCGAGCGCGAGGCAAGCATTCCCCTGTCAGCAACCCTGCTCGACCGATCGGAAAAGCTTCTAGACATCAGGCTTGCCAACGAGGTCAAAGCCATTCCGGGCGTGGAATTCGCACTGGCGCGCCTCGATATGCCCCGCTGCATCTGCTCGAATTCGAGCTCCGTGCGGTTAGAAACGATGCTGACCAAGGTCGGCCTGAAGAAGCTGTTTGCGCCGCATATCTACTCGGCGAAGGACCTCGGGCCCGATCGCGTCAAGCCGAAGCCGGATATCTTCCTGCATGGTGCGGCCCAGTTCGATCTGTCTCCGTCGCAGGTGATCGTGGTCGAGGATTCGATGCATGGCGTCCGTGCGGCGCGCGCCGCTGGCATGCGGGTCATCGGCTTTACCGGCGCGTCGCATACCTATCCATCGCATGCAGACAAGCTGACCGACGCCGGCGCAGAGACAGTAATCTCGCGCATGTCCGACCTGCCCGGCGTCGTGGCGGCACTTTCGGAATGGACAGCTGTTATTTGAGGGCTTTGCCTCCACCTCCCCCTTGATGGGGGAGGTCGCGCGAACGCGCGAGTGGCGGTGATCCTTGGGTGCCTCGGAAAGTCACCCCGGCACCGCGTGCGGACCCTTCCCACCAAGGGGAGAGTGTCACATTGCGACCGCCTACTTCTTTTTCTTTTTGACCGGCTGCTTGGTTTTCTGCGCACCGCCTTGGTCAAAGCTGACGACAACCTGCGTGAAGCCTCCCGAACCGCCCGTCGTCGTGACCTTGCTGTCGGTATAGAGGAACTGCGTCGTGCTCTCGCCCGGAGGCATGGTGAGCGGGAAGCTCGTGGTGTCGGTGTAGAGCACCTTCTCGCCGTCCATGACCTCTACCTTGATGGGCAGATTGACTGCGCTCGGCATGCCGGCCGGACCCGACACCAGACGTCCCTGCGCGACGACGGTTATGTTGAGGCTGGTGCCGTTGGTCGTGCACTGGCGCGTCGCCTGGACGAGCGAGGCCTGGTAGGAAAGCTGCTGCGGATCGGTCTTGGCGCCCTTGTAGACCTGGTGAACGGAACCTTCGTCGCGAACCACCACCTGCGGGCATTTACCGGCGACATAGGCGCCGCCTGCAGCGGGTGCCGCCGGGGTGGCAGCACCGACAGGCACGGAGGCGGAACCGTTGTCCGCCTGTGGCTGGACGGTCACCTGCGTTGCCGGCTGCTTGTCGCCACCGAAGCCGAGCGAACTGCAGCCGGAAAGGACTGCCACGAGCGATGCGGAGAAAAGAAGACGCGAAATCCTGCCTGACACGATTATTCAACCCTCTGCACGATATGCATTTTTAGCGGTCCCGGCTTAGTCCGCGGGGCCTTTCATGACACTTGGCGATGGTCTATACCAGCCGTGCTACGAAAAATCGATTGGGTAAGCACCGTTTTGATTCACTTTTCAACGCTACCGGATTCCTCCAAACCGCCGCCTTGCGCCAATAGCGACGGCCCAGTTGCGTGGCTGCGAAAACGGCGCCGTTGATTTGGCGCAAAGAGACCGGGTAGAGCACCCTCCTTCGCCCTAGAATTGATCGCTCGACACCTTCCAGACATTCCATTTCCGATATCGAGGTAAACGACCGTGGACTATATCTCAACGCGGGGAGAGGCCCCTGCCCTTGGCTTTTGCGACGCCCTTCTGGCGGGGCTTGCACGCGACGGCGGGCTCTATGTCCCGCGCGAATGGCCTGAGTTCAGCAAGAAGGACATTCGCGGCTTTCGCGGCAATAGCTATCAGGACATCGCCTTTGCGGTGCTTTCGCGGTTCGTCGGTGACGAGATACCGGCCGACACGTTCCGCGCCATGATCGACGAGGCCTACGGCACCTTCCGCCATCCGGCGATCGCGCCGCTGGTGCAGACAGGCCCGAACAGCTTCATCATGGAGCTTTTCCATGGCACGACGCTCGCCTTCAAGGACGTCGCCATGCAATTGCTGGCGCGGCTGATGGATTATTCGCTGGCAAAACGCGGCGAGCGGGCGACCATCGTCGGCGCCACATCGGGCGATACCGGCGGGGCGGCGATCGACGCCTTTGCGGGGCGTGACCGGACGGACATCTTCATCCTGTTTCCCCATGGCAAGGTCTCGCCGGTCCAGCAGCGGCAGATGACCAGCTCGACGGCTTCGAATGTACATGCGCTGGCGATCAAGGGAAATTTCGACGATTGCCAGAACCTCGTCAAGGCGATGTTCAACGACACGGCCTTTCGCGACAGGGTGAAGCTTTCGGGCGTCAACTCGATCAACTGGGCCCGGATCATGGCGCAAGTCGTCTATTATTTCACGGCCGCCGTCGCGCTCGGCGGCCCGGACCGGAAGATATCGTTCACGGTTCCAACCGGGAATTTCGGCGACATCTTCGCCGGCTACGTCGCCAAGCGTATGGGTCTGCCGATCGACAGGCTGGTGATCGCCACCAATGAGAACGACATTCTTGCGAGGACCCTGAAGACCGGCCGCTACGAGATGCGCGAGGTCAAGGCCACCACGTCGCCGTCAATGGATATCCAGATCTCATCCAATTTCGAACGCCTGCTTTTCGAGGCCTATGGGCGCGACGCATCGAAGGTGCGCGCGGCCATGGACAGCCTGAAGCAATCGAACGGCTTCGAGATTGGTGAGAAAGCACTGAAATTCATCAAGCGCGATTTCCGGGCCGGCCGGGCCAGCGAAAGCCAGGTGGCCGAGACGATAAGGCACACACTCGCTAAGACGGGCTATCTCCTTGATCCGCATACGGCTATCGCCGCTTTCGTCGCTGCGAAACACGAAAAGCCGAACAGTCCGATGGTGACGCTTTCAACCGCGCATCCGGCGAAATTCCCTGCCGCAGTAAAATCGGCATGCGGTATTGACCCGGCGCTTCCGACGTGGCTTGCTGATCTGATGGACAGGGAGGAGCGCTTCGACGTCCTGGATCCGGAACTTAAAGCCGTTGAGAGCTTCATCGGCGAACATGCCCGGGCCAAGGGGCGATAAGCGCAGAAAGACGAGCGATGACAGTTGAGTGCACCCGGCTTAATTCGGGGCTGACGATAGTAACTGAGACGATGCCGCATCTTGAAAGCGTTGCGCTCGGAGTCTGGATAAAATCGGGTTCACGGAACGAGACTGAAGCGGAGCACGGCATCGCTCACCTGCTCGAACACATGGCTTTCAAGGGCACCGCGCGGCGCACCGCACGCGAGATCGCCGAGGAAATCGAGAATGTCGGCGGCGAAGTCAATGCTGCGACATCTACCGAGACAACGTCCTATTATGCGCGCGTCCTCAAGGAAGACGTGCCGCTTGCCGTCGATATCCTGGCGGATATCCTGATCGAGAGCGCGTTCGAGGAAGACGAACTGCAGCGCGAGAAGCAGGTCATCCTGCAGGAAATCAACGCGGCGAACGACACGCCCGACGACGTCGTCTTCGACAAGTTTTCCGAAGTCGCCTATCGCGATCAGACGCTCGGGCGGGCGATCCTCGGCACGCCGCAGACAGTGGTCTCCTTCACGCCGCAACAGATCCGCGGCTATCTCAGCCGCAACTACACGACCGACCGCATGTTCGTCGTTGCTGCCGGTGCGGTCGATCACGACAGCTTCGTGCGCGAAGTCGAGAAGCGGTTTGCGGGTCTTCCCACCGCTCCCTCAGCGACGCCCGTTATCGAGACCGCCCGCTATATTGGCGGCAGCGTCCGCGAAACGCGCGACCTGATGGACGCGCAGATCCTCCTCGGCTTCGAGGGTCGCGCCTATCACGCCCGTGACTTCTACTGTTCGCAGATCCTTGCCAATATCCTTGGCGGCGGCATGTCCTCGCGGCTGTTCCAGGAAGTGCGGGAGGTTCGCGGCCTGTGCTATTCGGTCTATGCCTTCCATTGGGGCTTTTCCGATACCGGCATCTTCGGCATCCATGCCGCGACGGGGGGCGAGAACCTGCCGGAACTGCTGCCCGTCATCGTCGGGGAATTGCGCAAGTCCTCGCACAACATCGAGGAGCAGGAAATCCAGCGCGCCCGCGCCCAGATCCGCGCGCAATTGCTGATGGGCCAGGAAAGCCCGGCAGCGCGTGCAGGCCAGATCGCCCGCCAGATGATGCTTTACGGTCGCCCGATCCCCAATCCCGAGATGATGGAGCGTCTCGAGGGTATTACGATCGAGCGCCTGACCGACCTTGCCGGCCGGCTGTTCTTCGACACGGTGCCGACGCTTTCGGCAATCGGTCCGCTGGAGCAGCTCGCGCCGATGGAAGACATCGTCACCTCTCTTTCACTGCCAGAAACCGCCATTAAAAAAGCGCGCGGCTGATCCACCGCCAGCGGCCAGCGGGGTCTGATAACCACGAGTTCAACCTTTCCGGGAGAAATGGACGGATGCCAAAGTCGGTTTTTCGGTTTCTGTCGCGGCAGCCGGACACCTTGGAACTTGATGGCCCCAACCATATCCTCCGCCTGCCCCGTTATTCCGACTTCAACCAGTGGCACAAGCTGCGGGCTGAAAGCCGCCGGTTCCTCGAGCCATGGGAGCCGACATGGCGCCACGACGAATTGACGGAAGGCAGCTATCGCGCCCGCGTCATTCGCGGCAAGCAGGAATACAATTCCGGCCAGGCTATTCCGCTGTTCATATTCCACAAGGACGGCACGCTGCTCGGCGGTGTTACCATCGGCTATATCAGGCGCGGTGCTGCGCAAAGCTGTATGATTGGGTACTGGATGGGCGAGCGCCACTCGGGCAAAGGCCATATGTTCGCCGCACTTGAGATGGTTATACCGTACATCTTTTCAGGACTTGAGTTGCACCGTATCGAGGCAGCCTGTATTCCAGACAATGAACGTAGTATGAGGCTTCTGGAGAAGGCCGGTTTTCAACGGGAAGGTTACTTGCGCGGATATTTGAAAATAAACGGTCAATGGCGCGATCACGTGATGTTTTCCCGATTGGCAACGGACACGGGTCCGATCAGGAAAACCGAGAACCTATGACCACCGACCGCCTATCGACAATGCTGCCGTCTGGACGGATCGTTCTTTCGATCCTTGTTGCCATGATGGCAATGATTGGTCTTGCCTGCACCGGCGCTGCCCGCGCCGCAGAGCCTGTGAAGATTTCCCGCGACGATACCGCGCTCGACCTGACGGCAACGACCGAGATCTACGCCAACCAGGGGCAGGCCTTTCAGGTCTCTACCGCTGCCGGCGCCGACGGCATCCGCCGGCGGATCGAGGTGCGCTCGAGTTCGCCGGGCCACCAGGGCGACTGGGCGGTCTTTGCGCTTGCCAACGTCTCGGAAGAACAGCTGGAGCGCGTCATCGTCGCACCGCATTTTCGCCTGGTGAATTCGAAGCTGTTCTGGCCGGACCTCGGCTCGCAGCGCATCATCGCCATCACTCCGAGCGAGGGCTTCGCGCTTGACCGGCAGCCGAGCGACGAGGCCGATGTCTTCCGCATCACCCTCAATCCGGGCTCGGTCATCACCTTCGTCGCCGAACTCTCCTCACCCAACCTGCCGCAGATCTATCTGTGGGAACCGAACGCCTACAAGGATACGGTCAACGCCTTCACGCTCTATCGCGGCATCGTGCTCGGTATTGCCGGCCTGCTTGCGGTGTTCCTGACCATCCTTTTCGTCGTCAAGGGCACCTCCATGCTGCCGGCGACGGCAGCGCTTGCCTGGGCGGTGCTCGGGTATATCTGCGTCGACTTCGGCTTTCTCGGCAAGCTCATCAGCATCACGTCGGGAGATCAGCGAATATGGCGGGCCTGCGCGGAGGTGGCGCTTGCCTCCAGCCTCGTCATCTTCCTGTTCACCTATCTCAACCTCAACCGATGGCATGCGCATCTGGGCTACGTGACGCTTGCCTGGGTGCTTGGCCTCGCGCTGCTTTTCGGCGTGGCGATCTACGATCCGTCGATCGCCGCTGGCATCGCGCGCGTATCGCTGGCGCTGACGGCAACATCCGGCATCCTGCTCATCGTCTATCTCGGATTCAACCGCTACGACCGCGCCATTCTGCTGGTGCCCGCCTGGGTGCTGATCATGGTCTGGCTGTTCGGGGCGTGGATGACGATCACCGGCAAGCTCGACAACGACATCATCCAGCCGGCGCTCGGCGGCGGCCTCGTCCTGATCGTGCTGCTGATCGGCTTTACCGTTATGCAGCATGCCTTTGCCGGCGGCGCATTCCAGCAGGGCCTGTTCTCCGATCTCGAACGGCAGTCGCTGGCGCTGACCGGGTCCGGCGATACCGTCTGGGACTGGGATGTGGCGCGAGACCGCGTCGTCACCATTCCCGACATTTCCTACAAGCTCGGCCTTTCGCCCGGAAGTATGCATGGGCCGGCGCGAAACTGGCTGCCGCGGCTGCACCCCGACGATCGCGACCGCTTTCGCGCGACACTCGACGTTCTGCTCGAACATCGCCGCGGGCGGTTGAACCACGAATTCCGCATCCGCGCCGAGGACGGTCATTTTCACTGGCTGGCAATCCGTGCGCGTCCGGTGCTCGGGTCCAATGGCGAGATCATCCGCTGCGTCGGCACGGTCGTCGATGTGACCGAGCAGAAGAACTCGATCGAACGGCTGCTGCACGAGGCGCTGCACGACAATCTGACCGGGCTTCCAAACCGGCAGATCTTTATCGACCGCCTGCAGGCGGTACTGACGCTTGCGCCCAGCGGCGACCTGGTCCGCCCGACCGTCATGGTCATCGATATCGACCGCTATAAGCTCGTCAACGACGCACTCGGCTTCGCTGCAGGCGACAATATCCTGATTGCGCTGACGCGGCGGCTGCGCCGGCTGCTCAAGCCGCAGGACACGCTGGCGCGTCTTTCCGGTGACCAGTTCGGCCTGATCCTTGTTTCGGAGCGCGACCCGGCCAAGGTCGCTGATTTCGCCGATGCCGTGAGCAAGGCGATCATGGTGCCGCTCAATTTCGCCAACCGCGAGATCATTCTGACGGCCTCGATCGGGCTGACATCCTGGGTCGACCAGCAGGAGAACGCAACCGGCCTCTTGAGCGACGCCGAACTTGCCATGTACCGCGCCAAGCGCGCCGGCGGCAATCGCGTCGAGCCGTTCCGGCCGGCCTTCCGCAGCTTCGGCACCGACCGCCTGCAGCTCGAAACGGACTTGCGCCGGGCCATCGAGCGCAAGGAGCTTTCCATGGTCTACCAGCCGATCGTTCGGCTGGAGGATGCTGAAGTCGCAGGCTTCGAGGCGTTGATGCGCTGGGAGCATCCGAAGCGCGGCAGCATACCGCCATCGGAATTCATCCCGATCGCCGAGGCCTCCGATATCATCGTGCCGCTTGGCATGTTCGCGATGGAGCAGGCGACAAACGACCTGATGGCGTGGCGGCGGCAGACCGGCGACCTGCCGATGTTCGTGTCGATCAATCTTTCGAGCGCGCAGCTCCTCAACAAGGAGCTTTACGACGACGTCCGCGCGCTTCTGGCCAAGACTCATTGCGACCCAAGCCGCATAAAGTTGGAACTGACGGAATCCATGGTGATGGAGAACCCGGAACAGGCGCGCCTCGTGCTCGACAAGCTCAAGGAAGCGGGCCTCGGCCTGTCGCTCGACGACTTCGGCACCGGCTATTCCTCGCTCTCCTATCTGACACGGTTCCCCTTCGACACTGTCAAACTCGACAAGAGCATGGTGCGCGACGAGAGCGACAAGAAGGCCGTCCTGCTGCGCTCGGTGATCTCGATGGCGCGCGAACTCGGCATGCAGGTTGTGGCCGAAGGCATCGAGTCCGAAGACGACGCACTTGAGCTTGCAAAGATGGGCTGCACCTACGGCCAAAGCTTCATCTTCGGCCCACCGATGGGCTCGGATTCGGTGTTGAGACTGCTGAAAGAGCGGTTTCCGCTGACGAAGCGGGCTTAAAGTTACCCTTCACCTCCCGCTTGGCGGTCGCGCCGAACACACGGGTGGGGGGAACCATTGGATGTCGCAAGAGATCACACCCACCCCGGCACTTCGTGCCGACCCTTGCCACCAAGAGGAGGGTGGTCCCATATAAAGAGCGACCGGAACCGGGGCCGGGGCTTTGAGCCCTCATCCTGAGGTAAAATTCGAAGAATTACCTCGAAGGGCGAGGGCGCCGATGTGCGCGGTTTTGTGCACGCAAGCGGCCGCGGGGCAACCCCTTGTGGTTCGAGAAAGCCGTTCGGGCTTCCTCACCATGAGGGCTGTAGCAAGCAGCCGCTAATCCGCTCCCATATCCAATTGCCTGCTCCCAAGAGGGAGGGTTGAAGTGCCCTCAAGCCGCCCTCGCCTCGCTCTCGCGTCCCGCCGCCTGGATCAATCGGTGAAGGTATTCCAGCTTTTCGACCACCGGCGGAGACAAGACGAATGGATAGAAATCCGGCTGGCCCATGCTTCGCTGAATGCTGTTGACAGCGACGCTCAGGGGGACCCAGGCACTGACGAGCTGCTCGGCGTTGTTTGCCCGGTAGGGATCGAAATCGACCTCGCTTGCCATTTCCTCATGGCCGCGCGGGTCGACAGCGAGGCCGAAGGAGCGTGCCGTCTCCAGCGTGTCGACGATGTGGAGGTAATGCGCGAAGCACTCTGCAAAGTCCTCCCAGGGATGCGAACTTGCATAGGCGCTGATGAAGCTTGTCTGCCAATTTTGCCTAGGACCGCTTTCGTAGTGCCGCTGGAGGGCCGTGTCATAGTCTTCGCGCTCGTCGCCGAAGATGGCACGAAAGCCATCGAAATCGTCGCGGTTTCTCACGAGCTTGTTCCAGACGAAATGCCCGGTTTCATGGCGGAAATGCCCGAGCAGCGTGCGGTAGGGCTCGTGCATCGACATGCGCGCCATCTCTCGGGTCACGTCGTCGGCCTCCGCCGCGCGGATGGCGATCAGGCCCTCCTCGTGGCCTGTCATTGCCGGCTCGACCATGCCCATGCTGTTGACCTTGTCCTCGAGGAAATCGAAGACGAGGCCGCCCACGGGATCTTGCTTGCGGTCCGGATGCGGCAACCGCAGCCTCAGCAGCGAGTAGAACAGATGGCGTTGCGCCTGGTCGATGCGGCGCCAGCGGTTAACCCCGTCAGGCGTATCGACATTGGGGACCAGCCTGTTATGACGGCAGGCGATGCAGAGCTCTTGGACATCATCGGCGTCGACCATCCAGTTGCAGATGTCGAGCGCGGCGTTGGCGCAAAAGCGAACGGAGCGGGCTGGCTCGACGACGAGGTGCCAGTTCGGCTCCATCGCCGGCTCGAGCGAAAACATAGCCAGCCGGTCCGGGACGAAGCCGAGACGATAGCCACAGCGCACACATTGGCGATTGTCGAAATGCACCGATTGGCCGCAATGGTCGCAGTCGAATAGCCGCATATCTCAGTCCCTTTTCGATTGGCCCATCCCCCAAGAAAAAGCCTGCCGCGGATGGCACGGCAGGCTTTTTCCTTGGAATATCTGGCATATCACGTCCGGTCGACGGCGCCCTTGATCTTTTCCTTCACCTTGCCGGAAGCGACCTGGGCCCTGCCCTTGGCTTCCTGGACCATGCCCTTGGCGCGCATTTCGCCATCGCCGGCGGCCTTGCCGACGGCCTGCTTCGCCTTGCCGGCAACTTCGTTCGCCTTACCGGAAATCTTATCACTGGTGCTGCCCATAATCGGTCATCTCCTTGTTCAGCGACGAACGCCGTGTCCGCCGTTGTGAGAAGGGAACGTGGTTCAAACAATTTCGTTCCGACCGATTTGACCGCCACAATGGCGCGCTTCAGGCGTGGCCGGCTTCGCTGGAGAGCATCGCCGGGGTGACGCCGAGCAGGGCAAGCGCGCGTTCATACTTGTCGTCGAGGCTGCGATCGAAGATCAATTCCTCGTTCGGCGCACAATTGAGCCAGCCATTGTTGCCGATTTCCGCCTCGAGCTGGCCTGCACCCCAACCGGCATAACCGAGCAGCATCGTCGCCCGCTTGGGACCGCCGCCCTTGGATATGGCGCGGACGATATCGAGCGTCGCCGTCATGCTGATGTCGTCGCTGACCGGGATGCTGCTGTCGCTCAGATAATCGTCCGAATGCAGGACGAAGCCGCGGCCGCTTTCGACAGGGCCGCCAGTCTGGATCGGAAATTCGCGCGCTGCGCGCGGCAGCATGATTGCGTCATCGCTCTTGATCATCTCGAGATGCAGGAGCACATCGGTAAAGGTCAGGGTCTGCGGCCGATTGATGACGAAGCCCATGGCGCCGGCGTCCGAATGGGCGCAGATGTAGATGACCGTGCGCGCAAAATTGGTATCGGCCATCCCGGGCATAGCGATCAGGAACTGGCCATCGAGGAAACCGCGCTCGCGCCTATTTTTCAGAGTCGATAAGGACATGATTCCTCCTGACTTCAGCGTGCAACCGCGCCTCGACATCAAGAAAGATGGGCCAATGTCATAAATCAATCAACTGAAAATGATCGATTTATTTGATGGCCGTTCTGGTACAGTTGGCCACCATCCGGTAAACCATTGATCCATGTTGATAAATTCCAAGAGAATTCAAATAGCGCTGAAACTGATCGCCATGCTTGCAGCGGTCGGATTTGCGTCATTTCCGGCTTTTGCCGCAACCAGCGATTGGGCGTCAAGCGAAGGCGGCAGGATGCGTGTCGTGGCACTTTCCCCGGACGCGGACGGCACCGTTCGGGCAGGGCTGCAGATCGAGCCCAAACCCGGCTGGATAACCTACTGGCGCGAACCGGGAGAGAGCGGTATCCCGCCGCAACTGACGGTCACCGGCGACGACGTGACGCTGAAGGCGATCGCCTATCCGGTACCGAAACCGCTGATGATCGGCTCGATCGAGGAGATCGGCTATGACGGCCCGGTGACCCTGCCACTTGATCTCAAGGTCACCGGCCCGGCCAAATCCGCCAAGCTCGACCTGACCGCCTTTATCGGCATATGCCGGGATATCTGCATCCCCTTCCAGGCCAGTTTCTCGCTGCCTTTGCCGGGAGCAGGCAAGGCGAGCGCCGAAGAATTTTCCGTCCTCAATGCCGCAACAGCATCGCTTCCGGAGGCCCCCTCGCCCGATTTCTCCGTCCTCGGCCACACGCTTTCGACTGATGGCAAAACGCTGGCGTTGAAGCTGGCGCTGCCGGACACCGATGGCCCTGCCCCACGAATCTATGTCACCGGGCCGAGCGGATATGCCTTCTTCAGACAAGCGAACGGCGAGCGCAAAGGCACAAATTTTGATGTCGACATAGCCCTCAGCAAGCTGCCAAATAGCTACGATATCCATGGCAAGAGCTGGGGCATTCTGGTCGTTTCGGGCAACCGCGCCATGGAGACCACGCTTGCTTTCGACTGATCCGCTTTTATATTCCGATCCAACCGGCAAGGAGCTTGCCGCATCCTGTCAATCCACGAGGAGACGCCTATGACCATCGCTATCGGCGACGCATTGCCTGCTGCCACATTCAAGGAAAAGACCTCTGACGGTCCGGTGGAGATCACGACGGAACAGCTCTTCAAGGGCAAGCGCGTCGTGTTCTTTGCCGTTCCCGGCGCCTTCACGCCGACCTGCTCGCTGAACCACCTGCCGGGCTATCTCGAAAACCGCGATGCGATCCTTGCAAAGGGCGTCGACGACATTGCCGTTATCGCCGTTAATGACTGGCACGTCATGGGCGCCTGGGCGCAATCTGCCGGCGGGCTGGGCAAGATCCATTTTCTCGCCGATTTCGACGGCTCCTTTACCAAGGCGCTGGGCCTTGATATCGACCTTTCCGGCGGCGGTCTCGGCGTTCGTTCCAAGCGCTATTCGATGCTGGTCGAAGACGGCGTCGTCAAATCGCTGAACATCGAGGAAAGCCCCGGCCAGGCGACGGTTTCTGGCGCGGCGGCGATGATCGAGCAGCTTTAGGCCCGATCGACCATGAGGGCGCCCCGTGGGCGCCCTTTTTTTGCTCTATCGTTCAGAGTCGTCGTCGATGTCCGCTGGCTGGCACTTACGATTGCTGATTGGTACCTTGCCAGGACAGAAAATCGGCCAAACGAGGTGCGAACACTATGAAAAAGAGCGCAGCGACCACGGATGAATCCCCTTCTGAATTGATCGACGCGAGGATCAGGGAGCTGGGCGACTGGAGGGGCAAGACGCTCGCCCATGTCCGCGCGCTCATCAAGCAGGCCGAGCCCGATGTGGTCGAGGAGTGGAAATGGCGAGGCGTTCCGGTCTGGTCCGTCGGCGGAATCATCTGCACTGGCGAGACCTACAAGAGCGCCGTGAAGCTGACTTTCGCCAAGGGCGCTTCGCTGGACGACCCTTCTAAACTGTTCAACTCCAGCCTCGAGGGCAACACCAGGCGCGCCATCGATGTACACGAGGGCGAGGAAATTGATGAGGATGCCTTCAAGGCGCTGATCCGCGCCGCCGCAACCCTGAACAGTTCAAAAGCCCGATAGACGGACCTCGCCTCTTTTCCGCCGCAATCATCCCGTTATCAGATGTTATGTTATTACATTAATGATGGGCGGCGGCATGCCATTTCAACGCGATCCCTTATCCTCGTCCCTGATCGGGCGCTCTGCGCTGATGCGGATCGTCTTCGTCGTCCTGGGGATCGCGCTACTATGGCTGGCGATCGGCTGGGCGGTGGTTCTTCCATGAATGCGCCGCTGATCAAACTCGACAATGTCACCATCACCTATGAGCGCCACCCTGCGGTCCATCATCTCTCGGGCGTCTTTGGCGCCGGCAGCCTGACAGCGGTGGCGGGCCCGAACGGGGCAGGAAAGTCGACCCTGCTGAAGGCGATCATCGGCGAACTTAAGACGGCAACCGGCTCGATCGACCGCGGCCCGTACCAGCGGGCGGATTTTGGCTATCTGCCGCAGTCAGCCGAGATCAACCGCCGTTTTCCGATTTCGGTCGCCGACACCGTCATGATGGGAGCCTGGAAGAAATCCGGCGCCTTCGGCGCATTTTCCAGCGATGATATCAGGCAGGCCCGGCAAGCGCTGGCCGCCGTCGGGCTTGCCGGTTTCGAGCGCCGCCATATCGGCTCGTTGTCGGCCGGGCAGTTTCAGCGCGTACTCTTTGCCCGGCTACTGCTACAGGACGCCCGCGTCATTCTGCTCGACGAGCCCTTTACCGCAATCGACCAGCGCACGACCCGCGATCTTCTCGACATTGTCCTCGGCTGGCACCGCGACGGCCGCACCGTCATCGCAGTGCTGCACGATTTCGAGCAGGTTCGCAGCCATTTTCCGCAGACCCTGCTGATCGCGCGCGAGCTCATCGCCTGGGGACCGACAGAGGACGTTATGTCGGGGCAGAACCTCGTTCGCGCAAGGGCGATGGCGGAAAGCTGGGACGAGGAAGCCAATGCCTGCGTTCCCCATACCCATCAAGATAAGTCGGAGGCAGCCGAATGACGGCCTACGACATCCTGCTCGCACCCTTTGCAGACTATGGCTTCATGCGACGGGCACTGATTGCCTGCGTCTGCCTGGGGCTCGGTTCGGGGCCGATCGGCGTATTCCTGATGCTGAGGCGGATGAGTCTTGTCGGCGACGCGATGAGCCATGCGGTGCTTCCCGGCGCTGCTGTGGGTTATCTTATCGCAGGTTCGTTGTCGTTGACCGCGATGGGGCTCGGCGGGCTTGTCGCCGGCCTGTCGGTGGCTTTGCTTTCGGGCTTCGTCAGCCGCGCGACGGTGCTGCAGGAAGATGCGAGCTTTGCGAGCTTCTACCTGACCTCGCTGGCGCTTGGCGTCCTGATCGTGTCGCTGCGCGGATCGAACATCGACCTTCTGCATGTGCTGTTCGGGACGATCCTTGCGATCGATGCCTCGGCGCTATACCTGATAGGCGCGATCACCACGATGACAGTGATCGCCCTGGCGCTGATCTACCGTCCGCTGGTCGCCGAATGCTTCGACCCCGGCTTCTTGAGGGCGATCGGCGGGCGCGGGCCTGTCTACCACTTCGTCTTTCTTCTTCTGGTCGTGCTCAATCTTGTCGCCAGCTTTCAGGCGCTGGGAACACTGATGGCGGTCGGGTTGATGATGTTGCCGGCGGCAATCGCCCAGCTTTGGTCGCGCAGCCTGCCGTCGATGATGGCGATCGCCGCCTTAACCGCGACGGCCTCCGGCTATATCGGCCTTATCGCCTCCTACCATCTCGAGTTTGCCTCCGGCCCGACCATCATCATCACGGCGAGCACAATCTACGTCGTCTCAATCCTCTTCGCACCATCTGGCGTCATCAGGCGGTTCTACCCAAGCCCGCATCTCAAAGGCTAGCTTTCATCAGATTCTTCAAAGGAGATATATCCATGAATTGCCGCAGACTGCATTTCTCCGCCGCACTGCCGACGTTGTTTGCGCTCGGCCTTGCCGCTCCCGCTTCCGCCGAAACGTTGAATGTCGTTGCCTCGTTCACGGTACTTGCGGACGTCGTCGCCCATGTCGGCGGCAACCATGTGAAGGTATCGAACCTTGTGGGGCCGAACGGAGACCCCCATGAGTTCGAGCCCTCGCCGGCTGACGCCATGAAGCTCAACGCAGCGAGGCTTACCTTTGTCAGCGGCGAAGGACTGGAAGGCTGGATGGACCGACTGATCAGCGCGTCAGGCTACAAGGGCACGCCGGTCGTAGCTTCCGAGGGCGTCAATGCCCGCACCATGGTCGACGACGGCAAGACGATCACCGATCCGCATGTCTGGAACAGCCCGGTCAACGTCAAGGTCTGGGTCGCCAACATCGAGAAGGCGCTTTCAGCCGCCGATCCTGCGGACGCTGCCGACTTCAAGGCCAATGCCAAGGCCTACACCAGGACGCTGGCCGACCTCGACGCCTATGCCCATTCGAAATTCGACAAGGTGAGCGGCGATCGCCGCAAGATCCTGACGAGCCACGATGCCTTCGGCTATTTCGGCCGGGAATACAAAGTCAGCTTCCTGTCTCCAACCGGCTTTTCCACCGAAAGCGAGGCATCGGCCGCCACCGTCGCCAAGCTGATCGAGCAGATCAAGACCGAGCATGTGAAGGCATATTTCATTGAGAACTCTAACGATCCGCGCCTCGTCGAGCAGATTGCCAAGGCAACCGGAGCAGTGCCCGGCGGCGAGCTCTATGTCGAGTCGCTGTCGAAGGCCAACGGACCGGCTCCGACCTACGAGAAGATGTTCCGCTACAACGTCGACCAATTGGCCGCGGCGATGGAAAAATCGAGCTGATCAAAAATAAGGGAAGCCGCGGCTCAAACCGCGGCTTCGTTCATTGGGTCGTTCTGCTCTCAGGCATTCAGATCGAACACCAGCAGTCCGGCAAGCCCGCCGTCGGACGAGGAGACTATGCGCTCACCGACCGCCACATGCTGGGGGTGGACCAGATAGCCGTCGCGCGCCTCGAGGCTGTCGAACGTGACGATGAACCCATCGACAAAGCCGCCATGCAGGCCTTCGGGCGAAACGTTGGGGCCGTATTTCACGTCGAGTATCCCTGGAATAACCTGCTTCAGGGCGGCGACGGCTTCAAAAAGCGACTGCTTCTCCGCCGGTGTGACGGCTGCCTTCAGGCGCATGAACACGCAATGCTGTATCATTCGAAACCTCCCTTTGGTCGAGGCGCAGAATAGAGGGAAAGCCGTGACAAGGAAGACCCTTCCGCAAAAAGAAAGACCCTCCCCACAAAGGGGGGGTAAACCTGTGGGCCGCTCCGAGCAGGACAAGCGACTTTGCTAGAACGGCAAGGAGCAGCGTCCTAACCCCCTCCCCCTCCCTTGTGGGAAGGCGTCTTTTTTCTACCGCTTCTTGAACGGCTCCATGCCCTTGCGGGCGAGTTCGTCGGCGCGTTCGTTCTCGATATGGCCGTCATGGCCCTTTACCCAGTGAAGCGTCAGCTTGTGGCGTTGCTGTGCCTCGTCGAGCGCTTGCCAAAGTTCGGCGTTCTTCACCGGCTTCTTGTCGGCGGTCTTCCAGCCGTTTTTCTTCCAGCCATGGATCCACTTCGAAATGCCGTCCATGACATATTTGGAATCGGTATAGAGATCGACCTCGCAGGGCGTCTTCAATGCCGAAAGTGCCGAGATTGCCGCCATCAATTCCATGCGGTTGTTGGTCGTCTCAGCCTCGCCGCCGCTCAGGTCCTTTTCGATATCACCATAGCGAAGGACCGCGCCCCAGCCGCCGGGACCCGGGTTGCCCGAGCAGGCGCCGTCCGTGAAGACATCGACATGTTTCATCGTGGAGTTAGTCCATATTCGGCCGATGTCGCGATCTGGCGGTGGAAGCGCAGCTTGCGCAGATATTCGAGCGGGTCCTTCTTCGTCACCATCGCGCCCGCCGGCGTCGTCAACCAGTCGTAGAGCCGTGTCAGGAAGAAGCGCAGCGCCGACCCGCGCGACAGGATCGGCAATGCCGCAAGCTCTGCGTCGCTCAGCGGCCGCACGCTCTGGTAGCCGTCCAGCATCGCGGTGCCCTTGGTGATGTTGTAGGCGCCGTCCTTTTCGAAGCACCAGGCATTGAGGCAGATCGAGACGTCATAGGCGAGCTGATCGTTGCAGGCGAAATAGAAGTCGATCAAACCCGATAGCTGGTCGCCAAGGAAAAACACATTGTCGGGAAAGAGATCAGCATGGATGACGCCGGCAGGCAGATCCCGCGGCCAATGCTCGGCCAGGTATTCGAGCTCGCCGCGGATCTCGTCCTGCAGGCCATGTTCGACCTCGTCGGCGCGGGCCTGCGACCTGTCCCAGAGCACCTGCCAGCCTTCAAGCGACAGGGCGTTCGGCCGGGCGATCGAGAACCCCTCGCCCGCCACGTGCATCTGCGCCAGCGCCTTGCCGACCTCGCGGCAGTGCCGGGCCTCGGGCTTTCGGAGCCACATGCCTTCGAGGAAGGAAATGACAGCGGCCGGGCGGCCGGAGAGCTCGCCGAGCAGCGCGCCATCGCGACGGGGCAGCGGCAGCGGACATGACAGCCCACGGCTTGCCAGATGTTGCATCAGGCCGAGGAAGAAAGGCAGGTCGTTCTTTTCGACACGCTTTTCATAGAGGGTCAGGATCAGCGGCTCGCGCGTGGTGTGCAGCAGGAAATTGGAGTTCTCCACGCCCTCGGCAATGCCCTTGTAAGAGGTGAGTTCGCCGGCATCATATTCGGCCAGGAAACGCTTGAGATCGTCTTCGGTAATATCGGTATAAACTGCCACGAGCTGTTCCTGCGTTGGCGTAAATCTGGGATGTCACAAATCTGGAATGACCCGCATCGGGGAACGCAAATCTGGATATGTTTTATTCGCCGTTGACGAAGGCCATGTCGGCCGCCGTCAGTTCGATCGCGCGCAGCTCGCGATTGACAAGGAAATTCTCGGTTTCCTTGACAGTCTCGGCAAGCTCCACCTCGGCATCGTAACGGGCGCGGAACGCCTCGATGATCTCGTTGACGATTACCTCCGGCGCCGACGCCCCTGCCGACAGGCCGACCGTAGCGATATCGCCGATGCCAACCCAGTCGATTTCCGACGCGCGCTGGACGAGAATAGATTTTTTTGCACCGGCCCGGAGCGCCACTTCGACGAGGCGCTTCGAATTTGACGAATTCGGCGCGCCGACGACGATGAAAAGATCGCAGCCGGGAGCCGCTTCCTTCACCACTTCCTGGCGGTTGGTCGTCGCGTAACAGATCGAATCGGCAGATGGCGCCGTCAGATTGGGGAAGCGCTGCTGCAGCCGCTCGATGACGCCAGCCGTGTCGTCGACCGACAGCGTCGTCTGCGTAACATAGCCGAGATTATCGGGGTCGGCCGGCTCATAGGCATCGACGTCCTCGATGGTCTCGACCAGCGATACCGAGCCTTCCGGCAGTTGGCCCATCGTGCCGATCACTTCCGGATGTCCGGCATGGCCGATGAGGACGACATGGCGGCCGAGGCGATTGTGGCGCATCGCCTGCTTGTGGACCTTTGAGACCAGAGGGCAGGTCGCGTCGAGATAGAACAGATTGCGGCTGTCGGCATCCTCGGGCACCGATTTCGGCACGCCATGGGCCGAGAACACGACGGGCTGCTTGCGGTGTTCTGGCGGGATCTCGCCGAGCTCCTCGACAAAGATCGCGCCCTTGGCCTCGAGGCCTTCGACCACGTAGCGATTGTGGACGATCTCGTGGCGGACATAGACCGGGGCGCCATAGGCTTTCAGCGCCAGAACGACGATCTGGATCGCCCGGTCGACGCCGGCGCAAAAGCCGCGCGGACCGCAGAGCCGGATGGTCAAGGGAGGCTTGGAAACCGCAATGTTCATCGTCATCCTGCACGTCGAGCCGAAGGGCGGTGGTTCAAGAGCCATATAGGATGTCGGGTGCGGCAAAGCCAGCAAAATTCAAGGCGACGGTCGGGTCCGCAATACCATTGTCATCCCTCCGACAGCTCTCCTGCATAGAATGATCAAAAGCAGGCGATCACATTTGCGTAACGGCAGCCAAATCTGGAACACCGAGGCGTCCTGTCGGTTCATGTGCACCTGACATCAAGGAGGAGAACATCATGCATACCGACAGAGAAGAACAACTGAAGCGCGTCGCCCACGCTATATGGGAGCGCGAAGGACGTCCTGAAGGTGCCGATCTCGATCATTGGCGCCAGGCAGAAGAGGAATTGGGGCCAAAGGATGAGAACGCCGCCGGGACCGATAGCGACACGTTCGAAGGTGACGATCTGGCCAATCCGCGGGCGATGCGGGAGGCCGCCCGGCAACACAGCGATACTTACCTCGTCGCAACGGACCTCGACGACGACGACCAGCGGACATCCTCGGCTGGCACGCGGGAACAGCCGTGAAACCTGTCACTGAGGCGTCGCGTCCGGAAGACGCTTGCGGAACCAGGAAATCGCGACGATCGCCACCAGCGTCGCGGCAAGGCCGTACCAGGTGAAGGCATATTGCAGGTGATCGTTCGGCAGGTCGATGATGGTGACAGCACCGATCGGCAGGCCCTTCGGGTTTGGCGTCGCGTCGGCGTCGACGAAGAAGGGCAGTACCTTGTCTTTCATAAGGCCGTCGCTCGACGCCATGACGTCGAGGTCCTTCCAATAGAAGATGTTCTTGGCAAGGTCGTTGTCGGGAACGAGAGACGATGGCTTGCCGGCGAGCTTGGCGCGCGCAAGGCCGGTCACAGTCTGCTGGCCGGTCAACTGGCCCTGCATCCGCATTTCCGGTTCCTTGACCTCATAGGGCGTGAAACCGCGATTGACGAAGAGATAGCGCCCATCGGACAGCTGCAGCGGCGTATAGACATAGAAGCCTGGCGCGCCGTCATAGGTCGCGAAGAAATGCCGTTCCTTGTTGTTCAGATACTGGCCCGATGCCGTCACGTTGCGGTATTCGATGTCACCGCCGCTGTTGGCCATCGCCTCTATGTCGACGAGTGGCACGGCGGGAGCCGTGCGGCGCGCGGCGATATCGGCCAGCAGCCCTTCCTTCCAGTGCAACCGCTGGACCTGCCAGGTGCCGAGCGACAGGAGAATGCCGAGCACCGCGAGCAGGAAGACAGCCTTGGCAACCTGCCAGATCGGGCGAGCACGGCGCGTGGGGACGATGGCGTCAGTCATGATTGATCTGCCCCTCGCTCGCATTATGGCGATATTGCATGGCGACGAAGATCCCCTTGCACCATCGCAGCGACAGAAGCGAAAGGATGATGGTCAATGGCCCGAACAGCAGCACATGCACCCAGATCGGCGGGCCGTAATTGACCTGCAGCCAGAGCACAAGGCCGATGATGACGAAACCGACAATGAGAATGACGAAGACCGCCGGGCCGTCACCGGAATCGGCGAAGGCATAATCGAGGCCGCAGGCGGCGCAACGGGGCTTCAGCGCCAACAGGCCCTCGAACAGCTTGCCCTCGCCGCAGCGCGGGCAGCAGCCTTTCAGCCCGACCTTGACCGGATCGACCGGCGGAAATTGCGCGCTGTCCTGGCTCATCTGCTCTCCCGGGTTTCGTCGGCCCTCCATACTGCATCCAGCCGAAGAAGTGAATCCGGCGAGCTGCGAGATATCGCCTCATGCGGTTGGCTTCGTCGGCAATCTTACAGGGCGAGCGCGGAATCGGCATAGGGGGCGACTTTATCAGTCGCACCCCTGCCACACCACCTGGCAAGCGGGTCCGCACCCGGCGGTTCGAGAAGTTGAGGTCATGAGAGCCGGGGTAGGCCCCGCTGGTCGAACCATGACAAGGTCAGCACCGCATTGAGGAGCATGCCGCTATTGCGCCACCAGCGACGGCTGTTGGCCGCCACCTTTCGCGCAATATCGGGCTTTGCGCCCAATGCGTTCAGTTCCCGGTACATGGTTGGCCCGCGCTTCCACTGTTTGAGCTGTATGGCCCGCAACCGATGGCGCAGCCATTCATCCAGCCGCAGCCAGATGCCTGGTGTTTGCGCCAATCGGAAGTAAGCTTTCCATCCCAGAACGTAGGGCCGCAACTGCCCCACCACATCGGCCATGCTGCGCCCGACGTTTCGTCGGGTCATTTGGCGGATGCGAGCCTTGAACGTCGCCAGCGGCTTGTCGGCGACTTTGCGTTTGATCACACCGCCCGGAGCCACCCAAAGTGTGTAGCCCAGGAATTTGCGACCAAAGACGCTGGCGACGGCACTTTTGGTCTCATTGACCGTCAGATGCAATCGGCCATAAAGCCGCCTGAGCAAACGCATCACCCGCTCACCAGCCCGGCGACTGCGAACGTAAACGTTCAGGTCGTCGGCGTAGCGTGCGAAGCAATGCCCGCGGCGTTCAAGTTCCTTGTCCACCTCATCAAGCAGGACATTGGCCAGAAACGGCGACAG
>NZ_JBFRFF010000038.1:0-63389 GCF_052114685.1 Rhizobium sp. 2YAF20 | reverse complement strand
CATCGACACGGCGCTGACCATGGTTGAAGGCGCATTGAAAGCAATGACCGCGGCCGGCTCGCAGCTCGGCTCGTTGACCGCGCGTATCGACCTGCAGACGACCTTCGTCTCGTCGCTCAGCGACGCCATCAGCTCCGGCGTCGGCAAGCTGGTGGACGCCAACATGGAACAGGAATCGAGCAAGCTTTCTGCCCTGCAGACACAGCAGCAGCTGGCAGTACAGTCGCTCTCGATCGCCAATTCCTCGTCGCAGAGCATCCTGTCGCTCTTCAAATAAAGCGGCAGAGGATGCGCCGTCCATCTCGACATCGCATCTATTGCAAAATCAGAAGCCGCGCTTCCAAAGGGCGCGGCTCTTTCGATTTTTTAGACTTGCTTCGCTATGGCGCGGCCGCATTGCCGGCGAAGGCCAGACCTTCCTTGAGGTGGGGACGCAATAGCAGATACAACGCGGCGAAGTGCGTGATCATCAGCAAGGGTACGTAGATGATCGGGATCGCGTAGGTGGCGCCCAACTGCCCCGCCAGTGCTGGAAGGCCGAGCTGGACTGCGTGGTAATAATCGAGAACGAGGTCGGTCGTCCCCACCAGATTGAAGGCGACGACCAACACCAAAAAGAGCGGACGTATGCCCGCCGCCAGCAGTGCCAGCATGGCCAGTACCCCGGTTGCAAGGTCGCCAAAGGCGGCGGCGGTCGCAAAGCCAGCCGGCAGATTGGGGCCGACGACACCGGGAAGGATGAAAACGAGCCCGAAGAAGCGGAAGCTGTGCAGGGTAGCAATGGCGCGGTGTGCTGCGATCGCGTCCATCGACTTGAGCCTGGGCCAGCCGTACGCTGCGAAGCAAAGCAGCCACGCGACATAGCCCAGAACGAGATGTATCAGGAAGAGGGGTTCCGGCGACATTTGATCTCCTATCAGACGTCAATTGGCGCGGCCTCGAACACCGGTCAGGATGCCGAGCCGGCCTTCCATGAGATTTCGTTCGAGCCAGATGTACGACCGCTTTTCGCAGGCGACTATTCGCGATAATGTCGATAGGTCATGAAGCAGAACTTCACAGTCAGGAAAGGCGCGCTCGACGGTGTGGAGGCGTTCCTGAGCGTCGCCCAGCACAGCAGTTTTCGCAAGGCGGCAGCCGAACTCGGAGTGAGCCCGTCGGCGATCAGCCAGACGGTCCGCGCATTGGAGGCGCGTGTCGGCGCTGCGCTCTTCATGCGCACAACGCGCAGTGTCGGCCTGACCGAAGCCGGGCAACGGTTCCTTTCGCGCGCAAAGCCCGCTTTCGAGGAGCTTGTCGCCGCAAGCAAAGTCGCCCATGAACTCGGGCAGCGGCCGAGCGGACTGTTGCGCCTTTCCGTGCCACGCGCAGTGGTGCCGATCGTGCTTGAGCCGCTGATTGCATCCTTCTGTCAGGCCTATCCCGAGGTCGAGGTTGAGATCGCCGCGACCGGGGAGCTGATCGACCTGGCGACCGGAGGGTTTGATGCTGGCGTCCGGTTCGGCCAGTTCATCGCTGCTGACATGATCGCGGTGCGGCTGACGCCGCCGTTTCGCTTCATCATCGTCGGTAGCCCCGCCTACCTTGCCCGCAGCAGCCAGCCCGAGAGCCTGGAGGATTTGCGCCAACACGCGTGCTTGAGATTGCGCCGATCCAACGGCTCTCTGGCGCCCTGGTCGTTCAACGACAATGGCCGTACGATCGAGATTGCCGTGTCGGGGCCCCTGATCGCGAGCGACTTTCCCACCATGCTCGGCGCTGCGCTTGAAGGTATTGGTCTTGCCCAGGTGCCCGAGCCAATCGCGGCGGCGGCGGTGAAGGCAGGAAAACTCGTTGCCTTATTGGAGCCGTTTGCGCCTACGACGCCGGGTATGTTCCTTTATTATCCCGGCCGCCGGCAAATACTGCCGAAGCTGCGAGCGTTCATAGACCACGTGAAAAGCCGTGCGGTCGACGCGAATAAGGTTCGAATTCGCACAGACGACAGTCGAACCGTGACGCCGTAGCATTCAACCGCAGCTTTCGGGCAGCCCTCCAATACAGGCCGCGTTCGCGCCATTGCGCTTTGCCTAACCCAGGGATCACTGAAGGGTAATCTTTGCGTTTCTCAGACTGTCCTCAAGGTTCAACAGCTCGCATAGTTCGTCTGCGTCTTCGAGATCGAGGGCGCTGAGTTCTTGACCATCCAGTACAACGGTCATGCCGGTGAAGATGTCATACACCGACCACCCGTTGCCCCCATGGTCTCTGTCTTTGTCAAACCGAGGGTGGGCCATAGCGCAATTTTAACGCCGTCCGGGAATGTTTTCCAGAAGTTTTCGAGAGGGTGATGTGTTGGGAGAAGGCGACTGCCGACGAAATTGGCAAAAACGCTGATTTGACCGCTGCCTCGGGGAGAGGAGCTGCGTCGACGAAACCGCAGCGGTCAGCGCCCGGGCCGCCCCGCCGTCGAAAATTTTTCACGAAAGCGCTTGCGCAAGCGCTTCGATGGCCATATCGTCAGTTTATCGCTGCTAATCGACTTTGAAGGCAACAGCCAACATTTCGATCGCAAGAGGCTGTGGCCTCAACGCCGGCGGTTTTGGGAGAGAGATCCGCGCTACTGGAGGAGTGACCACAGAGGCGCGGTCATTGGGAAAAATGTCCGACCTTTGTGACCGCCATGTGATGTGGCGGAAGGCGGACCTATGGGAGGAATGAGCATGCAGCTTACTCGCTTGTTTTCACGCCGCAGCGTCATATTGGGCGCGGTGGCACTGGGTTCCATCTTTGCTGGCGCGATTGCGCCGGCGGCAGCAAATCCGATCGAAATCCGTTACCTTTATCGCGCGCCCTGGCCTTCTTCGGAGGTCTACGCCAATTGGCTCATTGACGAATGGAACAAGAAGAACGGCACACGCATCCATGTGACCGGCGCAAGCGTCGATGGTGAGACCTACAAGACCAAGCAGACGATCGAGCTTGCTTCCAGCAATCCTCCCGACCTTTTCTATTCCTGGGAGGGCGGGCGCGCAGCAGAGATTATCAAGAATGGCTTCGCCGCCGATTTGACCCCCTATTACGCAAAATACGGATGGGACAAGTTCCTCGTTTCGGCGTCTGTGTCGCTTGCTACATTCGATGGCAAGAAGTTCTTCGTCCCCACTGAAATCGGAGCATCTGTCGTCTGGTATCGCAAGGATCTTTACGAGAAACTTGGCTTGAAGGTACCGAAGACCTGGGACGAACTGATGGCCAATGCGAAGGTTGCCAAGGACGCCGGCTACTGGCCGTTCATGCTGGCCAACCAGAAAAAATGGCCGTCGCAATTCATGTGGTCAGCCATAATGGTCAACAAATTCGGCGTCCAATCCTACCAGGACCTGGTCGACAACAAGATCGCCTGGACCGACCCGCGCGCGGTGGAAACGACCAAGATCATGCAGGATCTTGCCAAGTCCGGGATGTTTGAACCGTCCTTCAATTCAATCGACGTCGGGCCGGCAATGGTGCCGTGGTCACAGGGAAAAGCGCTGCACTGGTACCAGGGATCGTTCAATCTCGGCCGTTTCCGTGGCGACAAGGATAAGTGCTGCGTCGTGCCGATGGATTTCTTCCCAATGCCTCCCATCGATGGCAAGCCATCAGTCATGTCGGTCTATGCCGAAGACACGATCATGATCCATGCCAAAAGCCCCAACAAGGATGCCGCCGCTGAATTCCTCGACTGGATGATCTCCAAACCGGCGATGAGCGAGAAGCTCGTTATCGACAAGCCGTTCCCCTCGTCCACCCAGGCCGATCTCACCGGGTTGTCGGAGATGGAGCAAAGGTTGAGCACGACGATGTCGGGCGCCGGATCTTACACTTTTATGCACGTCGATCACGCAACTGCCCCTGCGATCTCCGACAAGTTCCTTGATGGTCTTCAGGGTGTGCTGGCTGGTGCCATCACGCCTGAAGAGGCGATGCAGCAGACAGAAGACGAAGCCGTGCGGGTGCGCGGCAAGATCTGACACGTTAATCCACTGCTTCTTGCCGACGAGACATGCAGTCTCGTCGGCGGTTGGCCGCTGCTTGATACACTGTCACCCAATAAGGACCGCTGCCATGGCGCAACCAGGCCTCGCTGAGGAAAGAACGTCTTTCATCCAGTTCGCACGTGCCCACACGTTCGTAACGATTTTTGGCGTCATTACGCCCCTTGTCATTTTCGCAATCTTCGTCGGCTATCCAATCGTCTACACGATCTATCTCAGTTTCTTCGACTGGAACGGCATGGCGCCGGTAAAGACCTTTATCGGGCTCGACAATTATCGATATCTGCTTGGCGACAAGTATTTCTACACAGCCCTTCTCAACAATGTGAAATGGGTGGCGGTGACGCTCGTTTTTCCGGTCACGTTCGGCCTTGCCATAGCCTATGGATTGAGAAGCCGCATATTGCCGGCGCCGGCCCTCATCCGCACCGCTATCTTCTTTCCGGTGACCATGTCGTTGATTTCGGTGGGTTTGATGTTCCTTTTGATCCTCAATCCGTTGTTCGGTGCACTTGACACGCTGTTGAGGTCGGTCGGCCTCGGATTCCTGGTCATGGAGTGGTTCGGCGACTACCGCATCGCTCTCTATACGCTTGCGGTGGTTTCCGGCTGGGCCTTCACCGGCATGCCGATGATCTTCTATTTTGCCGGGCTCGGCGACGTCCCGAAGGAAACCTTCGACGCGGCAAAGATCGAAGGAGCGGGTCACTTGCGCATGCTCACCCAGGTGGCGATACCGCAACTGAGACCGGTGACGGCAGTCGTCGTCATGCTCACCTTATTTGAATCCCTGCGGGCATTCGATCTCGTCGCAGTCATGACCAAGGGCGCGCCGTTCGGCACGACGAACGTACTCGGTTACGTTGTCTATCTGGAAAGTTTCTGGAACAGCCGGTTCGGCTATGGCGCGACGCTTTCGGTAGCGATCCTCGCAATCTCGATCCTCCTTGCAACGCTTCTGATGAAAACGTTGATGAAAGGGGCGTTCGATGTCTGACACGATTTTCTTCGTGCCATCGCGCTGGCTTTTTGGCTTTCTGGGAAAACTCGTCGGCTATTCATTGCTGGCCGCTTTGCTCTTCATCTGGCTCGGCCCGATCTTGCTCGTCGTCATGACCTCTGTGAAGTCCAATGACGACTTCCTCGCAGGGCCCTTTGCCCTGCCGACATCGCTGACGTTCGAACCCTACATTTCAGTATGGAACTCGCTGGGATTCGGCCCGCTGCTGGCAAACAGCTTTCTCTATGCCACCACGGGATCGGCGCTGGCGGTGCTTCTTGCTCTCGTTCCAGCCTTCGCACTTTCCCGTCTCGACGTGCCGGGTAAGAAGCTCATCTTCGGTGTCATCCTGACAGGGCTCATGCTGCCGCAGCAAACAGTGCTGATACCGCTCTACGATACGCTGCGTGCGATGAACCTGTTGGACACGCGCATCGGCTTGATCATTGTGCACGCCGCCTACGGGATGCCGGCTCAGATTCTCATATTGCGTGGTTTCATGACGACAATCCCCCGCGAGATCGAGAAGGCTGCCTACATTGAGGGAGCGTCGGATTTCCAGGTCTTTTGGAAAGTCATCCTGCCGCTTTCGGTTCCCGGCATCCTTGTTGGCTTTACGCTCAATTTCATCGCCATTTGGAAGGAGTTCGTGTTCGGGCTGGTGTTTCTCAATTCGCAGGCCAACTTCCCGGTGACTGTGGGCATGCTCAAACTCAACAGCGATCGATACATGTCGGTCTTCAACCTGCCGGCTGCCGGTCTGGTGATTTCGCAAATCCCCATCGTCATTCTCTTCCTTCTCACCTATCGCAAACTCTCATCGGGCAATTTCGCCGGCGCCGTCAAAGGCTGATCGCAACCCGCCCGAACTTAGAAAGGCTCCTCCATGGCCGAAGTGTCCCTTATCAATATCCAGAAACGATACGGCGCCCACATCGTGGTCCCCGGCATCGATCTCAAGATCGCCGACGGCGAATTCACAGTTCTGGTTGGTCCCTCCGGCTGCGGCAAGACAACAACGCTGCAAATGATTGCCGGCCTCGAAACCATTTCTTCCGGCACGCTTCAGATTGGCGGCCGGGATGTGACTGTGCTTCCCCCGAAGGATCGAAACATCGCCATGGTGTTTCAATCCTATGCACTGTTCCCGCACATGACCGTGCGGGACAATATCAACTTCGGCCTGAAGATCCGACGCACGCCGGCCCAGGAAATGGAGGCGGTCGTCGGAGAGGTTTCGGAACGCCTTCAGATCAGCAATTATCTGGACCGCTTGCCAAAGGCGCTTTCGGGCGGTCAGAGACAGCGCGTCGCTCTGGCGCGCGCGCTTGTGCGCCGGCCTGGCGTCTTCCTGATGGACGAGCCACTTTCCAATCTTGATGCGAAGCTGCGTGTCGAGGCCCGCAGCTTCCTCAGCAAAATGCACCACGAACTGGGTATCACCACAGTCTACGTTACCCACGACCAATCGGAAGCAATGACCATGGGGAGCCGGATCGTCGTGATGAAGGACGGCCTCATCCAGCAAGCCGCACCGCCCCTTGAGGTCTACCGCAGGCCGGCCAACCGGTTCGTCGCCGGCTTCATCGGATCTCCCTCGATGAACTTCCTCGAACTCGGCGTCGCGCGCGACACGCTGGTCGATATTGCCTCGAACATCCGGATTGCCGTGCCGGACAGCCGGCGTGCCGAAATTGCCAAAGGCGGTGGAGGCAAAGTCGTCCTCGGTGTGCGGCCCGAACATCTTCATCTGCTGCCCCCCGGTACAGAACCCCCGGACGCGATCGTTTGCAACGTCGATGTCTCCCAGCATCTCGGCAACGAAATTCTTTTGGATATTACTGCCGGAAAGCAACGCGCGATCGCCAGAGCGGACGCGGAAGCCGAGGTGCACGAAGGGGAAAATCGCGCATTCCGCGTCGATATGGAACGGGCGCATTTCTTTCATTCCGAAACCGGCGAGAATTTGGCTCTCTGCTAGATCGCTGAAGCAAAACAGCCGCGCAATCAGCAGTCTGTGATTGCGCGGATCGAAGGATACGACTAGGTCGTATCGTTTGCGACCTGCTGTTGGGCCTCTTGCGAACGCCGCGAAGCTGGCCACTTGGCAAGAGGCGGCGAGATGGCGCTCATTTCAGCGTCACGTCGGCTTGTAGGTCGGTCATTGAATATTGGAGAACGCATTTATGGCCACGATCACAGATGTCGCAAAGGCAGCCGGCGTTTCGTCCTCGACCGTATCGCATGTGCTGAACGGAACCCGATTTGTCAGCTCGGAAACCGAACAGGCCGTGCGCGATGCGATCGCCCGAACAGGATATACGCCCAACACGCTGGCGCGAGCTCTGGCACGGTCGACCAGCAATAGCGTCGGCATCGCTATATCAGCTATTTCCAACCCCTATTTTAGCGACATTATCCGGGCAGTTGAAAGTGAATGTGCAGCTGTCGGTATGACGGTGTTTCTCGCCGATACGCATGATATCCCGGAGAAGGAGCTGGAAGTCGTCCAGGCGCTGCACCAGCGCCGGGTCGATGGCATTATTCTCGCCCCCTGCTCCGATACCGAACAAAGTGCGCTTGCCTACCTGAAAGAGAATGCAATCCCCGCGGTGCTGGTGGACCGGCTGGCTTCCGCAGATTTCGATCAGGTCGGCGTACAGAACTCCGCGTCCGTTGAAGTTCTGGTGGATCATCTCTTCAACCATGGTCACCGGCGTATCGGCCTCATTCCGGGGCAGGTCGGATTTGCGACAACCCGCGAGCGCATCGAGGGATTTATGATCGCCCTAAAACGGCTGAACCTCGCCGAAAGCGATTGCCCGATCGCGTCCGGTTCGCGCGACGTCGACACGGCCGCCGCTTCCGTCGAAGCGATGATGCAGCTTCCAGTGCCACCAACGGCAATACTGGCGGGGAATAATATGGCGACCATCGGTGCCATGAGGGGGTTGAAGCGAACTCAGCTGCGGGTTCCGCAAGACATCGCACTTGTCGGTTTCGATGATTTTGAATGGGCGGATTGTTTTGAACCGCAGCTGACTGTTATAGCCCAGCCCTGTCTGGAAATCGGGCGTAACGCTGCGACCATGCTGCTCGATCGGATAAAGCGGCCCGAAAAGGGGCTTGAGACCGTCAGGTTGGAAACGAAACTCATCGTGCGAAACTCTTGCGGTTGCGGTGCCGGTTTGAACGCCGGATAGAGCCTTCCTGAGATGAAACCTCTTTCGATCTGGCGATCAATGTCGCGACAAGACGCGTGCAATGCAGGTCAGCAACGTCCTACCAGCACATCACGCAGCACATCAAAAACACGGGGATCGAGCGTCTGGGACACGTTGAAGCGCATGAAGCTGGTGGCTGATTGCGACAAGCTGAATGCGTTGCCGGGTGCCATGACTATCCTTCTTTCCAGTGCAGCACGCGCGACATCGGCTGCGTCGATCCCGTCTGGCAGTTGGCACCAGAGGAACATTCCGGCCTGGGGTTCCAACCAGGGCGTTACGCCCAGATTTTTGAGTTTGGCCGAGACTTCGCGCCTTGCAACTGAGAGACGGTGCCGCACGACCTCCAGATGTTTTCGATAGCCGCCGTCGCCCAATACATTCAGGACCAGTTCGCCGGTCATCCGACCGCCGCCAAATGATGTGGCGATCTTGAGATCGGTCAAGCCATCGATCCACTGCGGTCTGGCCGCGATAAATCCGCAGCGCGCTGACGCCGATAAAGTCTTCGAAAAGCTGGCGATATGAATGACGCGGTCAAGCCCGTCGAACGCTGCAAGCCGTGGTGCTGTCATGTGCTCGAGATCGGCGAAGATATCATCCTCGATGATCGTCAGGTCGAACTGATCGGCAAGTTTCAGGACCCTGTGGGCGAGCACAGGGGAAAGGGTTGCACCAGTCGGGTTGTGAATGGCGGAGTTGGTGATGTAGAGACGAGGTCGATGCTCCGCCACTGTCCGGGCAAAAGCCTCGATATCCGGGCCGGATGGGGTGTAGGGCACGCTAACGATCTTTGCCCGATGGGCTCGCAGCAGCGCATGGAAGTTGAAATAGCAGGGATCATCGACCAGCACGGTGTCGCCGGGTTCAAGGAGAAAGCGGCACAATAAGTCGATCGCCTGCGTGCCCGATTCCGTGAGCATGATCTGATCCGGAGAAGCTTCGACGCCTCGTTCGGCCATGCGTCGGGCGATGAGTTGGCGAAGAGGAGGCAATCCGAGCGGCGAGCCGTAGTCGGTCAGCGTTGACCCGTCGGCGCGCGAGAGTGTTCGCAGGGCACGGCGAACGCTTTCCTCAGGCAGCCATGAGGGCGGGAGCCAGCCACAACCCGGCTTGAGGTCGACTTCACCTGCCTCCAGGGACTGACGCGAGACCCAGAACGGATCGACTGCTCGATCCAGCTTCGGTCCGACGTCGGCAAGAGCAAAGGGGGCTGCCTGGTTGGCGACGTAAAATCCGGAGCCTGGTCTGGACAGGATCGCGCCTTCTGCAACCAGACGCTCATAGGCATCAACGACGGTCGAGATCGACACCTTCAATGTCGCTGCCAGTGCGCGGACCGACGGCAGCTTTGCACCCGGCGTCAGACTCCGGCCGGCGATGCGCTGCCTGATCGTATCCATGACCATCGCTATTCGGGTGCGTCCTGCCGCGTTTCCATCCATCCGTATTGCTTCCTCGACCATAACGGTTTCCACAAACCGTATCAGATCGTATCTGGCAATGCCAATGCGCTTACTGGATAAGAGGCGCCTCAATCGGAAATGGAGTGGATGATGGACCGTACAACAGAGGGATGGATTAACGGCTTTATTGGCATGGTGATCTTCAGCGGATCGCTTCCTGCCACGCGCGTGGCTGTGACGCAGTTCGATCCGGTTTTCCTCACCGTCGCGCGAGCCGCAATCGCTGGAATTCTTGCCCTTGTCCTTGTCATCCTGCTGAAACAGAAACGCCCCACACCGAGCGAGATCGCATCGCTATTGGTCGTGGCAGCGGGCGTCGTGGTCGGATTCCCGTTGCTGACGGCCTTGGCACTGCAACACGTCACGTCAGCGCATTCCATCGTCTTTATAGGTCTGCTGCCGCTGGCGACGGCAATCTTCGCTGTGATCCGAGGTGGAGAGCGGCCGAAACCGGCCTTTTGGCTGTTCTCGGTGCTTGGCAGTGGATTGGTAGCCGGATTCGCCTTTGCACAGGGTGTCACCGCATCGCCGGTCGGCGACCTGCTGATGCTGGCCGCGATCGTCGTCTGTGGGCTTGGGTATGCCGAAGGCGGCAAACTGTCGCGAACGCTGGGTGGATGGCAGGTCATTTCGTGGGCGCTCGTATTGTCGTTGCCGCTGATGATTGCTGTCGCGCTCTTCTCCATGCCAGCGACATTCTCCGGCATCGGAACTCCGGCGCTGATCAGTCTGGCCTATGTGTCGCTGTTCAGCATGCTGATCGGTTTTGTGTTTTGGTACCGTGGTCTGTCGCAGGGCGGAATTGCTGCAGTCGGGCAACTGCAACTTCTCCAGCCATTCTTCGGTCTGGCGCTTGCTGCAACCCTCCTGCACGAGGCCGTCACCTGGGGAATGCTTGCAGTTACGGTTGCCGTCATCATGTGTGTGGCCGGTGCTCGTCGGTTCGCTCGGTAGGAAGAGGAAGAACAGTAGATGCATGGGCCATCTGCATTTCGCCGTGACCGCCGATGCTTTTTCGCACATGCCGCACGGTCCTCCAGACAGCGAGAAGTACCAGCGGAATAGCACCAAGGACCGCTAGTTTCGCGATGTGCGGATCTATGCCGAGTTCGGAGATGTTCTCGAGGCAAATTTTTGCGAGGCCAACCGTGTAGTAAGTGATGGCGATTACGGAGAAACCTTCGACCGCCTGCTGGATGTGCACCTGCACACGCGCCCGCTCCTCCATCGAGGTCAGGAGTGAGGCGTTTTGATCCTCCAGTTGAACCTGGACTGTCGTTCGAAGAAGGTCCCCGGCAAGGCTGACCCGCTCTCCCAACTCATCCAGGCGCCGCCCGGCTGCATGAACCGAACGTATCGCCGGCTGGAAACGCCGGTCGATGAATGTTCCAATCCGTTGCCGTTGCTCGACGCGCTCTTCTCGCAGTTCAAGCAATCGGCTTGCGACGATGTCGGCATAGGCTTTGGTCGCCCCGAAACGCTGACGTGCGAGTGCCGAAAAATTGAGAACCTCGGATGAGAGTTTGGTGACCTCGGACAGAAGCGCCTTGTCGACTTTCGTAGCGCTTCGCATATGGGCGATAAGCAATTCCAGGCGCCGGTCGAACATCGAAAGCCGTGTAACCGTCTCTCGCGCCATGGGCAGGGAAAGCAGCGCCATCATTCGATAGGTCTCGATCTCCAGCAAGCGTCTGACCATTCGCCCGGTTCGATAGGCGTTCAGATTGCGGTTGAAGAGCCGGAACTCGACAAAACCACTATCGTTTAGTCGGAAGTTGGAGTGCACCTCGCCGTCGCCACCGCCAACCTTTGACGCAACGAAGTCTCCTTGCGGCTTTTCCAGCCGCTGGCCCTCCTTTTCGTCGCGCACCAGAACACGGACGGCCGAAATGACCTTCCCGTCAATGTGCCGGACGCAGGCGGCGAAAGCCTGTGGCGCTTCGCCTGGCGACAGGGACGACGCCGGGACCACGAAGGTCAAGGTCAGGAACTCTGTGTGAGCTTCCCATTTTATCCGCCCTTCGCCGAGCCGCCCTATGCCGTGATTTCCTTGGCCGGTGGTGGCCACCTGTTCCAGCCCGGGCAAGTCCGTCGGGACTGGAGGCGGTCGGTCTTCGCCGACGATGGCGACATGCCAAACGTCGGTGTTGCCATCAAAGTAGAGAGAGGGCCTTGCGTGGAGCTCGTTGTGCAGTTCTCTTCGCAATAGATGCTCAGTATCGAGCGGCATAGGTTCAGGCTCCTCTCCTGCGGCTGGTCACAGCGCGACCGCGACAGGGCCGAATGGCGATTCGCCGAATTATGCGAGTTGCCCATTGCGCCTGCAAGCCGCAGGCTCGTGCCGAGCCAGAGCTTCGCCTGCCGACAGTTCGCATCCTCAATGAACCGCGCCTGTCGTTCTTACTCTCTTTGGTCCGGCTGGTAGCCATGTCGCGAAAAGAACCGGTCGAGCTCCCGTTGCTCCGGCACTTGGCCGGTATAGATTGCGATATATTCAGGGATGCGTTTCATCCGCACCACAATGTCTTCTTCGGATTGCATGGAGATGTAGCCGATCTGGACCAGATAGGTCGTTCGCGCCCGCGCATCGGCGGTAATCTCTGAATGGCCGAAACGGATGAACATCTGTTTGAGCGCCTCCAGGCGCGTCAGATCGGCGTCTCGGACCTCGGCGAGAAGTTCATCGGACTGCAGTGCCCAACTGCGAACGGCGAATTCGAACTTTGCGTCGAAAAGGTCGCTATTCAGCCAGCAATCGAATACGTTGAGCATCGCCTCGGCCAAAGATTCTGCATAGGCTTGCGCCTGCTTGACGATGCTTCCGGTATTCTTCTCTCGCCACCGGGCCACCAATGCGGCGAGCAATTCCTCGCGGTCCTTGAAGAACCAATAAAAGCTTGTGCGCGAGAGGTTGAGTTTCTTGGCCAGCGGCAGAATTTTCACCGAATCCACGCCCGATTCCAGCAGGCAATCGTAGGCCGCTTCCAGCCAACCTTCCTGTGATCCGCGCCAACCGGTGTCGCCTATAGCCTGCTCCATGGAACATCTCCTAACAAAACGCAACGGTTTGCACAAGAAAAATGTACACTTATGTCCTCAGGCATGACCTATCTGTTTTCTGCATTGACACATATGTACATTCCACATAGCGTTCGCGCCGACGTTTCTAATCCGGAGGCAGGCGCATGTCGAACGATCCCCTTCTTCAGCCCTATCAACTAAAGCACCTAACGCTTCGCAATCGTATCATGGTGACTTCACACGAGCCCGCCTATCCGGAAGACGGAATGCCCAAGGAGCGGTATCGCGCCTATACCTTGGAAAGGGCAAGGGGCGGCGTCGCGCTGACCATGACGGCCGGCTCTGCGGCGGTGTCGAGGGACAGTCCGCCGGTCTTCAACAACCTGCTCGCCTATAAGGACGAGATCGTTCCGTGGATCCGGGAAATGACCGATGCCGTCCACGAGGAGGGAGCTGCGATCATGATCCAGCTTACCCATCTCGGGCGTCGCACGCGTTGGGACAAGGGGGATTGGCTGCCTGTAGTCGCTCCGTCGCACCATCGCGAAGCGTCACATCGCGCATTTCCCAAGAAGATCGAGGACTGGGATATCGAGCGCATCATCAAGGACTTCGCCGACGCTGCCGAGCGCATGAAGGCCGGTGGCATGGACGGCGTCGAGCTGGAGGCCTACGGCCACCTGATCGACCAGTTCGCATCGCCGCTGACAAATGAGTTGGATGGCCCCTACGGGGGCTCGCTCGACAATCGCATGCGGTTCTGTTTCGACGTGTTCAAGGCTATGCGCGAACGGGTCGGCGACGATTTCATTTTGGGCGTGCGCTACACCGCTGACGAATGTCTCCCGGGCGGGACGGGAAAGGCGGATGGCATTGAGATTTCCAGGCGGCTGCGGGACAGCGGCCTGATCGATTACCTGAACGTCATTCGTGGCCATATCGATACCGACCCGGGCCTGACTGACGTGATCCCGATCCAGGGCATGGCAAACTCGCCGCATCTCGATTTCGCCGGCGAAATCCGCGCGGCCACGAACTTCCCGACTTTCCACGCAGCGAAGATCCCGGATGTCGCAACCGCCCGCCATGCGATTGCGGCTGGCAAAGTCGATATGGTCGGCATGACGCGCGCCCATATGACGGACCCGCATATCGTTCGAAAGATCATCGAGAAGCGTGAGGACGATATCCGTCCTTGCGTCGGCGCCAACTACTGTCTTGATAGAATCTACCAGGGTGGAATGGCGTTCTGCATTCACAATGCCGCAACGGGCCGTGAGCAGACCATGCCGCATGTCGTCGAGAAAGCCGATGTTCGCAAAAAGGTTGTCATCGTCGGAGCTGGTCCGGCCGGTCTTGAAGCAGCACGCGTCGCAGCCGAGCGTGGCCATGAGGTCGTCGTCTTCGAGGCGGCGAACGATCCAGGCGGACAGATCAGGCTCACCGCACAAAGCGAGCGTCGCAGGGAGATGATCAGCATCATCGACTGGCGCATGAGCCAGTGTCAGAAGCTTGGAGTGACCTTCCACTTCAACACCTGGGCTGAAGCTCAGACTGTCGGGGCTGAAAAGCCCGATGTCGTCATTGTCGCCACCGGCGGCATGCCGCATACGGACGTTCTTTCAAAGGGCAACGAGCTGGTCGTATCGTCCTGGGACATCATCTCGGGCGACGTGAAACCCGGTACCAACGTGCTCATCTTCGACGATGCCGGCGACCATGCCGGTCTGCAGGCTGCAGAATTCCTGGCCAAGGCCGGCGCGAAAGTCGAAATCATGACCCCGGACCGCTCGTTCGCTCCGGAAGTCATGGCAATGAACCTGGTTCCCTACATGCGCTCGCTGCAGAAGCTCGATGTTATCTTCACCGTCACCTATCGATTGGAAGCAGCCGAGAAGAGCGGCAACCAGATTATCGCCCATGTCGGCAGCGACTACGGCGGCGTCGCCAAGCAGCGCACGGTTGATCAGATCGTCGTCAACCACGGCACGATCCCGCTTGACGAACTATATTTCGAGCTTAAGCCGGCCTCGAGCAACCTCGGCGAAATCTCGCACGACCAGCTTCTGTGCGCAAAGCCGCAATCGGTCATTCGCAATCCGGACGGTGAGTTTCAACTTTTCCGCATAGGGGATGCCGTGGCAGCACGTAACACCCACGCGGCAATCTACGACGCGCTGCGGCTGGCCAAGGATATCTGAGCTTTGTCGCGAGCTGAATATGGTTCGCAACGCTTTCGATGATGATTCCGGTTGCGCTATGGTCGTTCCGGGCCGAATGTCGGTATGCCGCTTGGCAGATTGGTTCGCAACCAGCCGGCAGATGTGGGCGCTAAGTCAACCTGTTGGATATCCAGCCATGCTGGTTGACCGTGACGTCGCCGGAACCGCCAGATAGGAGCCTGAACATGCGTGCGATGATTGCCGCTACCATCATCTTCGGCCTCACCCAGATCCAGCCTGCCACGGCCGCGACGACGGAGACCTCGACTTGCGCTCCCGTGAGCGAAAAGGAAATCGCCGGGCTTTTCGACCGTTGGAATACCTCGCTTGCGACGCTCGACCCGGAGGAGGTCGTCAAGAACTACAGTGCGGACTCCGTCCTTCTCGCCACTCTGGCAAACAAGCCACGTCTGACCAGGGCCGAACGAATAGAGTATTTCAAGCACTTCCTTGAGAAGAAGCCGAAGGGCAATATCGACAGCCGGGACATCAAGATCGGATGCAACTGGGCGGTGGATGTGGGTACCTACACCTTCACCTTCAAGGATGGTTCGAAGGTGCCGGCTCGGTACACCTACACCTACGAGTACGAGAAAGGTAAGTGGTTGATCACCTCGCACCATTCTTCGATGATGCCGGAAAAATAATGCCGGTGGCCCGATCGCCATCTTGGCGAGGGGCTCGCACGTGAAACCGATATTCGTCGGACAGCTTGTTCCTGGACGACATTTAGGTGCGTTTTCAGTGGCCGTATCCTCAGCCCATGCGCTCGGACGCGTAAGATCCGGGGCTTGCCGGAAAGACGATCGTCTTGTTCCCGTTTATGAAGACGCGGCTGTGAATATGGGCGTGCACGGCCCGGGCGAGCACCTGGCTTTCGACGTCGCGGCCAATCGAGACGTAGTCCTCGGACGATTGCGCATGCGTGACGCGCGCGGTGTCCTGCTCGATGATCGGCCCTTCGTCAAGATCGGCGGTGACGTAATGGGCCGTCGCACCGATCAGCTTCACGCCGCGCTCATAGGCCTGCTTGTAGGGGTTGGCACCTTTGAAGGACGGCAGGAACGAGTGGTGGATGTTGATGATCCGGCCGGACATCTTCTTGCACACCGCGTCAGACAGAACTTGCATGTAGCGGGCAAGCACGATCAGTTCGGCGCCGGACTGCTCGACGACCTCCATCAGCCGGGCTTCGGCCTGCGACTTGTTCTCCTTGGTCACCTTGATGTGGTGGAAGGGAATATCGTTGTTGACGATGACCTTTTGATAGTCGAAGTGGTTGGAGACGACGCCGACGATTTCGACCGGCAGCGCGCCGATCTTCCAGCGATAGAGCAGGTCGTTGAGGCAGTGGCCGAAGCGCGAGACCATCAGCAGCACCTTCATGCGGCGCTTGCTGTCGTAGAACTGCACCTTCATCTGGAAGCGCTCGGCAACGACCGCAAAGCCCTTTTCCAACTCCTCCTGCGTGATGCCCTCCTGGCTGGCGAAACTCAGGCGCATGAAGAACAGGCCCGTTTCGAGGTCGTCGAACTGCGAACTGTCGATGATATTGCAACCCTGTTCGGCGAGATAACCTGTGATGGCGGCGACGATACCGCGGGTCGATTTGCAGGAAACGGTGAGTACATAGGAGGTCATGACAATCCTCAGTCGAGACAAGCGGGCGATCTATTGGTTCGATATCGAAAAGGCGAGGGATCAGGCGGCGAGCAACTGCTTCAGCTTGACCTCCGGGGCGGCAAGGGCTGCCGGATCAGGATGACGGCCGGCAGCGATCAGCATTTCAGCCAGACGAATGTCGCGGGCGATCGTATTGCCAGGACCAATGCCGCTCGCTGCAAGCAGACGGCCGTCTCCATCCAGATGGAAGAGAATAAATGCCTCCGCAGACAGGTCGCGGCGAATGGTGGTTGCCGCGCCGTCTGCAAGTCCGGCAACCTGCAAGGTCATGTCGTACTGGTCCGACCAGAACCACGGGACGGCGGCGACAACCTCCCGGGCGCCTATCAGATTGGCGGCGGCAAGAAGCGCCTGCTCCTGGGCGCTGCGCCACGATTCCAGCCTGATGCGGCGGTGACCATAGTGAAGGATCGGGAAAGAACAGCAGTCGCCGGCGGCGTAAATGTCCGGATCGCTCGTTTGCAGGTGCGTATCGACGGCAATGCCGTTGTCGATTGTCAAGCCTGCCTCGGCGGCAATCTCCGTGTTCGGGACAGACCCTATGCCGACAACCAGAAGATCCGCTTCGATCACCGAGCCGTCCTCCAGAAAAACACGCACGACGGCCTCGGCGTGTTCGATCTTGGCGATGCGGGCGTTGCAGAGAATGTCTACGCCTTCGGCCTGATGACGAGAAGCGACGGCCTCGGCGATCTCCGATGGGACACCACGCGACAGGATGCGGGGCAGCCCCTCGATCAAGGTTACGGAGGTGCCAAGCTTCCTTGCACTGGCGGCCAGTTCCAGGCCGATGAATCCACCGCCAATGATTGCCAGCCTGCGCCCCGGTCCGAGGCAGGCGCGTATCGCCATTGAGTCGGCATGGTTGCGAAGCGTCCGGACGCGGCCGTCTGGGGAGGCCGTCGCAGGCAGCGCGCGGGGCCGAGCGCCGGTGGCGAGAAGCAGCTTGTCATAGACGACAGACGTTCCGTCGCAGAGCAAAACGCGCCTGAGACCACGGTCCAGCTTTGTCGCCGAAACGCCGAGCCTTAGATCGATGCCAAGCGATGCGAAACGCTCGGTTTCTGCGACATACTTAGGTTCTGCCGCGAGAAGGATCGCGTCTTTTGACAATGGTGGCCGCTCGTAGGGGGCCAAGGTTTCGCTGCCAATGAGCGTTATCGAACCCTGAAACCCTCTTTCGCGCATAGAAAGTGCGGCGCGGCCGCCGCATTCGCCGGCGCCGATGATGGCGATGTGTTGTGTCACGAGACCTTGCCTCCCAAGCATGCATAGACCATACGCGAGGTCTGCGAAGGGGCCAACACGCCAATGATATAATGTATCAAAAGATATCAGTTGTTTCGGAAATGAGTGAAAACATATCAGTGGCGTAGCATTGAACCAGCTTTCAAATGTTCTCGCGCGTGTAGATCTCGAACGGGAGGACACTTGTAAAGTTTCCGTCGCCTCCCCTTGCCTTCACCGAGCGGACCATGCCTGACAAGGCTTCCTCCGCCAGACGGGCAAGAGGATGAGAGATGACAAATGTCATCGCGCCATCAAGAAGAGCCTCTCGCGTTACGTCCATGAGTTCATAGCCGACCAGCATGACCTTTCCGGCATTGCCTGTCGATCTCAACGCGGCCAGAGCGCCGGAGATGCCTCCGCCGGCAACATAGAGACCCTGCAGGTCCGGATGTTCCCTTAGCAAATTCTCGGTCATTTCCTCGGCAACCGCCTTCGATTCGAAGGTGGAGCGCGGTTCGAGGATGGTGAACTCGGACGCACACTCGCGAAAATAGGAGCGGAATCCGCTCTCATTCATCTCCTGGCATCTATATCTGGGATTGCCGACGAGAACGCCGAGTTTGCCCGGCCGATCGCAAACCTGGTCGAACATCCAGCCGGCCGTTCGACCCACTTTCCAGCCATCGATGCCGATGAAATGCACCTGGCCCGTTGAGTCGATCTGCGAAATCAGCGCAAACACCGGCTTGCCTTGAAGCTGCAGCGTTTCCACGGCCCGAATGACAATCGGATGAACGGCCGCAACAACGCCGATCGCGTCGCAGGTCTCGGCCAATTCCAGCATCTTCGCCGCCGTATTTTGTGGCGACAGATCGTCGAGAAACTCAATGCGAAGTTCGAGCACGCAATCGGATATCCGCTGCGACGCCGATCGCAAAGCCTGAGCGAGATTGAGGTAGAATTGCCGCGATGGCTGATGCAACAGGAAGCCGAGACGATATTTGGCTTTTGCAGCAGTGATCCTGCTGTCGATCGCCCCCAATCCGTAGAACCCGATTTCCTGGGCCGCTTCCTTCACGCGCTGCATGGTCGATTGTCTGACGTTGCCGCTGCCGCCAATCACTCGATTTGCAGTGGCTATGGAAACGCCTGCAGCAGTCGCAAGATCACGTATCGTCGGCCGCGTCATATTTCACTCCTCGTATCATTTCGTATCAGAATGCAAGCTAATATGATACAAATGAGACGTTTATATCTCGGCATATCAAGAACACTTGCGTTGTGAGGCGTCAAGTCATTTACTCCATCCAGACAAGGCGGCTTCGGAATACCGGCCGTTTGGGAGGAAGACAGTCAGCGAAGTGGAATGTGAGAACGGGCCTCGTCGCTGGGCGCCGAGGGTCTCGCATTGCCTCCAGCACTGGCACGGATTTCCCTGAGCAACATTAAAGCTGCTGTCGAGCAACGCACATTGCGTACTTGAGGATTGAACATGGACGATCTGAAGTTTGGCACACGAAACAAGCGAGGCGACTGGTCACCCAACGGGCGCATCGAGGTCGCGCCCTTCTGGGCTTGGCCGCCGAAATTCCTGAAGGTCCTGCATTGGCTTCCGGAATATATCTGGCCGTGGAACGCATTCCATATGGCGACGGCACTTGCCTATTGGTACCTCGTCGTTCCCAGTATCGAGACGATGAAGACGTTGAGTTGGGGCTGGCCACTCTATCTCTATGCGGTCAACGCTGCTGCGATCTTCGTCATGTATGGCTCCATAGAGCTGTTTTACTATGTGAAGCGTGTTCAGGGAAATCGCTTCAAATACAACGTCAAATTTCCATCTGAACAGCCGTCGGACGTCTTCTGGTTCAAGAGCCAGAACATCGACAACTTCATGCGCAGTTTCTTCATCTCGATCCCGCTTTGGACGCTGGTCGAAGTGCTGATGCTCTGGTGCTTCGCCAACGGCACGGCTTCCTGGGTCAATTGGGGCGACCATCCATACTATCTGGCCGCACTCGTTTTCATCGCGCCGGTCATCCACGAGGTGCATTTCTTCGTCATCCACCGATTGATCCACACGCCAATTCTCTACAAGTGGATCCACTCGGTGCACCACAATTCGGTCAATCCGTCGCCCTGGTCATCGCTGTCGATGCATCCGGTGGAGGGCCTTCTCTATCACGCCGTGGTGCTGTGGCACCTTGTTATCCCATCCAATCCGATCGTGGCGCTCTTCCAGCTGCACATCGCCGGATTTGGCGCGGTCAACGGCCATATTGGTTTCGAAAAGCTCGAGGTCACGGAGGATACCGCCGTCGACAGCCACGCCTATGCTCACTACCTGCACCACAAGTACTTCGAGGTGAACTACGGCGGCGACGGGCTGATCCCGCTCGATAGGTGGTTCGGCACCTGGCACGACGGGACCAGGGAGGGTGAGGCCCAGATGCAGGCACGGTTCCAGGAAAAGAAAGCGCGGATGAACGCCAAGAATACGGCGACCGCCAGCCAGCGGTGACGCTCGAGAAACGATGAGTTCGAGGTCCGGTTGAGGAGAATCGGATTTCCACGGGTCGGGCTGCAAGCACCGATCGTTCACGTCGTTGATGAATTTAACGGCCGTCAGGGGACGGCCACTAGGAGGAGGAAGAAATGAACAAATTGAAGCGCCTATTGACGGTCGCCGTCACGGCAACCCTGATGGCGACAAGCGCCACGGTGGTCCTGGCGGAGACCAAGGGAGCAAAGATCTTCGTCATTGGTGGCAAGGCGGATGACCCTTTCTGGTCCAAGGTCAAGAAGGGCCCCGATGATGCCGGCAAGCTCGTCGCGGCGCAGGGCGGCTCGGTCACCTGGCTCGGCCCCCAGAACTACGACAATCTCGGACCGGACGCTGCCGATCTTATCCGCACCGCGCTGAGCCAACATCCAAGCGCCGTCGTCGGTCCGGATTGGGTACCTGAAGCCATGGACGAGGCCTTCAAGGCAGTCGTTGATGCCAAGGTTCCGCTCATCATCTACAATGCCGGCGGTATGGACGCAGCCAAGAAGCTGGGCGCCATGAACTATATCGGCAGCGACGAATATATTGCAGGTGTCGCCGGCGGCGAATATTTCGGCAAAAGCAGCTCCAAGAATGTGCTCTGTGTCAACACATTGCCGGGCGCTGCGAACACGGAGGCCCGGTGCAAGGGCGTTGCCGACGGTCTCACGAAGGGTGGTGGGAAATCGACAGAGCTACCTCTGCCGTCCACCAGCTTCGGCAACCCCACCGCCGTCGCTCAAGCCATCAAGGCTGCTCTTTTGAAGGACACGACCGTCGACGGACTTATCACGATCAGCGCCGGCGACGCCAATAGCGCGGCCAATGCAATCACGCAGGCCGGCGTTGTCGATAAGGTCAGACTTGGGACCTTTGACATGGACGAGTCTACCCTGCAGCGCATCAAGGACGGAACGCAGCTCTTTGCAATCGATCAGCAGCCTTATCTGCAAGGTTATCTGGCCGTGTCGCTGCTGAACACCTCCGTCAACTTCGGGCTCGACCTGCCAACGAAACCGGTCCTGACCGGTCCTGGCATCGTGAACGCCTCAAACGTTGAAGCGACACTGAACGGTGTGGCAGCCGGCGCTCGCTAGCCCGCATGCCGAGTGTCCGGCCTAAGGAGCGTGCTGCGATGGCCGGACATCTCCCGCAGTGGCATCCGCCGAAGGCCGGCGGCTCCACGATAAACATGTAGTTACAAGCCCCAGGGGGGTCTATTCATGAAAACTCAAACTTTAGCCCAGCCATTGGAAAGAGCGGCTACGTCTATCCCGAGCGCTTCGAGGCCCTCGATCGGCAGCCTGCTGCGCCGCCCTGAAATGGGTTCGCTCATCGGCCTTGTCATCGTCTTTGCTTTTTTCTCGGTCTTCGGCGGCGCCAGCTTCCTGACATCGGGCGGCGCGGCCAGTTGGCTGAATGTTGCCTCCGAACTCGGCATTATCGCTCTGCCGATCGGACTGTTGATGATTGCCGGACATCTCGATCTTTCCATCGGCTCGGTCATTCCCGCCAGCTCCATGATGATTGCCATCGTGTCGGGCCATTATGGCGCGCCGATCATCGTCGGCATTCTCGCCGCGCTCTGTCTTGGTCTGGTGGTGGGTTTCATCAATGGACTGCTCGTGATCCGCACGAGAGTGCCTTCCTTTGTCGTCACCCTTGCCACCCTGTTTGCTGTGGCCGGCCTGACGCTGGGTCTATCCGTTATCCTTGCCGGCAGCACGAGTGTCGCACTCAAGAGCGGACCGGTCGCAAAGCTGCTGCTCGGCCAGTTCGTCGGCGGCAAGTTCCAGGTGACCCTCTTCTGGTGGATTGCCTTCATCGTGATCGTCGGTTTCATCTTGAACTTCTCGCGCTATGGAAACTGGATCCTTGCCATGGGCGGTGACCAGATCAGCGCCAGAAATGCCGGCATTCCGACGGAGCGCCTGACGATTGCTCTGTTTACCGGCAGCGGGCTGTGCGCTGCCTTCGTGGGCCTGTCGCAGGCGATCCTCTACAACAGCGCCCAGGTCGCCGCGGGGCAGTCGTTCATCTTCAATTCGATCATTGCGGTCGTCATCGGCGGCGTGCTGCTCACCGGCGGTTATGGTTCGGTGGTCGGCATCGTGCTTGGCACATTGACCTTCTCAGTCGTCAACCAGGGCATTTTCTACACTGGCTTCGACGCCAACTGGGCAAGCCTTATCATCGGCGTCCTGTTGCTTGCCGCCGTCCTCATGAACAACACGTTCCGCACCATGGCGTTGACCTATGCACCACGTGCGAAGAAGGGAACCCGATCATGACATCGCCCCTGCTCAAGCTCACGCAAATCAACAAGTCTTTCGGCCCTATCGACGTCCTCAACGACATCTCGCTCGAGGTCAAAGCAGGCGAAGTTCTGTGCCTGCTCGGCGACAACGGGGCCGGCAAGTCGACGCTGATCAAAATCCTCTCCGGTGTCCATAAACCGACATCCGGCAGCATGGAAATCAACGGCAATGCCATCGCGTTCGATAGCCCTCGCGACGCCAGCGACAACGGGATTGCGACCGTGCACCAGTTCGGCGGGACATTTCCGCTGATGAGCATTGGTCGGTCGTTCTTTGTGGGGGCCGAACCGACGAAACGTTGGGGACCCTTCACGGTCTACGACCGCAGCCGTGCCAATGAGATCGCCGTTAGGGAAATGCGCGAACTCGGGATTACACGCATCGACGATGGCGATCGCCTCGTCGGTGGCCTTTCGGGCGGCGAACGCCAGGCTCTGGCGATCGCCCGCGCCGTTCATTTCGGCGCCAAGCTTTTGATCCTGGATGAGCCGACGGCAGCACTTGGGGTCAAGGAAGCGGCCCACGTCCTGCGCATCGTGCTTCAAGCGCGCCAGAAGGGCATCGCCGTGGTGTTCATCACCCACAATGTCATCCATGCGCTGACCGTTGGCGACCACTTCGCAGTTCTCATCCATGGCTCGAAGGCCGCGGACTTCCGAAAGGGCGAAAAGAGCCGGGAGGAAATCACCGATCTTATGGCGGGTGGCGAGCAGATGGCCGAGCTGGAGGCGGAGATCGAAAGCTACATGGTGACGAGCGAAGGCAATCCGGAGCCGGCAAGGCAGGCGCTTTGACACGGCATCGAACAGAGCTACGGGCATGTCGGCCGCCAGCCGGTGTTCGTTGAGTTCTCCCAGTCCGCACGCCCTCTCGTGCGGACACAACGGCGGCCCGGACACCAATGGTCCGGGCCGTTTGACCCTAAGCGACAACAAAGAAGAGAGTATTCGTGACATGCCTCAATGGGTGGAAGCCTGTGGAACTGGCGACGTGGAGCAGGAAGAAGTCATACGGTTTGACCATCAGGGCCGAACGTTTTGCATATTTCGAAGCCCGGAGGATGAGTTCTATTGCACCGATGGTCTGTGCACGCATGAGAAGATCCATCTGGCCGATGGCTTGGTGATGGACCATTCCGTCGAATGCCCGAAGCACAATGGCGTGTTTGACTATCGCACCGGTGAAGCGATGCGGATGCCCGTCTGCGTCAACCTGAAAACATTTGCAGTCAAGGTCGAAAACGACCGCGTCTTTATCGAGTTATGAGCATGACGACTGGGCTTGAGGCTCTTCGCAACACATTCACAGTTTGAAAGGTAAGCCAATGGGCCTCTATCACAGCCGTCCGACAGTCGCTGACATCCGTGCCATGAAGGCGCGTGGCCAGAAGATCTCCATGCTCTACGTCACGACGATCGAGGAAGCCAAGGCGTCCGCGGCCGCCGGCATCGACATGCTTTCGATCGAGGGCCGTTTCTTCAGTCCACAAATGCGCGAGGCTGCCGGAAATTGCTTTGTCCAAGTGGGCCTGCCCTTCGGACCGTTCGGCAAGCTCGCCACCGCTGAAGATTACCTGCGCGAGGCCTTCGGCTTCATGGCGATCGGTGCAGATTGCATCTACTGCGCCGCCTCGCTCGATATCCAGAAAGTGCTTTGCGACAACGCGGTTCCAGTGGTCGCCCATGTCGGCTTGATCCCTTCGCAAGCCACCTGGACCGGCGGCTTCAAGGCGGTCGGCAAGACCGCCGAAAGCGCCAAGGCGGTATGGGATCACGTCAGGCGGCTTGAGGCTATTGGTTGCTTCGGCGCGGAGTTGGAAGTCGTGCCGGATCGTGTTGGGGAGGTGATCTCAAAGAGCACGCCGATGATCATGCTCGGAATGGGTGCCGGGGCGGGAGCCGACGCACAATATCTTTTCGCCGAGGACGTGCTCGGCCACACGACGGGCCACAAGCCAAGGCACGCCAAGACCTATCGCAATTTCGCGGCCGAATACGAGCGACTACAGCAGGAAAGGGTGGCCGCCTTCAAGGAGTTTATCGCCGATGTCGAGACCGGCGCCTATCCGGCTCCGCAGCATGCCGTGCCTATCGAGGACGCCGAATTTGCCCGCTTCGAAGCCAGCATCGCGATCTCCTAGGAGGCCCAACGGACAGCCTTGATCTGATCAAGGCCGTCACCAGAGATTATGCTGAAGTTCGCAGCTTGATTTCGGCCGTCAGGAGGATTCGCTCATTGACTGGAAATATTGTTTTCCGCTCGGCGTTCTCTCCGAGCTTGTGCAACAGCAGCTCGATGGCAAGGCGGCCTATCTCATTGTAGTTTTGTGCAACAGTGGTCAGCGGCGGGCAGGTGTATCGTGAAAGGGGCTGGTCGTCGTGGCCTGCGACCCGCAGGTCGCAATCGTCACCACGGCCCACCTTGATCCCCGCTTGAAACGCCGCAGCAATGACCCCGAAGGCAACGCGATCATTGGCGCAGAGCACGGTTTTCGTCGGGAAGCCTCCACTTTCCAAAATGCGTAAGGTTTCGTCGAACCCAAATTTTTCAAAATCCCAAGATGTATCTTTTTTCGTCGTGACAATTCGCGGCTCGAGCTTGAGCTCGTTCATGGCCAGTTCGTAGGCCTTCAGGCGCTCATGGGCGTTATTGTTGACGAGTGGCATCCCGAAATAGCAAGGCGCATCCCCCGACCGCGACAGATAGTCGACAATCAGCCGGAAGCTCTGCTTGTTGTTCGTCCCGACAAACGCCGAGACGCTATCGAGCGGCGAGTCGACATAGATCAAAGGAATGCTCTCTCCGAGCCGGGCGAGCTTTTGCTGATGCGATTGAACACCCAAGGGTGCGATAATCGCGCCAGCGACATTCATTGATTTGAATGTCTCGATGGCTCGCTCTTCCATTTCCGGCTTGCCGTCCGAGCTCAGGACGAAGGCGAGGAAGCCGGCCTGGTCCGAGATGAATTCGATCTGCCGGGTGAGGGCCATGTAAAATGGGTCGGTCGAATTGGGTATGATTATGCCCAGTATGTTCGTGCGACGACGGTTCAGGTTTACGGCGAAGATATTCGGACGGAACCCCGAATGCTTGACCGCCTGTTCTATAATGTCTCTCGTCTTCTTTCGGACCGACGTAGGGTCGTTGAAGTATTTTGAGACCGTGGGCCTCGATAACCCCACGAATTCGGAGAAATCTTCCATCGTCCTGATTTCGGTCTTCACGCGGTACCGTCCCTATTGCAAATTGCTTGGCGTCAAATCGCCTCGGCCGAGAAACGACCGGCCATAGGCGACCGCTTGTATCCGGGCCGACGATTTGCCGGCAACCTTCCTTGCCTAGCAGGAATATAAACCTCTGTCGAAACCTGACAGAGGGTGTAACGCACGTCAAGATTATAGTTCCCGTGCGATAATCTGGAAATTGGTGCCGCATGCCCTTTCGAATATTTTCGCAGGGCGCTTGACATGTTTTAGCACTCGCGCAATAAAAGTTTACGCATGTAATTTTATGCGTATGCATTCGTAAAGGAGGAGATACGATGCGCACTGCCAGGAGGCATATCATCTACCTATCGTTGACCGTCGCGTCCGCCGCCTTGCTGGCAGGCGGAGCATACGCTGAGGAGCTCACCATTGCGACCGTCAACAACAACGACATGATCATCATGCAAAAGCTTTCGCCGGCCTGGGAAAAGGCTACGGGAAACAAGCTCAACTGGGTTGTGCTCGAAGAGAACGTCTTGCGGCAGAAGGTGACGACCGACATCGCGACGAAAAGCGGCCAGTACGACGTACTGACGATCGGCGGCTATGAAACCCCTATCTGGGGAAAAGAAGGTTGGCTCGCGCCAGTCGATGACCTCGGCGATGACTACGACTACGGCGATCTTTTGCCGCCAATTAAAACCGGTCTGACAGTCGCCGGCAAACTCTATGCCGTGCCCTTTTACACCGAAAGTTCCTTCACGCTTTATCTCAAGGATCTCTTCGACGCCGCCGGCCTAAAAATGCCGGATCAGCCGACTTACGATCAGATTAAGGAATTTGCCGCCAAGCTGACTGACAAGTCGAAAGAGCAGTATGGCATTTGCCTCAGAGGCAAGCCTGGCTGGGGCGAGAACATGGCCTTCCTCGGCACCATGATCAACACATATGGCGGCCGCTGGTTTGACATGGACTGGAAGCCACAGCTCAACACGGAGCCCTGGAAAAAAGCGGTAACCGACTATGTGGAATTGATGACCAAGTACGGTCCTCCCGGCGCCACGGCAAACGGTTTCAATGAAAACCAGGCACTGTTCTCAACGGGCCATTGCGCCATGTGGATCGACGCGACATCGGCTGCCGGCCGCGTTTTCGATCCCAAGCAGAGTAAGGTCGCCGACAAGGCGGGTTTCACGCGCGCGCCGGTCGCAGTCACTCCAAATGGCTCAAGCTGGTCCTGGTCCTGGAACCTTGCGATACCGGCCACCTCCACCAAGCTTGAGGCCGCAAAGTCCTTTTTGAAATGGGCGACGTCCAAGGACTACGTAAAGCTGGTTGGTGAAAAGGAAGGTTGGGTGGCTGTGCCTCCTGGCACGCGTCAGTCCACCTATGCCCTGCCGGAATATCAAAAGGCAGCGCCATTCGCTGCGACGGTTCTCAAGGCCATCATGGCGGCCGATCCGTCGAAGCCGACCAAGGACCCCGTGCCGTACACTGGCGTTCAATTCGTCGCCATACCGGAATTCCAAGGGATCGGAACGGTTGTCGGTCAGCAGATCGGGTCAGCTCTTGCTGGTCAACAAACGGTAGCTAGCGCGCTCGATAACGCCCAAAAGCAGGTCGAACGTGAGATGAGCCGGGCCGGATATCCAAAGAAATAGGGTTTCTCGCCCGCAGATAGCATCTGCGGGCGCCTCCCAGGAGTTCCGGCGGGCGATAGCCCGCCGGAACTTTTCGAGAAGATTTAGTCTCGACATTGCCCACGAGCGCTACGACCGGACGGCATGCGGTGACCATGGCATCGTTGTGCCTGACCAGGCGACGCTCGTCTAGCGATCGAGCCCTCGAATTGTCACCTTTTCCGCGCGGATGGAACTGCGTTGACAAGGCTGGTCGAAAATCCGTTGGTCGAGTCGCCATCCGTGGCGGCCTGATGGGTATCGTCATGGGATCTATGTCCGAAGGGAACATATTATGAGATTGAAAGACAAGGTCGCGTTCATTACCGGTGGAGCGCGTGGAATAGGCTTGGGATTTGCGGAGGCTTTCGTTCATGAGGGCGCCCGCGTTGTCATCGCAGATATTGATATTGATCGTGCGACGAAGGCTGCCAGCGGCATTGGCCCGGAGGCCTCCGCAGTTCATCTCGATGTGACTGATCTGGCGGCGATCGAGCGGGTTGTTGGTGAGACCGACAAGCGGCTGGGCGGGATCGACATCCTCGTCAACAATGCCGCCGTGTTCGACATGGCCCCGATCACGGATATTACCGAAGCAAGCTATGAGAAGGTTTTTGACATCAATCTCAAAGGCCCGCTTTTTGTGATGAAGGCTGTCGCCAACGCGATGATCGCTCGCGGAAAAGGCGGCAAGATCATAAACATGGCAAGCCAGGCCGGGCGGCGTGGCGAGGCGCTGGTGTTGCTCTATTGCGCGTCCAAAGCAGCGATGATCTCCGCCACGCAATCGGCTGCGCTTGGGCTCGTGAAACATGGCATCAATGTCAACGCGATTGCGCCCGGCGTTGTCGACGGCGAGCATTGGGATATCGTTGACGCTCATTTTGCAAAATGGGAAGGCCTGGCGCCGGGCGAGAAGAAGGCGGCCGTTGCCAAGTCGGTTCCGATCGGCCGGTTTGCAACTCCGGACGACATCAAGGGACTTGCGGTGTTTCTGGCTTCCTCGGACAGCGATTACATTCTTGCCCAGACTTACAATGTTGACGGCGGCAACTGGATGAGCTGACCCAGGGTCGGCGCATCCGCATCAACGCAATGTGTATCCGATCAGCAGGTGAGGGATATGCAAGCAATTCAATATACGCAGATCGGGAGTGCCACCACAACGGACCTAGCCGTCCCATCGCTGCGGCCGGGCCATGCCCTTGTCCAGGTCATGGCTTCCGGACTTTGCCACACCGACATCGACGTTCTCTACGGGCGCTATGGCAATGGCACATTTCCGCTTGTCCCCGGCCACGAGTTCTCGGGGAGAGTGGTTGCGGTCGCAGAGGACGTTACCGACCTTGAGGAAGGTGCAAGGGTCGTGGTGGATCCGAATATTCCCTGTGGTTCGTGCCGGTCCTGCCAGAAGGGCCGCTACAATCTTTGCCGAGATTTGAAGGCGTACGGCGTCACCACCGATGGCGGCTTTGCCGAATATGCCATCGTCGACGCAAAGCACCTGCATGACATCGGCAAGCTCTCCTTCCACACTGCAGCCCTTGCAGAACCGTTAGCCTGCGTCCTCAACGGTTTGGCGGTCGCAGGATACGGCGATGCAAGCAATGCATTGGTCTTTGGTGCCGGTCCCATCGGCCTGCTTCTGGCCCTGTCGCTAAGAGCAAGAGGCGTCAAGGGCGTCGCCGTCGCTGACATCAACGAGGATCGGCTTCGTTTCGCTGAGACCCTCGGCTTAAGGCCGGTCGTTTCCGGGTCTGGCGATCTCAAGGCAAAGCATTTCGACTTCGTCGCGGATGCAACGGGACTGCCGAAAATTGTGGGGGAGATGATCTCCTATACCGCCGACGGAGGAACCGCCCTGGTGTTCGGCGTCTGCGCTCCCGATGCCTTTGTCAAGGTGGCACCCTTCGAGATATTCCGGCGACAGATAAGGTTGGTCGGCTCTCACTCGCTGAACAAGAATATCCCGGAGGCGCTTTCGATCCTGCACCAGGACGACTGCTTCATGGAGAAGCTTGTTTCGCACCGGCTTCCGCTCGCCGAACTTATCCCGTTCTTTCGAAAAGGCGGTGCATCGGCAAAGACAATGAAAGTGCAGTTCTCTGAGGCTCAGTAGCTAACGCAGCTATCGGGGAAACGGAACTAGGGTCTGCACGCTTCAAAATAGTCGCGCAGGACCAAGTCAACATAGCCGATCGCAAGCGAGTGGGCATCCGGCTTGATCAGACCGTTTCGAACGGGTTCATAGCAACCGCGCAGATATTGGCTGATCAGCGTTTCGGGGATCGCCACGCCTTCAAGCAGTGCCATGAGGGTGCTTGCAGCTTGGGCGACATCGGGGTGCGGCCAGTAGTATCGAATTCTGTCGCTGTAGCTGAAGTGCCGTTGCAGCCGCTTTTCATCGGCGGTGCCGTGATAGTATTTCTCCCAGTTCTTCGGCTCGCAAATCATTATCCGCTCAAAAACCGTGCACAGCGTTTCGCTCCGGCGACCCGGGAAAAGGAACTCTGCGATCTCGTCGAGACCGTAGAGTGCCTCGCGTAGCGCGAAGGTGAGACCTGGGCCGACCTTGAGGATGGCAAAGCCGTCCTCGACAAGGCCGCGAAGCGCCTCAGGCGTCTGATAGTCCGTGGAGTGTGCCTCGAAGACAAATCCGGGGATCCGGTTCAGCACTGCACTAAGATCCCTGGCATTCGTCCTGCAATATGGGATGACGTTGTGATTTCCGAACTCGACGCCTGGTTGGACAACGGCGGCAATCGCCCTGTCAAACGCATCGATGACCCCAGCATCTGCAAAGGCTCGCCTGTGGATCTTCACGGTTTCAACTGCCGCCTCGGGTCGTGTGACCTCAAGCACGTCGAGTTCTTCGAGTGCTCCGCCGGGAACGGGCACCTCGGTGCCGATGATGTAGACCGGCTTGACGTCCGCGCCGGCCGTTGCTGCCTCTGCGACTGCCGCCAACCGGGCCGCGCGCTCGGCTGTCAGAGCGTCAGGCAGTGCCACCGGCTCGCCGGCGCATCCCATGCTGGTATCCAGGTGAAGTTTCGTAAAACCTGCTTTGGCAAAGGCCTCGATCATCACCTCGGCTTTGGCCATCGCCTCGGCGGCGGCCAGGTCCTTCCACGGATTGGGACCGAGATGGTCTCCGCCGAGGATAACCCGGTCTGCCGGAAAGCCGACCCGATCGGCGATTGTCTCAACAAATGTGCGAAAATCGCCGGGCGTCATGCCCGTATAGCCGCCGTCCTGATTGACCTGGTTGCAGGTGGCTTCAATCAGGACAGGGACGTTTTCTGCCGCCGCCCGTCGCATTGCGGCTTCGATCACCAGGGGATGGGCAGAGCAGATTGACGGGATGGCGCGCATCCCGGGCCGTTGCCGCCAAGAGGCGATGTCCTTGAGAAAGTTCTCCGTCATGCTTGGTGTCCTCTCTGCAAGGCGATGAAGGCGTCGAGCTCTGCGCGCGTCGACGCGCCTTCCATCGGGCCGGATTTCATAACGGCGCGCGCGCCCGAAGCGTTTGCGTAGTCGAGTGCCACAGAAGGTTTGGCGCCGTTCAACCAGAAGGTAACAAACGTCGCGCCGAAACTGTCGCCAGCGCCCGTCGGATCGATCTCTTCGGCTGCAAAGCCTGGTCCCTGAACACTGCCTTGAGCGTCGAAATAGGTCGCCCCCTCTGCACCACGCTTGAGCACGATCACCTTGATGCCCGTTGCGAGGAGTTTTGCAACCGCCTCCTCTTCGCTTTTCGCATCGGCAAAGAGGAAAAGTTCTTCACCGCTTGGGAGGAAGACGTCAGTCTGCGCGAGCACGGCATGAAGCGCTTGCCGCATGCCAGGGCTGTCGAGAATTTCGGCTCGCAAGTTCGGATCGAACGACACTGTTCCTCCCTTCGACTTGATCCTGGAAATTGCTCTTTGCACGCTATCGACGACAGAGGGCGCATAAAGGGAAGAGCCCATCACATGCAAATGACTGCATTCGTTGACCAGTCGGGCGACGTTGTCCGTGAATGGAATCGTGCCGCACGCACTGTTGCGAATGTTGAAGACAAAGGCTCTGCTGCCATCTGCCCGATAGCGCACGAAGGCGCTGCCGGTGGTGCCCTGCGGATCAATTTCTATTCCCGAAACGTCAACCCCGTCTTCCCGCAGCCGGTCGAGGTTGACCTCTCCGAAATCGTCTCGTCCCACCCCCGAGACAATCGCGCATGGCTGGCCCAACTTGCCGACTTGGTCGATAAAGATTGCCGGCGCTCCGGATGGATAGGGTCCGACAAGGTTGATCGCCTCGCGAAAACCATCCCCGCGTTCCGTGGCGATGATCTCGACCAGGATTTCCCCTATCGTCAGTATTTTGCTCATTCTCTTACCGTCTTGCCTGTTTGGAGCGAACATCCGGCCATACGCCGTCGCCGTTGAGAAAGCCCGCCAGGGCACCAGCGACGTCCGTGGCCACTTCCGCCGGACCGTATGTCGATCGATGTCGAGGGGTAGTGTCTCCCGGTCGGCCGGATGAAATCACAACAGGTTGGTTCAGGTCAATATTCAAAATTTACGTGAGTAAAAAATAAATAATCTGTGAGTAAATAAAATTTTCTCTGGCTTAGCTCGACCGGTCGGCAGTCAATAGCGAATTTCCCAGGAGCCCTCGCTGTCATGGCTGACTGACGTTGAGGAGCTGTAAGCCGATACCGAATCAATGCTCCCTAATCGTGCCGCGTCGGAGGACGAGGAGAATCGGCATTTTTCGGCGGTTTGCCCCAAGGCCGTGGCGGTGGGGCGAAGGGAGGAGGCATTATTATCAGGCTTGAGAAGATCTCGGACCTTACCTTGTCGCCGCTCCGGCAGCGATGGTGAGAACGAACTCATCGAGTTCGCGTTCGAGACGCTCTGGCGGCAAGCCAACGAACCGTGCCTCGAGGCTGATGCTGATCACACCATGCACGGCCCCAAACAGGGTGCGGGCACGAATAGCCCTGTCTTCCGCTGACAAATCGGGTTGCAGTTCGGCGAGGGGCTCGGCGATCACGCCCATTAGAAACATATGCTCTGCCAGATGCCACTCAGGTGTCGGGCTGCCCTCGGGCGGATAGTGCTCGAACAGAGCCTTCCAAAGGTTGCGGTTGGCAACCGCAAACGCGAGATATCCACGGGCCAAATTGCGCAGTCGATCAGTCGGCGTGCGATCCTTGACCGCGGTCAGGGCAAGCGAGCCCTCAAGGGCCTTGAGCGTGCCGGAGTTCACATGGAAAACAAGCTCGCTGAGGTCGGAAAAGACCGTATAAAGTCCTCCGAGCGCGCAGCCGGCGTCCTGCGTGACGTCTCGCGCCCGCAAGTTGGCGAGGCCTTCTTTGGCAATTCTGTTGCGTGCGGCCTCGATCAGCCGTGCCTTCAGGTCCTCGCGTTTTTCCGCCCTTCTTCCGGCCATTAACCATTCCATTTTGTTTTCTGAACGTTGTTCAAAAATAATCTTGAACAACGTTCAGAGTTATGTCAAAACCATTTCGTGAACAACGTTCATAAACGGGAGACACGAAATGTTCAATCTAATTGTCACACTGCTGCGGGGCAGGGCGTATGACGCCGATCAGGCCTTCGCCAACCGCAACGCCATGCCGCTGTTGAGCCAGCAAATTCGCGATGCGGCACACGCCATCCAGGCTGCCCGCCACGCCGTGGCTGTCGCAATTGCGCAGAACGAGCAGGAAAGCAGGCAGCATGCCACGATCCTCTCAAGGATCGCTGACCTCGAGACGCGCACCCTTGCCGCGCTGGAAAAAGGCAATGAGAGCCTTGCCCGGGAGGCGGCCGACGCAATCGCCTACCTCGAAGCCGAGCAGGATGCGTCGGAAAAGGCTCAAGCCCAGTTCTCAACGTCGATTGCAAAATTGAAGGGGACGGTTCGTGCCGCAGAGGCACGATTGCAAGAGCTGCAGCGCGGTGCGCGCTTGGCCCGCGCCACGCAAGAAGCCCAGAAGCTCGACCTTGCCGCTGCCGGCTCCGGTCTTGCCACGCTCGACGAGGCGGAGGAGACACTTGCCCGCCTTCGCACCCGACAGAGCCAGAACGAGACGATCGCTTCCGTCATCAAGGAGATGGACAGCACGCCTCGCTCTGCCGGAATCATCGAGAAGCTCGCCAATGCCGGCTGCGGTGCACCGCTGCGCTCATCCGCCGATGATGTGCTCGCCCGGCTCCGCGCCCGCACGAACAATCTAGCCTAGACCGCAATTCAGCAACGAAGGGACCAAGACAATGAACGACAGTTTTCAAAAGCATTCCTCAAGCTGGGTCAGCTTTTCTTATATCTCCTTCGGCACGGCAGCTTTCATGCTCGCCGCCGGCCTTTACATGATGCCCCTCGATCTATGGGGCAAAGGCTATCTGGCGATGGGCATTTTGATGCTTGTGCAGACGACGGTGAATATTACGAAGACCCTGCGCGACAACTCCGAATCCGAGAAGTTGATCCGTAAGATCGAGGACGCAAAGACTGAAAAGCTTCTCGTTAACTTCAATCGTAGCAGCGAGAATTAGCGTTTGTTAACTGCACGACAGGGTTGTTACGCCGCGCAACGTTTGCGTAACAACTCTGTGGCCTTCTCTTCGGCGAAAAGGGGTACCCGCCATGCAACGCAATCTGATGACTTCAAGAAAATTTGCGCCGCTCTTCTGGACGCAGTTTCTCACCGCCTTCAACGACAATTTCCTGAAGCAGACGCTCGTCTTCGTCATTCTTGTGAAGATGGCAGCAGAAGGCGCCTCGCTCGTCACGCTTGCCGGCGGTATCTTCATCGTGCCCTTCCTCTTGCTCTCGGCAATCGCCGGCGAACTCGCAGACAAATACGACAAGGCCAAGATGGCCGAGCTTCTGAAGCGGTGCGAAATTGCGGTGGCGGCCGTCTCCGTCATCGGCATCGCCTTTGCATCGATCTGGATCCTGATGCTGGCGCTTTTTGGTTTCGGCGTCATTTCCTCGCTCTTCGGCCCGATCAAATACGGCATCCTCCCCGACCATCTCGAACGCAAGGATTTGCCCAAGGCGAACGCCTGGATCGAGGGCGGCACCTTCATCGCCATTCTTACCGGCACGATCGTTGCCGCACTTGCCTTCACGAAGGGCGACAACGTCTGGATCTTCGGCCCGATGATGATGGGTCTTTCGATACTGTGCTGGTTTTCCGCCCGGATGATCCCGCCAACCGGCTCGAAGGCGCCGGACCTCGTCATCGACAAGAACGTCTTCCGCTCAAGCGTTACCCTGGTCAACGAGCTGCGATCCGACAAGCGCATTTGGCGCTCGGCGTTGATGAATTGCTGGTTCTGGTTCGTCGGTGCCTTCGTCATGTCGATGCTGCCGATCATGGTCAAGGAAATCCTCGGCGGTTCCGAGATTGTCGTTCCTGCCTATCTGGCGATCTTCGCGATCTCGATCGCCATCGGCTCGGCTATCGCCGGCTGGATGTCGGCCGGCCGCGTCGTGCTGTTGCCCGCGCCGATCGGCACTTGCATCGTCGCGCTATTCGGCCTCGACCTTGCCTGGAACCTCTGGGGTCTGCATTCGGTGGCGCAAGCCGAAACGATCGCCACCTTCTTCGCCGGTAAGAACACTATCCGCGTTGCGATTGACCTTTCAGGCATGGCCGTCGGCGGCGCCTTCCTCGCCGTCCCGACTTTTGCCGCCATGCAGACATGGGCACATGAGGATCGCCGCGCCCGCGTCATCGGAGCTGCCAACGTGTTGTCTGCCTTGTTCATTTCAACCGGGCTTGCACTGGTCGCCATCCTGCAGGTTGCCGGCATGTCGATCCCGATGATCATCCTCACTCTGTCGGTCATCAATATCGGTGTTGCCTGGCTGATGTTGAAGACCTTGCCGACCAATCCCTTCCGGGATTTCATCTCGATCCTGTTCCGCGCCTTCATGCGGCTGGAAGTCGAAGGCCTGGAAAACATCAAGAAGGCCGGCCCCGCACCCATTATTGCGCTCAACCATGTGAGCCTGCTGGACGGCGCGCTAGCTCTGGCCATCACTGAAGAAGAGCCGGTCTTTGCAATCGACTATAAAATCGCACAGGTCTGGTGGGTGCGGCCGTTTCTGAAAATGTGCAAATTCCTGCCGCTCGACCCGACCAAGCCGATGGCGACGCGTTCACTGATCAAGGTCGTTCAGGACGGCAGCCCGATCGGTATTTTCCCCGAAGGTCGCCTGACCGTGACCGGAAGCCTGATGAAAGTCTATGATGGCGCCGCGATGGTCGCTGACAAGACCGGCGCCATGATCGTACCGGTTCGCATCGACGGGCTGGAAAAGAGTTACGCCTCCTACATGACATCAGGCCATGTCCGCCGTCGCCTGTTCCCGAAGGTCAAGGTGACGATCCTCGAGCCGGTGAGGCTGGAGGTACCTGCCGAGCTCAAGGGCCGCAAGCGGCGCATTGCCGCCGGCGCGGCGCTCTACCAGGTCATGTCGATGCTGATATTCCGCACGACAGACGTCGAGACGACTGTGCTTGATCGGATCATCGAAACGGCGCGCGAACAGGGCGGAAGCAGGCTGGCGGTCGAAGATCCGATCTCCGGCAAGCTGTCATATGCCAAGCTGCTGACGGGTGCGGCCGTGCTTGGCGCCAAGTTCAAGCGCATGTTCCCCGATGCGAAGACGCTCGGCGTCATGCTGCCGAACGCCAACGGCACTGCTGCCACTCTCCTCGGCGTCATGTCGGCCGGCAAGGTGCCGGCTATGCTCAACTTCACCGCCGGTGCGGCTAACATCCTCTCTGCCTGCAAGGCGGCCGAGGTGAAACAGGTGCTGTCCTCGCGGGCCTTCGTGACGCAGGCCAAGCTTGGACTGGTGATCGAAGAGCTCGAAAAGCAAGTGGAAATCGTCTGGCTCGATGATCTCCGGGCGGCCATTTCGCCGATCGAAAAGGTTCGCGGGCTGCTCCACAAATATCGACCACTGGTCAAGCGCCATTCCGATGATCCGGCTGTCATCCTGTTCACCTCGGGGTCGGAGGGAACGCCAAAGGGTGTGGTGCTGACCCACCGCAACATCCTGTCGAATGCCGCCCAGGCTGCCTCCCGCATCGATTTCCATTCCGGCGACAAGGTGTTCAACATCCTGCCGGTCTTCCATTCCTTCGGCCTGACGGCGGGCACCGTCCTGCCGCTGATTTCAGGCGTGCCTGTCTATTTCTATCCGTCGCCGCTGCACTACCGCATCGTGCCGGAGCTGATCTACGTCTCGAACGCGACCATCATCTTCGGAACCGATACGTTCCTGAACGGCTATGCCCGTACGGCGCATCCTTATGATTTCCGGTCGATCCGCTACATTTTCTCAGGTGCCGAGCCGGTGAAGCCCTCGACGCGGGAAACCTACATGGAAAAGTTCGGCCTGCGCATCCTCGAAGGTTACGGCGTGACGGAGACGGCGCCGGTGATCTCGCTCAATACCCCGATGTACAATCGCTCCGGAACGGTCGGAAAAATCATGCCCGGAATGGAGTGGAAGCTTGAATCGGTCCCCGGCATCGACGAGGGAGGGCGGCTCTTCATTCGCGGGGCAAACGTCATGGCCGGTTACCTTCGTGCTGAAAATCCAGGCGTCGTCGAGCCACTCCAGGACGGCTGGCACGATACGGGCGATATCGTCACGATCGACGATGACGGGTTCGTCAAAATCCGCGGTCGTGCCAAGCGGTTCGCAAAGATCGCAGGGGAGATGGTGTCGCTCGCCGCGGTGGAAGCGCTTGCCGGACAGCTCTGGCCAGGCGCCCTTTCGGTCGTCTCGTCTGTCCCTGATGCCAAGAAGGGCGAGCGGCTGATCCTTTTGACCGATGCGCCGAACGCCAGCCGAGCCGAATTCATTGCCTTTGCCAAATCGACGGGAGCAATGGACTTGATGGTGCCGGCTGAGATCAACATTGGCAACGTGCCGGTTCTCGGTTCCGGAAAGGTGGACTTTGTCACCGCGAGCAAGGTCGCTCGAAGCGCGGAACCGTCACTCAACGCTGCATGAAACCACCGCTGTAGCTTAGCCAGAGCTTGTTCCGGCAGTGATCGGCCCGCTTTAACCTAGATCATTTTTTGGTTCGAGTTTTCGGGAGATTTTCCTGGTTTGGAAAGGAACGGAAGATGATTGGAGACAACTCATGGCCCCGAACCGGACGGTCACGTGGTTTTGCTAAGAACTTTGCTGCTTGAAGGCTGAGCAACATATTTTAGCAGTAGATCGATCCCATGTCGGATCGGCAAAGCCTCATTCGTCCTTAGGCAGCCTATTAACAAGGAGGACTACGACCATGCCAAATACCGTACGCTTGCATCGCGTCCTGGCAAGCAGTCCAGAGAAAATCTATCGCGCGTTTCTCGAAGCGGACGCGCTCGCCAAGTGGCTCCCGCCGAACGGATTTGTCTGTACTGTGCATCACTTGGAGCCGATTGTTGGCGGCACGTTCAAAATGTCCTTCCGAAACTTTACGACGGGCAAAAGTCACGCCTTTGGCGGCGAATATGTCGAGCTGGTTCCAAGCGAACGCCTGCGCTACACCGACAAATTCGATGACCCCAGCTTGCCTGGCGAAATGGCGGTCGATGTCACGTTGACAAAGGTTTCGGTTGGGACCGAGGTGAATATAACTCAGGCAGGTGTGCCGGATGTCATTCCGCTCGAGGCTTGTTATCTCGGCTGGCAGGAATCGCTAAGGAACCTGGCAAAGCTCGTCGAGCCTGATATCAACGAATAGCGCGACAGGATCGAGTAAAGCTGTTGGGATCGGATCGCGTTCCTGCGATCCGATCCCAAGCGGTTTTCTGCCGGTGCCGGCAAAAGTGGATATTGCAGCCGGGGCCTGTTTCTGCCCGCCAGCTCGTGGACTATTCCCGATCCTATTTTTTGTCATTCGGGCGAGCTCCAACTTACCAATTGCCAAAACCAGTTCTCACCGCAGGGGCCTGCGGCAATCTCGGCGCGTTGGCGGTTCGGCGCTCGCTTTGGCTGCGATACGGGGCCTTACGTGGAAGGTATGCGCGGGTCCTCCACAAGGTAGAACTCGGCGACCGGCGTAACGTCGGTGACGAAGAAGCCGAACGCCGATCGGTCAAGCGGATCGACGTGGCCGCTGTCGAAGAGCAGCCGATCAAAGGGCTCGAACTGGCTTTCAAAGTGTTCGAACCGGTTGGACGAAATGAAGTCCGGATTGGGCTGGATTTGACCAAATGACAGGCCGTCATAGAAGTTGCTCGGTTTGCCGAGGATCTCTTGAAGTTCGAAATCGAACCCGATCCAGGCCAATCCGCTCTTGTTCAGCGTGACGATGCGCAGGTGGAAAGCAGTCTGAAGCTCAGATGGTTGTGCGGCCCTGATCACCAGGGTGACGGGGGAGGCCGTATCCAGTTCCTCGTCGATTTCGATCGGATCGGCCGTTGTACCTGAGCCCTTTACCGACAAGATGCGGAAGCCGCCAAGTTCATCGGAGAAGGAGTAATCCCCAGCATACCAACGACCGTCGTCAGCCGGTCCGGCACTGATGAATGCCAGTGACAGAAGTGCGGCCAGAATTCCCGAATGACGCGTCATCGAGTTCTTCATACGCCAGAGTATCGCCTCCGTACGGCGAATTTCAACACTATGATGGCTGTGGATGCTAGATAAAATGGACGTTTCTGGTGCGCTCGGAGTTGCCTAGATTGACAGTTTGAAATCGTAGCGCACCGGCAGTATGGAGTGGCGATGGAAATGATATTCTACAAAGACTACATGGTCGACCTGAAAAAGCAGATCGACGATCTGCGCGAGAATCCCGACGAGTTTCAGGTCTATGATCTTCAGATGGAAATCCTGGTCAAGAAGGCCCAGATCAGTTATGCGCTCTCCAGGCACAAAGGTCAAAATGACAGCCTGTTTTATATGAACGATACGGCCAGCGGCAAGCGCAGCCAGCTCAAGGAGGACGTTGCCTTTGGCATGTTCCAGCATTTCTTCGCTCTCGGCCAATTCCTGGCAGTGGCCGGCGAAGCGACCGACCTTAGCGAAGGCGAGTTCACAAATCTGCTAACAGTCGGGTGGACATATCCCGTTTGTGCCGTCGGGTTTTCCTTTCGCAAGAAAGGCAAGCCGACGGCACAGTCGATGAAGATGTTGTTCATCGGCCTCAACAACGACGAAGATGCAGCAAGCTACGCACAGAGATTGAACCAACCTGGATTCATCATCAGTCGCCGACCCTTTGCGACCCGCCAACTCTGGGAATGGAAATGATGATCGAACCCGCTCCAGGGCGTCAGCCGGCGGCGACTATTCGGAGCGGTGCGCTGTTGGCGAAGGGCGCAGGAGCAGCACTTGTAACACTCGGCGAACGTGGGGTTCTCTTTCACGCCGCTGCCCAATCGGTGCATTTGCCCGCGATTGCGGCAGGCCCGGTGATCGACACGACCGGGGCAGGCGATGCCTTTGTCGGCGGGTTCTCGTCTGCGCTTTCGCGCGGAATCGCACCCGTTTTGGCCGCGCGCTTTGGATGCGCCACTGCCGGAATTTCGGTGACGCGACGGGGCACGGCACCATCCATGCCGTCGCTGGCAGAGATCGAAGCGCTGCTCAACGGATAAATATACGGCGCTTTATTTCGTAATCGGGAACTATCCGGGCCGCGGTTGCGCACGTTACTGCCGATTAGGCCCTTCCCTTGCGCTAGGTACGGCCAGGCGCCTGAACTCGCCGGTGCTTCAGCGTTAACTCCGGGCCGAGGCGGGAGAGTGCGGTCGCAGCAGCCTCGGCGGCGTGAGTTGCCGGTTCGACGAGGCGACCAAAATTACCTGCCTCGAAACGACGGACGGCGTCCGGCCAAGCCGAGATGGTGATCAGATGGCGAGCAAGCTCGGCTGCATCGAGCATGGTGACATTGACGCCCTCGCCACCGAAGGGCGATATGACGTGCGCGCCATCGCCGACCAACGCTATGCCCACCCGCGCCTGATCGGCTAAGTGATTTTAAAAGTCATCATACAAGCTGCCATTCTTTTTGATTGCCGTGCGACCGGAAGCATGGCTTCGACCGACAAGTTGATGTACGAGTTCGTAACGCATCAACGCGCCCGTGCCGCTCGAAGGAGACACCGAATTGGCTGTACAGCAAAAGCCGCAATGGGAGGCAAAACCGGGAACGCTGGTGGGTCGCCTCAGCGCCAGCCTGCGCCAGGCAATTGCGGCCGGTGAGTTTCCGCCCGGAAGCAAATTGCCAAGTGAATTGCGTCTGGCGGAAATTCACGGGGTCAGCCGCACGGTCATTCGAGAGGCGATCTCGGGTCTGAGGGCAGATCGCCTGGTTGAAGCTCGCCAAGGTGCGGGGGTCTTCATTCTCAATCCGCAGCCGTGGCCATCGATACCGTCCTTCGGAAAACTCGATCCCGCGCAGGTGTCCTCGGTGATCGAGCTTCTGGAGCTCAGAGCCGCCGTGGAGACTGAAGCTGCGGGCCTTGCAGCACTGCGCAGATCGCCGGCTCAGGAGGAGATGATCTTCGAGAGACATCATGCGGTTCGCAAATGCCTCGATGCAGGGATGCCGACGAGTGGGGCCGACTTCGCCCTGCATCTTTCCATTGCCGAGGCTACGAACAACCTCCGCTTCAGGGAATTTCTGTCCGCGCTAGGACCGAGTGTCATACCGCGCGCGGCCATGGGCGGCGGTGAGTTTGACGTGGATCAATCGGCCTACATTGTGCTTATCGACGAAGAGCATCGGCAGATCGTCGCAGCGATATCGATGGGTGATGAAGAGGGAGCCCGCGCGGCAATGCGAAGGCATCTGAGAGGAAGCCAGGAACGTTACCGCATGCTGCTGCGAGAGCAACGAAACATGTATGATGTCATTGACAGAAGTTAGGCCGACATATACGACAACTCTGCTGGAGGAGAGCGGGGAGTCCTGATGACGGCGCTAGGAATTGAGGCCAATCTGGTACGTGCTCTTTCTGGAGAGCCACCACGCACGGCACTTCCCGAGGACGCGGTCGATACCCAGGCGCACATGTATCTTCCTGGATTTCCGTCCTTGCCCCCCGGGCCGGATCTGCCGGCGGGTAGCCTGCCGACGCCTGATCAATATCGCCGGGTGATGAACTGGCTCGGCATTGGACGCGTGGTTGTTACCCAGGGCAATTCGCATCAACGCGACAACGGGAATCTTCTCGCCTGCCTGGGGGAAATGGGCGGGATCGCCCGTGGCGTGGGAGTGATCAGTGCGCAAACCTCCGAGGCGGAACTCGACGCGCTTGCGCAAGCCGGCGTCGTCGGCGCAAGGATCATGGATCTGCCCGGCGGTGCTGTCGGCCTCGATGCGCTTGAAGCCGTGGACGCGCTGGCAGTCGAGAGGGATTGGATGCTGGCCATACAATTCGACGGCGGCGATATTCTCGCGCACGAACAGCGGCTTGCGCGGCTCAAATCCCGCTGGGTGCTCGATCATCACGGCAAGTTCTTCTCAGGCAACAATCCGGAAAGCCGTCAAGTTGGTGCTTTGAAGCGCCTTATCGACAAGGGCCGATGCTGGTTCAAGTTCGCGGGCTGCTATGAATCGTCGAGGACCGGCGCACCATCCTACGAGGATGTTGCTGCGATGGCGCGAGCGATAGCAGGCCATGCGCCAGAGCGGATCGTCTGGGGAACCAACTGGCCGCATAACCTTGCCAGAGTACAAGCCCAATACCCAAACGATGCTGCGTTGACGGACACTGTCATGGGATGGTTTCCCGACATCAATGCCCGCAACCTGGCGCTCGTCGACAATCCCGAGACACTTTACGGATTTCCGTCGAAGAGGCGCGCGCCCGACTGAGGTCTTGCCGGTGCGAGGAGGTTTCGGCGCGACAAAACGACATGAAGTTGCCTTGTAAATTGGGAGAGAGAAATAATGAAATATCGCATCAATATCATCACGGCTGCATTGGTAGCCTTAGCAGCACTTGGTCCGCTTTCTTCAGTGCAAGCCCGGCAGTTCCGCTCGGCGGACGTCCAGCCACCGGACTATCCGACAGTCAAGGCTGTGCAATATTTGAGCGACGAGCTTGGCAAGGCGACCGATGGCAAATATACGATCAAGGTCTTTCCAAACTCTCAGCTCGGCAGCGAAAAAGACACCATTGAGCAGGTCAAGCTTGGTGCACTCGATTTTATTCGCGTCAATGCCGGTGTGCTGAACACCATCTGCCCGGCCATGATGGTTCCGGTATTGCCCTTCATGTTTCATGACAAGGCGCAAATGCGCGCGGTTCTCGACGGACCGATCGGCGACAAGATCCTTTCGGATTGCGACGCGCATGGCCTCGTTGGGCTGGCCTTCTACGATTCCGGCTCCCGCTCCTTCTACACCACAAAGCCGGTGCGGAAGATGGAAGACCTGAAGGGCATGAAAATTCGCGTCCAGCAATCGGACGTCTGGGTGGCCATGATGAAGGCGCTCGGCGCCAATGCCACCCCAATGCCGACCAGCGAGGTTTATACCGGTCTGAAGACCGGCCTGATCGACGGTGCGGAGAACAACTGGCCGAGCTACTATAATTTTCATCATTATGAACTGACCAAGTACTACACGCTGACCGAGCACTCCATGTCGCCCGATGTCCTTCTCATGTCCAAGACTGTCTACGACGGATTCACGCCTGAAGAGCAGGTGCTGGTGCGTAAACTCGCCAAGCAGTCGGTCACCTATATGCGTCAGCTCTGGGACGCGATGGAGACCACATCGCAGGACAAGATAAAGCAAGCCGGCGTCGAAGTGATTACGATCGACAAAGCGCCCTTCGAAACGGCGATGAAGCCGATCTACGATCAGTTCGTCAGTGATCCGGCGCTGAAGGACATGATTACCCAGATCAAGACAATGAAATAACGGAACCGCACAGCGACTGACGCAGGCGCCCGGCGTCTCTTCGATGACCCACCGCCGGCGGCTGAAATGGTCGCCGGAGAGTGCGCGAGTTCCGCTTACCCTTCCAGCGACGGAGACAGACCATGGCTGCGCAGTTGAACGCACCACAGGACAATCGCGAGGATGTCCGGACCACAATCAATACCAGCGGCTTGCTCGGGGCCTACTTTGCGTTCCATGCCTGGCTTTCGCGGATATGCCTCAAAATAGCGGTCGTCGGCACGATCCTGATCGTCGTGGCCGTGCTTTACCAAATCTTCGGGCGCTACGTGTTGAACGATTCGCCGGCCTGGACGGAGATATTCGCCCTCGTCGTCATCCTCTATGTCACCTGTCTTGCGGCTGCGGTCGGTGTGCGGGACGGGCGCCACATCGGCATGGATTCCCTGCTGAACTTGGCACCTTACCCGTTTCGTCTTGCGGCCGAGGTTATCGTTTATCTCGGTATGGTCGTCTTCGGGCTGTCGATGGCATGGAGCGGCGTCGTCCTGGGTGTCGCGATGGCCCCCTACGTCAACCCCGGCCTGACGATATCGCAGGCCTGGAGTTACGTGCCGCTGGCGGTGGGCGGGGTGCTGATCGCCCTCTTTGCGATCGAGCGGATCGTGGCGGCCATTTTGAAAATCAAGGTAATACCTTCATGGCATTGATTATACTCTGCATAACGTTCGCGGTCGGGTTGCTTCTCGGCATGCCGGTAGTCTTTGCCATCGGCCTTTCGTCAATCGCCACGGTTCTCTATGAAGGATTGCCGCTTGCCGTCGTCTTTCAGCGTATGGCCTCAGGCATGGGTACGTTCTCGTTCCTGACGATACCGTTTTTCATCTTTACCGGCGAATTGATGATGTATGGCGGCATTGCCGACCGGCTCATCCGTTGCTCGAAGGCGATGGTTGGGCATGTCCGCGGCGGCCTCGGAATGACCAATGTCGTCGCTTGCACGATGTTCGGTGGCGTTTCAGGTTCGCCGGTCGCCGACGTTTCCGCGATGGGTTCGGCGCTTATCCCCCTAATGAAAAAGGAAGGGATCGATGCGGACTACGCCGTCAACGTCACGACTTACTCTTCGCTCGTCGGCGCCCTGATGCCGACAAGCCACAATATGATCATCTATTCGTTGGCCGCCGGAGGCGTCGTATCGATGAATGCCCTGATCATGGCAGGTGCTATTCCTGCCATGATACTCACCGTCGCCAACCTGCTGACCGCCTATTTTGTTGCTCGCTCCCGCGGCTATAGCAAAGGTGTGTTTCCAGGATGGAGCGAAGTTTGGCGGAGCCTTGCCGCAGCGGTTCCCGGCCTCTTCATCATCGTCATCATCGTTGGAGGTATCCTGTCGGGCGTCTTCACAGCAGCTGAGGCCGGCGCTGTTGCCGTGCTCTACGCGCTGTTTCTGACAGTTCTGGTCTATCGAAGCCTGTCATTCGAAAGTTTCCTGAAAGCCGTGGCGAAAGCCACGAAAACCACCGGCGTGGTGCTGTTGCTTATCGGGATATCGACCATGTTCGGCTATCTGATGAGCATATACGGCGTTGCCGACATGGCGGGCGACGCGCTCAGCCATGTCAGCACCCAGCCCTGGGTGATCTTCATACTAGTCAACCTGGCACTCTTCATATTCGGCATTTTCCTGGACATGGCAGCGCACATCCTGGTCTGCACGCCCATTTTCTTGCCGATCGTCACCCACTACGGCATGGACCCTGTTCAGTTCGGGATCATTGTCCTGCTCAATTCCACGATCGGGTTGAATACCCCGCCTGTCGGCGCCGTCTTCTATCTGGGCTGTGCCATTGGCGAGGTGCCTGTGAGCAAGGTTGTGCGGTCGATATGGCCGTTCATGCTTGCACTTTGGATCACGCTCATGATCGTGACGCTGGTACCGGAAACCTCCATGTTCATCCAGGATCTCTTTCGATAGGAAGACCGACCTCGCCTGGACGATCATTGCCTGCCGCTCGGCCAGTTGCGATAAAACCGAGCCAGGAGAACGATGACAGGCTTGTTCGGATTGCGTTCAGGTAGGGTGCCGCATTATTTGTTCATGGCGTCACCTGACTGAAGGAGCAAAAGATGTTTGGACGTTTCGCACGAATTTCTGTCATCGCGTTGGCCGGCCTGGCTGCGACACAATTCATACCCTCATCTGCAATGGCACAATACAACAACGACGAGGGTTATGGGCAGCCACGATGGAGCCACAGGCAAGACCAGAACTGGGATCGCCCACGGGACTGGGACCAAGGGGGCTGCAGTCGGCGCGACCTCGTCGATGCCGCGCGCGCCGAAGGCTTCCGACGCATCGATTCTATTCAGATGAACGGACGACGCATTGTCGTGCGCGGTTGGAATGACGGCGGCCCCGACCGCATGTCCTTTGCCAACAGACGCGGTTGCCCGGTTATCGACTAGCGCACAGGTCACCCTCCATCGCGATGCCTCCGGCTGCGTGCCACCTCGCGCGCAGCCGGGCCGATCTGCTTGAAAACGATGAGCTCTCGGGTAAATTGGGAGAAATTCGTTCCGGGCATTCAGTAGGAGTTTTCAATGCGCTACATTTACGTCGCCTCAGCCATGCTCGCCTTTTTGGTGCTGACGTCCTGTGCCAACACCGTGGCTGGCATGGCTAAAGATGCGCATGCCACAGGCGATGCAATGAACTCCAGCACAAAGCGCGTCCTGAAGGCATCTTCCAACTAGCATTGCTTACTCGCCGCTTCGGATCGGACGGCACCCAGTTCAACGCTATACCGCAGGAAGACCTCCGCCTTTGCCAGGATACCGCAAGGCGGGCTCGCGCGCGCCTGCAGGGGCGACCGACAACAAATCATGTATTTGCCTATCGAGATGGCCGGGGAGAATTAATTCGGTTTCCTCCCAGAAATGGGACGAGATCCTCACAGTGTCGGTCGATCGAGTTGAAAGCCAGAACGTCACTGCCCTGCGGCGGACACGATGATGCGTGCCCGCATATTCGGATGAAAGCGACAATAGTAGTTCAACGCGCCAGCGCTCTTCAAAACGAGCGATGCCGACTTGTGTGGTTGAATGACCACGTCGAAGACACCATCTGCCGTCGCGGTGTGCGCCATTGCATCCTTGTTGATCCATTCGATAGTGTCGCCAGCCGCGGCGTTGATCTCGGCAGGCTGGAAGCTCAGCTTCTCAATGGTGACCTGAAGGGTTGCGGCCTGGGAAGGCGGAGCGGCCAGAATCAAGGCCACTCCTCCCAGCGCCAAAACGCACCGCGTTGATCGCATTGGCTTTATCTCACTTCAGCATCGTGGCGACGTGTTCCGCATGCTGCTCATGGCCCTGGAAGAGCTTGAGCCCCGTTTGCAGAAGATCCTTGAGCTCGGCGTTCTGCGCTGAAGGGATCAAAAGCGTTTCCAGGGCGCCATTGACCTGCTTGTGGTATGCGACCTCGTTTTCGACATAGGCTTTGTCAAACGCCGCACCCTGGAGTTTTGCCAGGTGCTGACGTTCTTCGGTCGCTGCCTTCGTCAAGGCGCGGCTGGTGTCGTTGTCCTCAGGCGTCACCTTGAGTTTCTTGACGAGAGCAAGGGCTTCCTTGTTGACGGCTTCATGATCGCGGATCATGTCTTTGGCAAATGCCATCACGTCGCCATTCTTGGATATCTTGATTGCCTGCTTGGCCGCCTCGATATCGATAACGCCGGCGGTGTAGGCGATGTGCGCAATCTGGGGGTCAGTCGGGGCAGGGCCGGCCGCATAGGCGGCCGGGCTCAATAGGCAGATGGCGGCGAATGCCGCAGTCAATCGCGTGAACATTTTGGGCTCCTCTATCCGGCGTCGATACGACGCCGGCGCTGTTGTTGATGCCCATTGGATGCCGGCTGGAAGCAAACGTTCCCGATTATTATTCCAGGCTGAGCCGCTTCATGACATTGGCAGTCAATCGCTCACATCGCTTTCCGGCGAACGGGAAGGCGTCAAGGCAAAGGGGGCCGATCTGCTTGTCGATCTGCTTTCGCAGCAGATGTCTTGCCCGATGCAATCTGGACCGGACGGTTTCCGCCTTTATCTCAAGGAGAACTGCCGTTTCCTCGACACTCATGCCCTCGATCACCCTTGCCACGAAGACGAGACGATAGACGTCAGGCAGTTCATCTGCCGCTTGCTCTACCATGCGCAGTATCTGGCGTTGCGCCATGGTCTTCTCCGGGTCGTCAATGGCTATTCCGTTTGGAAACTGCAATATGTCCGCCTGCGGCCCACTCGGCGGCAGGTGGATTTCCGGCCTTCGAGATGCCTTGCGCAGGCGATCCAATGCTTCGTTCAGGACGATCCGGTATAGCCAGGTCGCAATGGAGGAGTTGCCTTCAAAGCTTTGCAAATGCTGGAACGCCCGAGCATAGGCCTCCTGTACGACATCTTCCGCGACGCTGTCATTCCGCACGACGCTTCGAGCGATGCGAAAAAGGCGTTGATTATGGGTCCGCATGATCGTTCGAAACGCATCAGGATCACGTCGAAGTGCGCGCTGGATGAGATCGAGGTCCACATCACGGCCAGACGACCGCTCCGTTTCGCCTGCGTGCTGAGCAAATATCTTCATCTCCACCTCCAGTCGGCGATTGGACGTCGCCGACGCAAAAACGTTCCGAAAAAGAGCACTTCCCTATCTGGTCCCGGCCGAACCGCTACCGAACGACAAAGAGACCCCGTCGAAAAGCGGGGTTCTCCCTTCTACCACGACCGGTCGGAATTAAGCCCGAGGTGTGCATCGATTGTGATGAAGAAGCGACCGCGCGCGCCATTTCCCTTGCACGTAGACCAGCCGGCCCTCGGTCGCATTCCAGGGCGAACCATGAAGAGTATCGCAAGGTGTCAGCATAGCGCAGCGCAGCGAAAGGTGCGACCGATATGATCGGTTCAAAGCGTCCCTGACCTGGAATCAAAGCCATATGCCTTTGCCGCATGTCGAGTGCACACAGCCTAGCCGCCTGATATCAGGGTAGACCAAGACGCTGTTTGGGCGAATGGTGGGTTGAGGTGGCATCCTGCAAAGGCTATCAGGTGCCAACCGCAACTGGCCCTCCGCGAAAAACAAGGCGCATCCGGCATGATCCCAGATTTCCTCGTCACCCATTCCGGTGGCTTCCATGCCGACGAATTGTTGTCCAGCGTCATCCTGACCCGGCTTTTCCCGCAGGCTCGTGTCATCCGCAGCAGAGCGCCGGAATGGATCACACCGGGCGTCGACCGCGTTATCTACGATGTGGGCGGCATATATGACGCCGCCGCGCAGATCTTCGATCATCACCAGCGCGGCGCGCCACTGCGGGACGATGGTCAACCGTTGAGTTCGTTCGGATTGATCTGGAAGCACTACGGCCGTGACTATCTTTCCGCCTATGGCCTTCCCGAAGCACATATCGAGATGGTGCACGCCTCTTTCGATGCCGGTTTTGTGCTGCCGGTCGATCTGTTGGACAACGGTGCGATCAGTCCTTCCGTCGCAGGGCCGCTGGCTGGGCTCACACTCCCGGCGCTCTTGGAAACCTTGAAGCCTGTTTTCGACGAGACGGCTCCCGAGGCTGAGGATCGCGCGTTCTATGCAGCGCTCGCCATTGCCCGTAGTTTCGTCGAGGCGAGGATAGGCCAAAGTGCTGCGAAATTGCGGGCCGAGGCGCTTGTGAAAAGGGCAATTGCGGATACCGGGCAAGGTCGCATTCTGGAACTGCCAATGGGGATGCCCTTCTATCCTGCCATCGCGAAAGCGGGTGCCGATCATCTGCTGTTTGTCGTTCACCCGCGCGAAAAGGATTGGTGCCTGACCGGCATCCGCTGCCGGGACGAAGGGTTTGAGCTGCGGGCCGATCTGCCTGCGGCCTGGGCTGGTCTGACCAATGGTGATCTGGAGGCGGCTTGCGGTATAGATGGCGCGAGCTTTTGCCACAATGGCCGCTTCATCGCTGCTGCAAGGACCCGCGAGGCAGCTCTTGCCATGGCAGAGCTGGCGGTAAGGGAGGCTATGTCCATCGGCCTGAAATCAACAGCCGATACTGGCTTCGTCTCAAGCTGAGCCATCACTCTTTGCCATTTGTATTTGTACTGCGCTCAGCTGAGTTCTTGGGCAAGTCCGATGAGAAGTCCTTCAGGCCCGCGGATGTAGCAGAGCCGATACGCGTCTTTATACTGCACTACTTCGCCTACGAGCTGTGCGCCGTGCCTGCGGAGTCTTTCCAGCGTCTCGTCGATGTCGTCCACGGCGAACATGACGCGGAGGTAGCCTAGGGCGTTGACCGGGGCGTTCCGGTGATCTGCGACGACAGGCGGCGTGAGGAAGCAGGAGAGCTCGAGCCGGCTGTGGCCGTCCGGTGTGCGCATCATGGCGATCTCGACACGCTGATCGCCCAGTCCAGTGACACGTCCGGCCCATTCTCCATCGATCGTGGCCCGCCCTTCGAGTTCGAGGCCGAGTTCGCCAAAGAAATCAATCGTCCCCGCGAGGTCTTCGACGACGATTCCGACGTTGTCCATCCGCTTGAGCGCCATGTTTCCAATCTCCAAAGGGTCGTTCCAATCTACAAGGCGTCGCCCGGTCTAACAACGGACGCTTGAGGTGCCCCCAACACCCGCGGCCATCCAGGCACGGTTCGCTGCTGTCCACATCAGAAGCTTGGATAATGGGCCGCCCGCCGCCCCGTTTTCAAACGGTCTCTTAGAGCGTCGGTCGGCGTCGGCAGGCGATGGTGCACGATTGGCGCTTCATCGGTTGTCAGTGTATGCTCTGACAAACGTGTGGCAATCGCCCCATGCGCTTTAGGGCGCGCACCGCGCTTAAAGGGAGTTCGATGGCCGTTGCGTTCACCAAAGAAGAGAGTTTCGAAACTGCTTCGGAAACCCTGCTGCCTGATCGTTCAATTTCGCCGCACCCGAACCTTGTTACGGACGCGGGGTTGAAGGCCCTAGAGCTACAGCTCCAACACGCTCGAGAAGCCTACGATGCTGCGAGCACGATCGAAGACGTGAATGAACGACGGCGGCAAGCAGCAAACCCCTTGCGTGATACGCGCTACTTTGCGGCAAGAGTTCGCACGGCCCAGCTTGTCCCGCAGCCTGCTTCAACTGACGCCGTCGCCTTTGGGAGTACCGTGACCTTCAGCCGTAACGACGGGCGCGTGCAGACCTATCGTATTGTCGGAGAGGACGAAGCGGACCCCAAGGAGGGATCAATTTCCTTCGTGTCGCCGGTGGCAAGATTGCTGATGGGCAAAGCCGTTGGCGATCTCGTGGGCGTAGGCGCTCAGGAGCTTGAGATCGTTGCCATCTCGTAGAACGCCCAAATGGCCATAATTCAAATGCAACGGCTTTCCAACAGCGGCTTTCACGACGAATTCATACACGATACCTGCCTGCCCGGTAGTCGGCGACAAGATTTCGGCAGGCACGCAATGTAAGCGCCATGACAGTCAGCGTCGTCCCTGCTACCCCGCTGCCGGGGAAGGCGGATGCATCAGTGACGATGAGATTGGGGACATCCCAGCTGCGATTATATGGATCAAGCACCGAGGTCTCCTTGTTCGATCCCATGCGGGCGCCGCCGGTTTCATGGATCGCAGCTCCCATGCACATGGTCTTGCGGAACCATTTGCGGAACATGAACCGGCTGAACGGATCGGCGTCGGGGAATGCACCGCGCCCCATTTCCTTGAGCCCCGTGGGCGAACCGATGAATTCAAGGTCGCCGCCGACGCTGCGCACTGTCTCAATCAGCGTCTCTTCCTGCCGGCGCAGCAACGCATGTTCCTCTGCACCCATGATGCAACGGATATGCGGAACAGGGATATTCCAGGCGTCCTTGCGCCTGGGGTCGAGCATGATGCGATTATCCGCATCGGGCAGCATGCGGCCGAAGCCGAAGAAGGCGAACCGTGAAGGTTGGTCATCCGCCACCGGCGCGCGGCCGACGCTGCCCTGATAGTCGAAGTCTCCGCGAGAGGCATCGCTCGCTGCAAAACGCGGGATGAAGATGCCGCCCGAGGGATTGTAGAAAGGGTCGGCTGGCGCGGAATTGTCGACCGCCCAGCCTTTTGCTTTCGGAAAAGATCCGAAGGCGAGGCAAGGCAGCTGGTCCATGAAATAGCGTCCGAGCGTAGCTGAGCTGTTGCTGAGCCCATCGGGGTGCCTCGCGGACGCCGAATTGAGCAGCAGCCGCACGCTCTCGATCGGGGACGCCGAAAGCACCACCAGTGCGGCGTGGGCATTCTCCACCTTGCCCGTTAGGCGATCGATGAATTCCGCGCCCGTCGCCTTGCCGCTCCTGTCATCCGTTGTGATACGGCGGACGATAGCGTCGTGACGAATGGTGAGACGGTCGGTCGCCAGCGCTTCGCGCAACGGCATTGGCGTACGTTCGGTGTCCGGGGCAATATAGCGCCAGGAGACGACACGCCGCCCCGGCCAGCGGCTTTCCACCTCGGCCTTGAAGGTCTCTTCGGCGGGCGTCAATTTTGCGGGATGCGTATAGATGCCGTCCGGCAGGGTCTCGGCACCGTCTTCATTGCCATAAAGTCCGAGATAGGATTCCACCTCCGCGTAGTAGGGTGCCAGCTCGTCATACGAAACCGGCCAGTCGACGCCCTTGCCGGTTCGCGACTTGATCTTGAAATCATCGTCGGTCCAGCGCAGCAACACACGGCCGAAACTGTGCAGGCGCCCGCCGCTCTGGCGACCGCGAATCCAGAGAAACGGCGCATCCTTCGGTGTCGTGTAGGGATTTTTGCGGTCGTTGACGAAGAAATGGCTGAAACGCTCGGTAAAGAAGGCAGCGCGCGCCTGAATGGGCTGGCCCCTGACCGTGGCGCGTGCGCGCTCCCAGATATTGATACTGCTGGCCGGCGCTTTTTTGCGGGATGGATCGAAGTCTTTCTGTGTCACGGAAGGCCCCGCTTCGAGCAGTAGCACCGAAAGCCCTTGCGCCGTCAATTCCTTGGCGGCAAAGGAGCCCGCGGCGCCAGAGCCGATCACCAGCGCGTCATAGATAGTCTGAGACATGAGCAATATCCGTATGTTCTGGAAGCGGTGTTTACAGGAGCGCGCCGCAGAGAAAGGTCGTGGCAATCTTCAGATTCTTGATGGAAACGGCGGATTGCATGGAATTACCCCTTCACGGCACCGGCGGTCACGCCGCGTACGAACCAGCGGCCGGAAAAGAAGTAGATGGCGAGCGGAACGAGGGCGGTCAGGATGGTGGCGGCCATGTTCACGTTGTAGGCACGCTCGCCCATCGTGGTGTTGACGATATTGTTGAGCTGAACCGTCATCGGCAGATTATCGCGGCCGGCAAAGACGAGCCCGATCAGGAAGTCGTTCCAGATGCCGGTGAACTGGAATATGGAGGCGACGACCACCATGGGAACCGACATGGGCAGCATGATCTCGAAGAAGATGCGCCAGAATCCGGCGCCGTCGACGCGCCCGGCCTTGCAGAGCTCTTCGGGGATCGCGACGAAATAGTTGCGGAAGAGCAGCGTCACCAGGGGCAGGCCGAAGATCACGTGGACAAGGACGACCCCCGCCACCGAATTATAGAGACTGAGGTTGGCGAGCAGCCGGACGAGCGGATAGAGGAAGATCTGATAGGGGATCAGCCCTCCGGCCATCAGCAGCCCGAAGAGGAAACCGGAGCCTTTCGGCCGCCAGAAGGAGAGAGCGTAGCCGTTGACGGCGCCGATGAAGACTGAGATTACCACCGCCGGCACGGTGATTTTCACCGAGTTCCAGAAACCGAGGCGCACGCCGAGGCACTGCGTGCCCATGCAGGCGCCCGACCACGCGGTTTTCCAGGCGTTGAAATCGACAGTGTTGGGCAAGGCGAAGATGCGGCCCTGGCGGATCTCCTCCATCGTCTTCAACGAGGTGACAACCATCGTATAAAGCGGCAGCAGGAAGAACAGCGCCGAGATGATCAGGAACACATAGAGCCCGATGCGACCGACCGTCAGCCGGGAAGGTTTGGGGCCGTTTGGATGACGGGCTGCCATCAGTGCGCTCTGTTTCTTTTGGCGCGCACATAAAGCGCATAACGAAACGGGGCGACCGCCATGACGACCGAGAGCACCAGCACCGTGGCACCTGCGGTGGCAAGGCCGAGATTTTGTCGCTCGAACAGATTGTCCATGATGAATTTTGCCGGCACCTCGGTTGCAGAGCCCGGCCCTCCACCGGTGAGTGCCACGACGAGATCATAGGTCTTGACGACGCCCATGGAGAGCAACATGCCCGATGCTCCAAGCGCCGGTCCAAGCTGCGGCAGGACGATCGACAGGTAGATACGCCAGATCGGAATGCCGTCGATCTGCGCTGCCTTCCATTGGTCTTCCCCGATCGCGCGCATGCCGGAGAGGGCAATGACCATGACGAGGCCCGCGCCCTGCCAGACGCCGGCAAAGACCACGGTGTAGATCGCCATGTCGCGGCTGACGATCCAGTCGAAGACAAAGCTATTCCAGCCCAGCGCCCGCACATTCGCCTGAATGCCGAACGTAGGGTTCAGCATCCATTGCCAGACAAGGCCGGTGACCACGAAGGACATCGCATAGGGATAGAGGAAGATGGTGCGCAAGACGCTTTCGAAGCGGACTTTGCGGTCGAGCGAGGCTGCAAGCAGAAAGCCCAGCGCCAGACAACCGCCGACATAAAGCACGCCGAAAATCACGACGTTCTCCAGCGAGATCAGCCATTTCGAAGTCCGGAACAGCTTCGCGTACTGAGCGAAACCGACATAATTGGACGAGGGAAAGATTGTCGAATCCGTAAAGGATAGCCTCACGGACCAGACCATGGTGCCGATATAGATGAAGATCGCCACAATCCACGTCGGCAGCAGCGCGTATGTCGCAGCAAGGGAACGTTTGCGCTTGGCCTGCATCGGCAAACTCGCTCAAAAGGAATGAATGGGACCGGTCGGCTGCTTTTTGCCAACCGGCCCCGACGACGTTCTATTCGAAGATCGCGAAGAACTTCTCGGCGCCGGCGGCGGAACCCTCGGAGGTGTTGGTCCAGAACTCGTCGACGAAGTCATTGAGCGCACCGGCCTGCTGCGGGGAAAGGATCAGCGCTTGATCCGGCACGATCTTGCCCGCGCTCATCAGCTCCAGACCCTTCTGCGCGCAAACGTCGAGCTTCGATTTGTCGACATCGGTGCGCATTGGTATGGAGCCTTTCTTGAGCGAGAACTCGACTTGGACGACCGGATCCATGGCGACTTCTGCCAGCAGCGTCTGGCCTTTCAGGGCAGCCGCGTCACCGAGCTTGGGGAAAGAGAAGGAGTCGGCGACATAGACCATGCCTGGCGATTGCGGGACGAGCATGCAACCGTAATCCTTGCCCGGCTCTTTACCGGCAGCGATGAACTCGCCCTTGGCCCAATCGCCCATGAACTGCACGCCGGCCTTGCCGGTGATGACCATGGCGGTGGCGTCGTTCCAGTTGCGGCCCGGCGCGCCCTCATCGACATAGGCGCGCAGCTTGCCGAGAATATCGAGGGTCTTCTTCACGCCGGCGGTTGAGGCTTCACCCTTGTCCTTGTCGGCATAGATCTTTTGGAAGCCGTCAATGCCGACCTGGGTCAGCAGGATCATGTTGAAGACCTTGGATTCCTGCCAGGATTGGCCGCCCCAGGCGACTGGCAGCACGCCGGCGGCCTTGAGCTTGTCTAGAGCCGCGAAGAATTCGTCCCAGCTCTTCGGCTCCTCGGCAATTCCGGCCTTGGCGAAGGTGTCCTTGGAATAGAACACCCAGCTTTCGCCATGGGCACCGGTCGGGGAAAGATAGACCTGGCCGTTGTAGGACACCAAATCATAGATCGCTTTCGGCAGTACATCGGCCCATTTGCCGGCTTTGGCCACCTCGCCGATCGGGCTCAAAAGGCCCTGATTGACGAAATCGGCATTGGCGAAACCAAGGACGCTCTGCTTGGCGGTCGGTGGGTCGCCTGCTACCAGGCGGTTCTGGAAGGCGGCGTCGGCGGCGCCAAAGCCGGCGATGGAAGAATCTTTCCAGACCCCGCCGCGCTTCTCGAATTCCTGCTTGATAACCTCGAGAGCCGCAGCTTCGCCGCCGGAAGTCCAGGAGGTCATGACCTCGACCTTCGGTTTGTCTTCCGCACGGGCCGGAGCGAGGGCCGCAAACAGCGCTGCACCCGCCAATAGCAGTTTGATTTCACTCTTCATTGTTCCACCTCTTCAAAAGGCCCTCTTGGCGGGGCCGTTGGTCTTCGGGTTATGAAACCTAACGATAGATCGGCAATAACGCCTGCCGGACGAGCGTCAGCCCGTTTGCGATGTCACTGATCGGATCGGGGGCGGCGTCAAGCTCGAGAATGGCCCAGCCCTGATAGCCGCGATCGCGCAGCAGCCTGATCCAGCCCGGCCAATCGACGCGGCCAAGGCCGAAACCGCAGAAATAGGGGCGGTGGCGATCATGGATATGTTGGTCGATCGGGGTTTCTGCCGGCATGGCCCCGAGCGCATCCTTCCAGTGTGCGATGATGACACGCTCGTGATGGCGGTCGACAAGCTGGAGTGGATCAGACCCCGCGACGATGATATGAGCCGTATCCGGGCACATATGGACATAAGCCGGGTCCGTCAGCAGCATCATCAGATCGACATCGCGTGCGGCGGCAAAGATCGAGTGCGCCTCGGTGTGGAGCGCAAGCCGTACACCCCTGGCGTAAAGAACAGCGCCCAGGCGGTTGAGAAAGTCGGCGATCTTGCGCGCCTGTTCGAAATCATAAAATCGCACCGGTTGGGCGCCGAGCGTCTGGCGCAACGGCGCGCCGATGACCATGATGTCGCTGCCGCACGCCTTCAGGAATTCGGCATATTTCTTAGCTTTTTCGATAATGGCAACCTGCGCAGCAGCTTCCGTAAAGTCGCCGGCGGCCTCCAGCTCGGCAAAAAAGCCGCTTGCTAGCGTCAGCCCGCGTCTGGTTAGTTCGCCGGCGAAAGCTTCGACCGAGCCGTAGGTCTTCGTCGCATCCTGCCAGTTGAAAGGCGAGAAGGTCAGCTCCACGCCGGTGACGCCGGAGGCTTGCACGCTGTCGAGAATTTTGTCCCAGAAGGCGCGTGGCTCGTTGCGGGACAAATCGATGATGCCATCATAGTCCTCGACACCCCAAAATCCGGGGTGGAAGAAGGTGACGAGATCGACGCCAAAGCGAAGCCGTTCGGTTGAAGTCATGACGCCATCCGTTTTCTGGGCGTAGAAAATCGCTTGCGGAACCGAGGTTCTGCAGCAAATTACTCGAATAATTTCAATGCACTGCAAATGGCAAACGATTGCCGTGACTAGATAATAGACAGGTCGCTTTTTTATGCAAGCGGATTTTGGCAATCGTTTGCTAAAATGACACGATTGTCCTAGCATCGGCCAAAGCAAGCCTTCCGACGAAAGACCAAAGCGTGAAAAAAAACAAAAACTTGCCTCAGGAGGAAAGCTCTGGCCCGCTGATGGCCGACGTGGCGAAACTGGCGGGGGTGGCAATATCCACCGTCAGCCGGGCGCTCGCCAACCCTGGCCGAGTAAATGAGAAGACGCGTGTCAAGATCAAAGCGGCGGCGGAAGCCCTCGGCTACACGCCGAATGCGATGGCGCGCAATCTGAGGGTCGGCAAATCCAACATGATCATGATCATTCTGCCGGGTTCGCTGCATTATGGTGCATCGCAGGTCATCCCCCAGGTGTTGCAGAGCATCAACCAGTCGCTGAGCCAGAACGGCTATCATCTGATGATCGCCAACCTTGACCGTGATGAGACCTCTGAGCGCCACATTCTCAATCTCGCCTTTGGCGGCACGGTGTGCGGTGCGATCATTCTCTCCTCGCAACTGCCGGAAGTCGGAGAAAGATCGCTTGCCGAAGCGGGGCTGCCGATCGTCTCGCTGTTGCTCGACATGAGCGGGGCAGCGCTTCCGTCAGTCGTCACCAATGATCGCAGTGCGGTGAAGGAGGCGGCGGAAGTGCTCATTACGCTTGGCCACAGGCGCTTTTTCTACATCGCCGGCCCAGGCGACAACTACCATGACATCGAACGCTTCGCGGGGCTCGTCGAGGCCCTGGAGGATGCCGGACTCGATACGAATACCATCGTGCGCTCGGGTGGCGTGCTATCTTATCAGTTCGGTTTCGAGACGGGCAGGCAGGCAGTCGAGGATTTCACGAAACTCGAAATCAAGCCAACAGCTGTGATCGCTGCAAGCGACGATATGGCGATTTCCTTCATCAGCGGCATCCAGGCGAGGGGCGTTCGCATTCCTGAGGATCTTTCTATGGTGTCCTTTGACGGCTCGCCGGTCTGCGAATATTGCCATCCGCCACTCTCGACGATCGAGCAACCGGTTGCGGAAATGGGGCAGGCTGCCGTGTCGACGTTGTTGCGGCTAATGGAAGGTGCAGAAGAGGAGGAGCCATTGCTGCAGGTTATTTCAAGTCGGTTTATCCGCCGCCAGAGCATCGGGAGCCCGCCTTCGGATGTGCGCGAAAGATGATCGGCCGCAACCAAAAGTGATGCCGAATTTTCTTAAAATAATAACAATACCATCTTCAATATATTATTTTTTATATTATTACTTACAAAGTAATATCGCCGTACCGATCGGCATCATTACTGCTATATCGAGAGCCATCTATCGAGATGGCGTCTTAAGGCGTGCTCCTGTCCGAAAGCAGAATCAATAGGGCAGGGTAGATATAAAGATTTTCGCGCCCTGCCTTCACTTCTTCAAGAAGCCCGAGACCGACAAGCGTCTTAATTTCGACGCTCGGGAGAAGGGGATGGAGATCATTGTAGGGGCGTTTGGAATCGAATGACATGTCGGGGTTCCCCAGATTTGTCGACACGTCATGCTGATATGTCGACAGCGACGACAAGACGAGAATATATGTCGATAAAATCACATTTTTTCGACATATCCGCGCGGAGCAAGGATCAAGATAAAGGAATCGCCCTTTAATCGGCTGACCTTGTCGGGTTGATGCCCGCAAAACGCGCAGAGAATTCATTTCACTGCAGGATCTCCAATTCGCTTCCCCTCACAACGGTCATCCGACAGCATGCCGCTCGCGCACGGTGTCGGCCGAGCGGCGAATGACTTCGGATATCTGCAGGAACTGTGCGACAAGTGGCGTTGAATTGCGCCAGATCATTCCGATCGTACGTGAGGGCTGGGGAGATTGGAATCGCGAGATCGAAACCTCTGCCGAGCGCTGTTCCACCGATACCGCCATCTCCGGGATCAAGGTTATGCCGATGCCGGCGCTTACCATCTGGACCAGCGTCGACAGGGAGCTCCCTTCCATAACTTCGCGCGGGCGCGTCGACCCTATCTTGCAGAATGACAAAGCCTGATCACGAAAACAGTGCCCTTCCTCGAGCAGCAGCAACCGCATTTCGCGCAGCGCATCGCGTTCGGGTACCGGCTTGCCTTCGTCTTCGCGTCGCCGGACCAGCACGAACTCCTCCTCAAATAACTTGAGCTCGGTGAAGGCAGGTTCCGACACTGGCAGCGCAACGATTGCCATGTCCAGCTCGCCTTGCGCCAATTCCTGAATCAACTTTCCCGTCAGCGTCTCGCGCACCTGTATCTCGATACCATCGAACGTTCTCGTCAGATCGTTTATGATTGCCGGCAACAGATAGGGCGCAATCGTTGGAATGATGCCGATACGCAGGCGCGTCAGCAGCGGATCTCGCGAAGCGCGGGCCAGATCCCCCAGTTCGTCCACCGCACGAAGGATGTCACGAACCCGGAGCGCGAACATCTGGCCGAAGGCCGTCAGTTTCACCTGACGCGCGGTCCGCTCGAAAAGCGCGCTGCCCAGTTCCTGCTCGAGTTCCTTGATCTGCATTGACAACGCCGGCTGAGATATCGAACAGGCGTCCGCTGCGCGCCGGAAACGACCGTCTCGTGCCAGGGCTTCGAAATAACGAAGCTGTTTCAATGTGAAGTTTGTCATAACCCCACCTTATCGCGACGATCAGTAAATCCAACTTAAATTTATGAGGTACTTCCGATATGGAAGAGGCGAGGGAGGGCTGCGCGAGACGACGCGACCTCTCAGACGGCAGACACTAAAAGCTATCATGGAGAAGATCATGGACCAGGAAACCGACAATGCGAGCAAATGTCCCGTCGCACACAATACGGCCCGAAGTGGCAGAGCAAACCGCGACTGGTGGCCTAGCCAACTGAACGTCCAGATCCTTCACAATGGGGCCGGTCGTGCTGATCCCATGGGCAAGGCGTTCAACTACGCCGAGGAGTTCAAGAAGCTCGATCTCGACGCCCTGAAGAAAGACCTTACCGCACTGATGACGGATTCGCAGGAATGGTGGCCGGCAGACTTCGGTCACTATGGCGGCCTGTTCATCCGCATGGCGTGGCACAGCGCCGGTACATACCGCATTACCGATGGCCGCGGCGGCGCCGGCGCCGGCCAGCAGCGTTTTGCGCCGCTCAACAGCTGGCCGGACAACGCCAATCTCGACAAGGCCCGCCGGTTGCTTTGGCCGATCAAGCAGAAATACGGACACAGGATCTCCTGGGCCGACCTGATGATCCTGACGGGTAACGTTGCCCTGGAATCGATGGGCTTCAAGACCTTCGGTTTCGCCGGCGGCCGCGCCGATGTATGGGAGCCGGAGGAGCTCTTCTGGGGTCCGGAAGGCACCTGGCTCGGCGACGAGCGCTATAGCGGCGAACGCGAGCTGGCCGAACCGCTCGGTGCGGTGCAGATGGGTCTCATCTACGTCAATCCGGAGGGTCCCAATGGTAATCCGGATCCGCTCGCCTCCGCACGCGACATTCGCGAAACGTTTGCCCGCATGGCGATGAACGATGAAGAGACCGTGGCGCTGATCGCCGGCGGTCATACCTTTGGTAAGACCCATGGCGCCGGCGATGCGTCGCTGATCGGCGCGGACCCTGAAGGGAGTGCCATCGAGGATCAGGGGCTCGGCTGGAAAAGCAAGTATGGAACCGGCATCGGCGCCGACGCCATTACCGCTGGTCTGGAAGTGACATGGTCACAGACGCCGACCCGGTGGAGCAACTACTTCTTTGAAAACCTGTTCGCCTTTGAATGGGAGCTCACCAAGAGCCCCGCCGGCGCCCATCAATGGACGGCGAAGAATGCCGAGGCTTCCATTCCGGATGCCTATGACGGATCGAAGAAGCACCTTCCTACCATGCTGACCAGCGACCTGGCGCTCCGATTCGATCCGGCATACGAAAAGATCTCGCGCCGCTTCCTCGAAAATCCGGACCAGTTCGCCGATGCCTTCGCGCGCGCATGGTTCAAGCTGACCCACCGCGACATGGGACCGAAGGTTCGCTACCTCGGCCCGGAAGTCCCCGCAGAAGACCTGATCTGGCAGGATGTGATCCCCGCCGTTGATCATCCGCTCATAGACGACGCGGATATCGCCAACCTGAAGGGTAGGATCCTTGCGACCGGCCTCTCGGTCCAGGAACTGGTCTCGACCGCCTGGGCTTCCGCCTCCACCTTCCGCGGTTCCGACAAGCGCGGTGGTGCCAATGGCGGACGTATCCGGCTTGCACCGCAGAAGGACTGGGAGGTGAACCAGCCCGCGCAGCTCGCGAAGGTTCTGGGTGCTCTTGAGGGCATTCAGAAGAATTTCAACGCCGCGCAGCCAGGGGCAAAGAAGATCTCGCTTGCCGACCTGATCGTTCTTGCCGGCGCTGCCGGCGTCGAAAAAGCGGCAAAGGCTGCCGGCCAGGATATCGTCGTGCCGTTCACGCCGGGCCGCATGGATGCGTCGCAGGAGCAGACGGATGCTGCGTCTTTCGCCGCACTCAAGCCGCGCGCCGACGGTTTTCGCAATTTTGTCGGCGGCCGGCAGTTCATGAAGCCGGAAGAGGCACTGGTTGACCGCGCTCAGCTTCTCACTCTGACCGGACCGGAAATGGCCGTGCTCGTCGGCGGCTTGCGTGTGCTGAATGTCGGCAAGCCCGAGCACGGGGTCTTCACATCGCGCCCCGAGACGTTGACGAATGATTTCTTTGTCAACCTGCTCGACATGGGCACGCAGTGGTCTCCCGCTGATGGCAGGGACGGCGTTTACGAAGGACGCGACGGCAAGACGAACGTGGTCAAGTGGACGGCAACGCGCGTCGACCTGATCTTCGGTTCGCACTCGCAACTGCGCGCCCTATCGGAAGTTTACGCCTCGTCCGACGCGAAGGAGAAGTTCGTAACGGACTTCGTCGCAGCTTGGACCAGGGTGATGAACGCCGATCGCTTCGATCTCGTCTGATCGACAAAAACTCGCCTGGACGTAGTCTTTGTTGCTACGTCCAGGCATCGCTATACGCAAATTTGATCAGCGGAGCTCGCCGTGTTAAGCGGCTCAACTGGACCGCGGACGCTTGCCGAATCCTCAAACTCTACCAGCCGCGACCGTTACTGCGCCGACGAGCTCGACCAATGTTCTGCTCGTTCCGGCGCTTACAACGGCTTTGAAGCATTCAGTGCATCATCATCAGCATGGTAGAGATAATTGTACTGGTACTACGGTGTGGCATAAGGGGCCGCATCGCCGCCACCTGCCGCTGCAGTCAATCTGCCGATCAGACTAACCAGCACCGATCCCAAAGCGGCGGGCCCGCTCGAAATAATGAAATCGCTGGAAACAATTATCCGATTTCCGCATCGAACATCTTTAAACCTATGGGCGCAATACCTGCGTCCTCTGACGCAATGTCTATCAAGGCAACACCGATGTGAGATCGCTCACGACGACGCCGTCCCTCAATGGGGACAAAGCGATCGGCAAGGCTGATGGATATATTGCAGCTACGGCAGCAGCGAACGGCCTCGCGGTCGCAACTCGCGACACCAGCCCTTTCGAGGCGGGCGGGTTGAAAGTGATCGATCCTTGGTCCCCACATAAATGATATTAATCTAAGTCGTCGTGAGTTCGATTCCTAGTAGCGCGTTTTCTTGGTTTGAATCATATCAAGCCTCGGCGAGCTTGTAGGACCAAGTATGGATGACGGGGTGGTTATTGACGTCGTCGATGCCGGCCATGATGCGTTCCCTGAGCTCGTGCTTTGAACTCACCCGGATGTGGCGCAGGACGGAGCGGGCGAACTTGGAGAAGAAGCCCTCGATGAGGTTAAGCCAGGAGCCGTGTTTAGGGGTGAAGGTAATTCGAAGCGGCCTGCCGGTTGTTTATCGAGCCAGGCTTTGGTTTCTTTCGAGATGTGTGCGGAATGATTGTCGAGGATCAACCTGATCGCGGTGCCGGCCGGATAGGCGGAATCGAGCAGCTTGAGGAATTCGATGAACTCGCGGCTGCGGTGGCGGTCCTTGACGAGCGCGTGGACCTTGCCTGTCAGCAGGTCAATTCCAGCCAACAGGCTGAGCGTGCCATGACGCTTATATTCAAAATCACGCGCAAAGGTCGGATAGACGCTTGGTACAGGCGGCAAATCCGGTGCCGTCGTCGCGATCGCCTGGATCCCAGGTTTCTCGTCGTAAGAGACGATCGCGACCTGCTTAGCCGATTTGTTCGATCCGGCTGCGGCCTTTTTCAGGACCTGCACCTGGCGATAGACACACAAGACCTCCGCCATCTTCTGCTCGAACTCGCCATCGCGACGTTCCAGATAGTAGCGCATCTTGTGCGGTTTGATTTCCTCCTGGCTCAGAAGCTTGCTCACCGTGCCCTGAACCAGACGGGCCAGACAGGGATGTCCGGCCTCCGGTCCGTGCTCGCGCGCATGGCGGGCCAAAAGCCGCGTCGTCCACAGTTCGTGCGGATAGCCATGATCCTTGGCCGCC
>NZ_JBFRFF010000037.1:0-63942 GCF_052114685.1 Rhizobium sp. 2YAF20 | reverse complement strand
GAAGGATTACTGGGCTCGGTGCTTAAGCTGATGGGATTGGAGCTTCCCGTGCCCGACCACACAACCCTCAGCCGGCGGGCAAGAACCGGGAGGCCACCTGCCAAAGGCAATGACCGTCAGTCTATCGCGGATGGCCCCCTTCATGTTCTGGTCGATAGCACCGGGCTGAAGATCTACGGGGCGGGTCAATGGTTGGAAGAAAAGTATGGCGCAAAATCCCGCCGTGGCTGGCGCAAGTTGCATCTGGCGCTTGATGCCGGCAGTGGCGAGATCATTGCGCATGTGCTCACGGATCAGGACGCCGGCGACGCCTCGCAGGTCGAGCCGTTGCTCGATCAGATCGACGCTGCGATCGGCCAGTTCACCGCCGATGGCGCCTATGACGGCGATCCGATTTATGAGGCCGTCCTGCGTCACAGCACAAAAGCAAAGGTCGTCATTCCACCACGCTCAACAGCCGTCGCAAATCAAGACACTGAACCGCCAAGCCAGCGCGATCATCATATCGCGTCCATCAAAACGGATGGCCGCCTCGCATGGCAGGCTTCTACCGGGCATGGCAAACGGGCCTTGGTTGAAACGGGGATGGGCAGATATAAGCGCTCATTGGACGGCGATTGCGGGCACGATCATTCCATGCTCAGCAGACAGAAGTTGCCATCGGTGTTACCATTCTCAACCGGATGCTTGACACTGCACGCCCGGTTTCCGTCCGTTGCAAAGCGGCAACGGCGAATTCAAAGTAACCAACCCCTCAAAAAACCGAGCCGCGCCTTCATACTGATCCCTGCACCAACGCCGAGCGACTGGGCACGACCAGCACATCGCTTTGGATGTCGTTCAGGATACGCGAGGCTACACTACCCAAGAGAACATGCATCAGCCCCGTTCGCCCGTGGGTTCCTGCAACAACGAGATCGATATCAGCCTCGTCTACCAGCAAACGGAGGGCATTTACCACGTCTCCGCATCGAACCACGATATCAAACTCCGCGAGCGTCTGCTGACCGGCCACCTCTGTGATGAAGCTGCGGCATTCGTCGATAGCAGATCCTTCGAAATCACGTTCATAAGCGGCCTTATCATCCACCCACATTCGATATGGTGGATCGTATGCGTGAAACAGCGTGTGGTACCGGTGAGAGAACCAATTCAAGACCACCAATAAAGCTGGTTTTGACGATACAGTCAGGTCAGTCGCCAAAAGCGTCCGCCCCTTGGTGTCAAAGACCTTTTTCTTCACCACCAGAAGCGGAATTTGAGTTGACCGCGCTAGCTCGGTCACAGTGCTGCCAATTGGCATCAGGCTCAGCGGCCCGGCACTTGCTATTCCGGTAACGATCAGTTCAGCCCGCTCTTTCGCCGCGACGGCCAGGATGACGGCCGCGGAAGCGCCTTCGTCGGCGACAACCGACGAGCGAAGCCCCTCGATGCAGGCAAGTTCTTCGCGCAGGCGTTCCGCGTTACGCATCACGGCCCGACTATACGCGTCTCGAGCTGTCGTGTCGGTAGCCAGGCCGAACTCATCTAGGGCGTGAACGGCGGTCAGGCTTGCGTTCCATTCCATGGCGAGCTGCACTGCGCGATCCTGAGCACGGTCGCATCGCGCAGTGAAATCCGTCGCTAAAACAATATGGCTCGGCAAGCGTCGATCTTTGGTGCTGCCCGCCATGTCAGATGAAGAGTTCGATATGGTTCTATTGTGAGACAATCTACCGTTCCCGTGTTTCGTGCTTCAAATCAATCGGTCGATTGGTTGAAGCGTTCACTTGCGGTCTTACGAATGCCCTGTCCATTTGTTCGACAATCGTGTCTGCAACGAAGATCATGCGGCGCTTGGGCCAGGTTCATCGGGCGGATGCTCTAGGGATTTCCTTTGCGAAAAGGTTGAGGTGACCACGTTGACCAGCCTGAGACGAGGGGCAAGACCTTGGAAATCGAGCCGCATCACATTTATGGTTTGTGAGCCGCCTGCTTCTGTTTCTATCGCAATCGTCCTACCCGCTCTTAAACCAACCATCCCCAATCCCAGAAGGGACCTCACCGAGACGGTGTAAACCGGAAAGTCATGGCTCTCATTTTGGACCACTAGGGCTGTCCGTGGCGCACCTGCATTGAGGCGGAATGTCACACGGCTGTTTATCGTCACGACGTCATCGGGAACATTCCTGGGAGGACAGATTTCTGCCTGCGACAGCTTACTTGTAAGCAATCGGTTGTAAGCGTTGTCGCGAGGGTCCTGATCAAGAATTTCTCTGAGGATCTCGTGATCATTCGTCGTTAGGTAACACACAAGCGGCGTCGTCATGGCATAGCTCCTCGGAGCGAATGAGCTCCTCAAATTAATCTACCAGTCCCGCACTGCTACAAGAGTTTGTGGTTGGGTCCTTTCGGCGCGGAACCGCCTGACAAAGCTCACGCGTTCACCCAAAATCCACTCGAGTAGCATTTAACTAACACGAACTAGGGCCATTCTCGTCCTGTCCAGTTTCCTCAAAGACGAGCCAGGCGGTGCCCTTTGCTGCAATCCGAATTCTGCGAGCGTCTTGGACGCGCTCTGCCTGTTGTTTGGAGGAAGGGCCCATTGGTTTGGTCTTTTGTCCGCCACGGCATACCTGGCAGTACCACTGGTTGTCATCGTTTGAAAAGATATCAACCGAGGTGGCCGCCCCCTGCGGCTCATGCCTTGCAATCTCCTCGATGAACTTAATTAACCTTGAATAGTGCTTGGCGGGCACGTTCAAACCAAGCTTGGGCGAGGCCAACGTTGACATTGTTCATCTCCTTTCGATCACTGCTGTAGCGGCCGGCCAGCCTGCTGCTCGCGACGAACGGCTGCGGTACTGTGAGCATGACCTCTGTCAGCTCCGGCCTTTGATATTACTGTCATCCTGTTATTATCGCGCCTCTTAAGCAAACGAATTTAATCGTTCATTGTGTGCATTTTTACTGTTGGATTGTTTATTCCAGCGGCGATCAAGTCTGAATAGGTCTGCCTTTATCGGCGAGGAGGATGTTTAGTGCCTTATCGGCAGTGGGTGTTTACAAGATTCCTGGGCGGTACGGTCGCAACATCGGCGCCTGCGGAGTTGCCACAATGACGTGCTTTGAAATTCACAGAGCTCATTTGGCGACAGATCTCTATCAGAGGAATTCAATTGACATTTTAGCGCGCGTTTATCCAATTCATCGATGGACATCGAGCTCGCCCGTACATTCTTGGAGATAGTTTCAACGGGAAGCTTCGTTCGGGCCGCAGAACGCTTAAATGTTGCTCAGACGACCGTCAGCGCGCGGATCCGCAACCTCGAACAATTGCTCGGCAGGCCGCTGTTCGTTCGGAACAAAGCCGGAGCGTCGCTCACCCCGGCTGGCGAGCAGTTCCTGCGCCACGCGCCGGCGTACGTTCAGTTATGGCAGCGCACTCGGCAACAGGTCGCGGTGCCGCCAGGCCGCCGAGCGGTGCTGACGGTCGGCAGCGAAGTCACTCTTGCGGAACCACTCCTGCTGAGCTGGGTCAGATGGATTCGTCAGTCACTTCCCGATATCGCGCTTCGCGTCCATGTCGACGTGCCTCAGGACCTGATTAATCAAGTCGCTTCGGGGATAGTCGATGTGGCGATCATGTATGCGCCACAACATCGCCCCGGCCTTAAAATCGATTTGCTGACGGAAGAGAAGCTCGTGCTTTTGACAACCGACCCGGGAGTGGAGCGCCTCGAGGAGACGAATTACGTATACATGGATTGGGGGCCGGATTTCGTGCTGCACCACGACATGAACTTCCCGGATGTCACACCCGACCTTTCTTTCGATCTCGGTCCCCTGGCGCTCAGCTATGTGCTTGCGAGCGGCGGCTCCGGGTATTTCAGAATGAGCGTGGCGGAGCCATATATTGCGGCGGGGCAGCTCCATCTCGTGCCGGAAATGCCGCAATACTCCTACCCTATTTACGCAGTATGGTCTGCAAACTCTGACGAGAGCGTTGTGGGCCCTGCCCTGACCGGGTTGCACGCCCTCTCCGAGGGCAACATGGGGGCCTAGGCGGCCGTTTCGGTCGATGGAAACAGAAGATCGACTGTGGTTCCGGCTCCTCGCTTACTTGCGATGCGTAAATGGCCGCCGACCAATTTCACAGTCGCGTATACCTGTGACAATCCCATTCCCGTCCCGTTCTCGCCCTTGGTCGTGAAGAAAGGGTCCAACACCTTTTGCAAAATTTCCGCTCGCATGCCGCAGCCCTGGTCCTTAACGCTTAGGCGGGCATAGGTTCCTGGGGTCGGTTGACCGGGCGCGGCATCCGCCTTGAGAAGGCGCTCTGTGACGATGCAAATCTCGCCGCCGCTTGGCATGGAATCGCGAGCGTTGAGGACAAGATTGAGAACAGCGGCGTCGAACAACGTCGGATCGACGAGACAGTTCGGGACGTCGGAACCAAGTTCGAGCCTGACGCGGATGTCGGCTCCCGCGCCATATCTGAGCAAAGGCTCGAAGGAGCGGACGAGCTCATTCAAATCGCGCGCCTGGACGTCGGATTCCTTATCGTTTGCAAAGTCGAGCAACTGGGACGTCAGTTCAACGCCACGATCGACGCCTTCGCGCGCCGCCGCAATACAGGCGCGCACGCTCTCCGGCTGGTCTGCTTTTCTTTCGGCGAGCCTCAGGCCGGATTCGATAATCGTCAGGAGGTTTCTGAAATCATGGACTATGCCGCCGGTCATCTCGCCCAAGGACGCGAGTCGATGTACCGCGCCCCCGCGTTGTTGGGTTGCCCCTGTCCGGCCGCTGTGCTCCGCCTCCGATTGCAGCGAAATCTCGTTCGGAAACGCCATGTCTGCCATGGTAGCTATCTCCTTTTCAACGACGACCATCGGGAAACTCCGGTCCCCTTCCGCTTCGTCTTCATCTGTCGGTTTCAACTGCCGAGTCTGTCCGCTCGGCTCTCTAAACCTGACGGACCACTCGCTTTGCCAATATCTCTTCGACCATCGKAAACGCCCTCAGCGCCTCATCCGGCACGCCGCGACTTGCGGCGACCGACTCCATCCAGCTGCCATGCGCTTCTGGTTTGCCGACGATAATGCGACCGACCATTCCAGCGTGCTCATGGGGAACGCAATAATAGTCATAAACCCCTTGCTCGGTGAAGGTAACCGAGAAGCTCTCGTCAGGTAGGAGATAGTCTGAATCCCAGGGTTTTGCCGCCTTAGGAATGCGGAGCGGCCTCCCGAAGTTTGCTGGATGATAGGCGGTCGTTGTATGCGAATTGCCGGGGTTGTGGTTGATCCAACGGACCAACTGACCGGGCTTGATCAGAACGCCAATCGGATCGAACCAGACACGCGAGCCATCAGGGCGCCCCTGCATCCGAATCTCCACCACCTCTTCGGCCCATACATCTCGCTGGGATAGGGAAAGGGCGGCGAGGAGCCCGCCGCCCAAGCCCAGCACGTCACGCCGCGCGACCGTCATTTGGCAACGCTCGCTTCGTCGGCCGCTGGGACATGCCACAGTACCACATGAATATGCGGCTCTTCGACGCCTGGATGGCCGGCATTGTAGTAGACGTCGACATGGTCGACATTTCCGCCAGGCGCTGCAAGGTTATCGAATGCTTTGTCCGGATTGAGATCCTTGGTCGGCAGCATATAGATCGTGCTGACAAGCTTTCCGTCGTGATCATATGCGAGGAACGGACCGGCCGGCAATGTCGCCGGATCGACGAAGAGTTGACCCATGCCGGGTAGGAAATCAGGTAACTTCACCAGCTTGCTTACCTGCTGATAAGGGGCGGCTGGTGGCGATTTTGCCACTTCATCCGCCGCCATAGCATAAAGCGAGCTGGCCAGTGTCAGAACAGGTACGAGGAGAAGTTTTTTCATCGGGGGACTTCCTTTTTCGTTCAAACTCGCGATCGCCTAAATTCCGGCAGCAACGGGCCGCTCACGATCCGTCGCGTAGAGCCATTCAAGAACCAGACGGCGATATTAGTCCAACGAAATAAACCGGCATTTCAATGCAGCATTTCTGCACTTTCTTTTGTGTCCGCCTGCATCACCAAAACACAGCTGAGCGTAAAATATGGGTCTTCCTATTCGCCGGCCGTTCGCCGAAAGTAAACTTAACGCACGATGGCGAACTCAACTGCGATCCGAGACTCTCAACGCTCGCTTGATTTCAGAAATTCTCTCACCATCTTTTAACTACTATGATTATCTTCACGCACCAGCGAAACCCAGGACGTCTTAAAGCATGCCTCTAGCCCGGACGCGAACCAAGCTTCGCGTCCGGGTCAGCCAGCACTTCAATTCAATGTGACACCGCTGCAGACGGAGTGCCAAGCGCGCTCTGTTGGCACTTGCGCGGCTCGGCTTAGAGGCGACTACGATGATTTTCAGAAATCTGTCAGAAGAAGACGTCACGCTTGACCTTGTGACAAAGGGAAAGCATTCAGCGCTGTCCAAGATTGCTGTCAAGATTGCGCGAAAAACTGAAGTTGATGATCAAGTTGTTCTTCAGAGCCTTTGGACGCGAGAAAGTGCCGGCACAACAGGTATTGGCCGCGGTATTGCTATCCCGCATGCTATGTTACGATCGATCTCGTGTCCCGTTGCGTCGTTCACGCGACTAGCCGTCCCCACTGATTTCGGCAGTCCGGACGGCGATCCCGTCGATCTTGTTTTCACGCTGCTTTGGCCCCGCCCCGCCGCGACCACGTTCCTGCCCGCACTCGCCCAACTGTGCCGACGGGTTCGGGCGCCTCGGGTTTGCGAGGGGCTTCGACTGGCACGGTCCTCCGACGAGGTGATGGCAATCCTAGACAGTGACCCGAGAGCGATGAAGGAGCCCCCGATATTGGACCGAGCCGCTACCTGGGTGTCGCTCAGGTGAACAAAAAAAGGACGCGTGAGTAAAATGAAGAAACAGATCAAGAACCCGCGAATGCCATCAATCGTGATTGGTGAGACGGATCACGAGCGATTGAACAACGTTGCCGTCGCCTTGGCTGATCGCTTTCCCGAGATTTGCGGTGGTCTTTTGCGCGAGCTCGAACGCGCACGTGTGGTAGCCGACGTCTCCGTGCCCAAAAATGTCGTGCGTATGGGATCGACGGTGGAGTATGAGGCGGATACTGGTGCGCGAAGAGTCACACTCGTTTTCCCGAGAGGCGCCGATATTTCAGAAGGAAAGATATCCATCCTCACTCCCATAGGAACTGCCCTTCTCGGCCTGGCCGCCGGCCAGGTGATGCACTGGACCGCACGCGATGATCGGCAGCACAAGCTGAGGGTTCTAGCGGTTACCGGTGTGTCATAGCATGTTGTTGTGAAAGCGAGTTCGCGCGTGAAATCAGATCTGGCGATTAGTTGCGGCGCTCGTTGGGTTAGCGTATTGCGCAATGGAGGGTGAATTATGATCACTGGCTCTCAATGTCGTGCAGCACGGGCACTTATCGACTTCTCGCGCGAGCGTCTCGCAATATCTGCGGGCGTTAGCATCGAAACCATCGTGCATTTTGAGCGTAAGCTCGCCGAACCAACTGACGATGAAGTGTTTGCCGTACAATTGGCTTTGGAAAACGCCGGCGCCGTATTCATTTCTGACAACGGCCGGGGCATCGGTGTGCGTCTGAAATTCACAAAATCTGAAGCTAAACGTATCGCGGTGCTGGAGAATGAAGGCGGTATAGTTTCAGCTGACCGCGTTCCGTAGGTGACGTTAGGTTAACGTATTCGATGTTGTCCTACTTTCGTTGCCTTCAGGCGGACGTGTGCCGCGTTGCGGGTTCTCCTGCCGAGGGTGCGGCTGCAAATTCTTCAGGACGTGGCGCACTCGGTTGCCGCCGAGATCCACATCAGCGCGTTGGCGGCCCGATCTGCCATGCCCAATAGGAGGCCTTTCATGAGCTCCGACACAAATGACTCCCTGCATGATCGTCGGTGGCGGCGCTGCCGGCCAGGCGCCCGCTGAAACCCTCCGGCGTGAGGGCTATGGCGGGCGCGTGACAATCCTGACCGCCGATGCGGCAGGCCCTCGTGACCGACCTAATCGGTCGAAGGGCTATCTCGCGGGGACCGCACCACACCTGACAGTTCGAAGCCGCTGCGCTCACCTCAATTCTACTGGGCTCAGGACATCGATCTGAAACTACGGGCGCGGGTGAGCGTTATCGACACAAAGACACGGCACGCTGGACTCCTTCGCCTGCCGGTTCCCCTGTCGCATTAAAACAAGGCAGTCGCCAAGTGCCACGCCTGTTCGAATCCCACAGGCCAGTACCGCGCGAATGGAGCCTCTTCCAGATTATTCGATGGTGACGTCATGCTACTCGGTGGCGCGTTCTCGGATGGAGCTACCGCATGAAATGGGAGACCGAATCAATGTCGGTCTCCTCATTTTTCATTGCAAAACCGCTGCCTTTGACAAGGGTTCGATCAAACGCAATCCCGCTGGTCGCGGATTCCGTCCGTTAGAACACAAATTTTCAATAGACGTCCATCAGCGATAGCCAACGCCCATGACATAATCGCGCAACAAAGTGTCCATTTGTTCCACTTCCTGCATGAGGATCTCGAGTGCATCTCGCGCATTGAGTACCCAGATCGGCCGAGATACTGCGTCGGTGACGGGAATATTTTTTAGCCGTCGTTCCTTCATGATCGACCAGACCTCGTGCAACCAGTCCGTCGGTCGGCAGATGGTGACATCCTGTGTCATCACCAACGATATCGCGATCTCGCAGGTGAAACCCTGACATTGGCCGATCTGCCTTACGATGTCGGTTTTCGTAATTACGTCCTTTGCCGCTGACAACGACGAGGTCCGATGAGCCACCAAGCAGTCGCGCTGCTTCAAGCAAGGGCGCATCATATCCCACAGTGACGAGTCTCTTACGGGCCATAGGTAGTACTCGATCGACCAGCATCTTTCCGTCCTTTTCCCGGCTCTCAGCCGCCGAAGGAGATCGGCAACCTGATGATGATGGCCGTAACCGCCAGCGTGAAGCAACAATGACATGGAAACAACGGTTGCCGAAAAGAATGTCAGCCGTGAGCGCCGCTATTTGCGTTGGGCATTTTCATTTGAACCGCGCGCCGCGCCGTTCGAAGATTAGACAGGCCTCATGACGACGATCGCGCTCAATATTGAGCTTGCGACCTGCGGCGTTTCGGCTTGATGGCTGACGCGACCACAACAATCGCTCAATGGAGCTTGGTAGGCAGTAACGAACCCAGTTGTGACACAATCGCGCAGGATGATCGTCAAAAGATATATTGCACGTAAACCTTTTAAGGCATAGATCTGGGACATCGTCGTTCATATCATGGAGACCCAAATGGCTAGAGAGCTTACCGAGGCTACAAAGGCAGTCGTCCGCGCCACCGCCCCTGCATTAACGGCTCACGGCACGGACATCACCGCTGCAATGTACGTCCTCCTCTTCAAAGATGATGAGGTCCGCAATCTCTTCAATCAGTCCAATCAGGGCGAAGGCGGAGGGCAGACGAAGGCGCTAGCGAATGCGATACTTGCCTATGCCCAAAACATCGACAATCTTGGCGTTCTCGGCACGGCCATCGAACGGATTGCGCAGAAGCACGTCGGCCTCCACATTCAACCGCAGCATTATCCGCATGTTGCAAAGGCACTCCTAGCCGCCATCAAACAAGTTCTGGGCGATGCTGCCACTCATGAGGTCGTCACCGCATGGGGAGAGGCATTCTGGTTCTTGGCCGATATCTTGATCGGCAGAGAGAAGCAGGTGTACGACGAACTGATTGCCTCAGAAGGCGGATGGGTCGGGTGGCGGCGGTTCCGGGTCGAGACGAAGCGGCGCGAAAGTGACATCATAACTTCTTTCGTCCTTAAACCTGAAGACGGCGGCCCCGTTGTCCAGCACCGTCCCGGCCAGTATCTGACATTCCGGATCGTCGTACCGGATGCGGGCGAGCATCGACGCAACTACAGTATCTCGTCTGCTTCCAACGGCAGCCACTACAGGATCTCCGTCAAACGTGAGCCCTCCGGTCTGATCTCTAATTATCTGCACGACAATGTGTCTGAAGGCGACATCCTCGATGTTGCACCGCCCACTGGCGACTTCTTTCTTAAGGAAGACACCCAGCGGCCTGTGATTCTGCTAAGCGGTGGTGTCGGTTTGACACCGATGATCAGCATGCTGGAGACCGTCGCCGGCCGCGCAAATGCTGGGAACGTGCACTACATACATGGAACTCAGGACGGCAAAGTACACGCCATGAGCGAACATGTCCGGAAGCTGACGTTCGGGCGAGACGACCTAAGAACGGCGGTATTCTACCAGAGTCCGCACGCAGATGACCGCAAAGGGACCCATTACGATCATGAGGGCTTCGTCACCATCGAATGGCTCGCGGAAAATACGCCATTGACGGAGGCCGACGTTTACCTCTGTGGTCCCAAGCCGTTCCTGGCCACCTTCGTCAACGGCCTCGCAAATGCGGGCGTGAAGGCTGACCGTGTCCACTACGAATTTTTCGGGCCGGCCGACGACCTCGCTGCATGACATTTGCCTCAGGCGTCAGAGTTCGCTCCGCCGCCTGCTCCTGCTATGGTGCGCAAAACCAAGAGGTAGTTGATGCGGCTGACAGTTTATTCCGATTACGCGTTGCGACTGATGATGTATCTCGGCCTGGGAGGAGACGACCTCGTCACGATCGATGACGTCGCTAACGCCTATGGGATTTCGAAGGCCCATCTGATGAAGATCACGCACGAGCTAGGTAAGAAGGGTCTGATCGAGACTGTGCGAGGCCGACAAGGTGGTATGCGGCTCGGTCGAAAGGCTTCTTTGATCCACATCGGCGAAATCGTGCGGGCTACGGAATCCGATTTCGCTCTCGTTCCTTGTATGGAGCCGGGAGCCGGAATCGTCTGTGTCGTACAACCATCATGCGTGCTAAAGCGCGCGCTTGCGCTAGCGACGAGTGCCTTTCTCGAAATTCTCGACGGATATACCCTTCAAGATCTGATCGATCCTGCCGCCGACCTAAGGCAACTCCTAGGTATTTCGGACAACCGGGCCGTTGGAGGGCGGCCGCGATGAACAGGCCGATGTCGTCCTTGGTCCCGCGTTCGCAGAAGTCAGCAGGAATACGAGACCCTGACAGTGGCGTCTGGGCGGCGGACCGCCGCAGTCTGGGGGGGGGCGCAACGAAAGGCCCGTCAACTTCGCTCAACTTTCGCAACCCAGAAACGTCAAACTCCCTCACCGCGGCGAAGGGTCGCGCGACGCTGGTAGCACCTGCTCTAATCTCACCCAGGTTCCCACATTCTCATTGGTCAGCCGTTGAACTGAACATAAGTCAGAGCAACAATAGGATTGGAACGACTTGGTGGACGTTGCTGCAACTAACTTCGACCTGCGGAGCCCCGAAATACCCGCTAGTTCGGAACAGCCGCAACTTGACGCGTTGCTTTCGAGCATTCGTGCCTGTCGAGCGTGTGCTGGGGAATTCGACCATGAACCGCGCCCGGTGATGCAGGTAACCTCTGAGACCCGTATCTTGATCTGCGGCCAGGCGCCAGGACGACGCGTGCATGAGAGTGGACTGCCATTCGATGACCCCTCAGGCGATCGTCTGCGCGAATGGCTTGGGCTAGATCGCGACGCCGTCTATGCGGACTCGCGTATTGGCGTGGCCCCTATGGCGTTCTGCTTTCCGGGGACCAATCCTAAAGGCGGCGACTATCCACCACCGCCCCGCTGCGCGGCGCTCTGGCGGCGGTCGCTTCTGGCCTGCCTCCCGAGGGTGGAAGTGACGCTTCTGGTCGGCGGTTACGCTCAACGATGGGCGTTGCAGCACACTTCGGGGCGGTCGATGACCGCGACCGTCACTGCGTGGCGCGACTATGGTCCCGCAGTGATCCCGCTGCCTCATCCCTCGTGGCGCAGCACAGTCTGGCTGCGTCGCAACCCATGGTTTGAGAACGAGTTGGCGCCTCATCTGCGCATCCGGGTTGCCGCCATCCTGGGCAACGTAGCTGTCCCTTATTAACCGGCGTCGTGATACCCCTGATTGTTTAGATCAGTTCGGCCAGGCCAGATCCGGATTGGCGTGATCGCCTGGTCGGCGGTGGTCCGAAATTTCTGCCGCGTTCAGCAAAACACGCCCACGCCGGGGCTCCCATCAGTCGCTCAATCGGGTGAGCACCTGGCCGCGGTGCAGCGCTACATGGTAGGTCTTGCTGCTCTTGATCTCGTAGTGAGGAGACTGCGGGCTCGTGTAATGCGTGTGGGCTTTGTACTCTATATTTTGAGTATGAATCGCAATGATCGTGCCCGTGACGGTGACGCGGCCTGCCTCCGAGTTCCAACTCGCCCGATCCCCGACCTCAAGCCGTTTCGTCATCGCGAGCGGCGGCGCGAGACCTTCCTGAGGGACCGGATCTTGAAGTGACCCGTTCTTGGCCATCCCGAACTCCCGTTGGGCGCGGAGTCCCGCCGAGTCGGCATGGACGAAGGCCGCTGCCGACTTCTGGCCGCCGCGCCGATAGTGACCGAGCAGTCCCTTGCCGTGAGGTTACCTTCAATTTCTGCCTCGTCCTATCCTTCGCCGGACCAAAGTAGGCCAAGCTGAAATCGTACTGTTCGGTCCGGAAAATGGGACGCAACCGAGCCGTTCGCGACGGTCAAGCATGTTGCGTGCCGCGGTCTGGCCCTGGCGTTCAGCGACCCCACGGTGTTCCACGCGAATGTTCTCACCTCGGCGAGACGGTCGAGCCGGCGGGCGATGTCGCCGGCGGCGGAAATCTTCCTTCCGTCCGACAAGAACCCAATTGATCGGAGATTTTCTTGATTGGTCGAGGCGACGAGACCGGGTCGTCCTGCCTGAAGGATCAGGTTGCCCAGATCAGCGGAACGATGAACGTCGCCCGGAGAGGCGCCCTCGGGCGACGCTGTGACGATGAGATCGGTTATAGACGCCGAGTCGATCAGCAAACCGGTCGGATTGACAACCGCGCCACGCCATTCCGTCTCAACCGTTGCGCCAGCAAGACCTTTGAATTCAGCGCGTAGGCCTTCAATCCGTCGCTCGATGTTCGGCGGATCACGCTCTCACATTCAAAGGCTGCTCTTCCTTCCATCACGGCGGCGGTAGAACGTCGGCGGCCGAAAGGCCGATCAGGCGTACATCGAACCGCCAAGTCAGATCGACACTGAGCTTGATTACTGGTTGTTGTTCGTCCTACTCGAACATGATCCGAGCCGTTCCGCTTTTGCGATCAACATTCTCTGGTTATCTCGAATCCGCATAGCCTGTTGTTTGGTACAAGAACCCATCGGCGGTCGTTTCGTTTGGCCGTACCACTGATTACCGTTCGAGAAGATTTCAACCAACGTCGGCGCTGCACTGGCCGCTTCCTTGGCGACCTCTCCGATGAATTTGACGATCGTTGAATACTGTTGAGAGGGTGCGACCATGCACATACCCGGTGGCGCTAAGTTCCTGGTGCTTTGTGAATATAGTTCGAACTGCTTTGGTCACGACGGGCATTCCGCTCAGCCATTTCTTTGCGCTCTTCCCCTGATTGCTGTGCCCGAGAGCACTTTGCTACGTCGCCATCTGGTGCTCCATTTCCGCCTCGGCCTCCAGGCTCTCAGTGTCGCGGAAGATCGAAACGACAGCCAGCGTACGCCCACCGCGCTTGAAGCGCAGCAGGCAGTCCTTGTCGATGATGTCTCCATCGACCACGATCTCGTCCCATTGCGCGGCATGGCCAACATAGTTGATGGGAACATCGTAATGCTGGCTCCAAAAGAACGGCACGGCGGTGAATTCCAGGCCATGGCCAAGCATGTTCAGGGCCGCGGTTTGCCCCTGCCTCTCGGCGACCACCCAATGTTCGACTCGAACATTCTCGCCACTGTGGGGATCAGGCCACCGCGCAATGTCACCGGCCGCGAAGATCCCTGGTACGCTCGTCTCCAGAAACGCGTTAACAACGACCCCGTCTTCAACCAACAGCCCCGCCCTTTCGGCAAGCTCAGTCCGCGGCCGCACACCGATGCCTGCGACGACGAGATCCGCCGTCAACATATCGCCATTGCTAAGCTTCACCTTCGTGCCGTCGATGCTGCTGACGATATTCTCGAGATGGAACGCGACACCGTTCTCCTCATGGAGGGCGCGGATGAAGTCGCCCATTTGCGGGCCCAGGACCCGCTCCATGGGCCGCTTATCCGGCGCCACGACATGTACTTCGAGATTGCGCGAGCGCAGGGCCGCAGCAACCTCCAGACCGATGAAACTGGCGCCAAGCACGATGGCGCGCCGCGCCGTCGCGGCTCGCTCGATGATCGCCTTGCAATCTGCGAACGAGCGCAGCGTGTGAACGTGCGGCTGGTCGAAGCCGGGAATGGTAAGACGGACCGGTTCGGCTCCGGTCGCAAGCAGCAGTCTGTCGTAGGGGATACGGGCCCCGTCCGCGAGTACGACCTCGCCAGAACCAGCATCGATGCTGGCAACGTTCGCATTGAGACGCAAGTCGATTTGGTTCTTTGCGTAATAGCTTTCGCCACGGAGTGGAATCCAATCCTCCGATGCTTTGCCGGCGAGGTAGTCTTTCGAAAGGTTGGGGCGATCAACGGGCGGTGCATCGTCGTTGCTAAGCATGACGACGCTGCCTTGATAGTGTTCGCGCCGCAATCTTTCGGCCGCTGCAAAACCGGCCGCGCCGCCGCCGATTATGACGATCTTATCCGGAATCTGGCCGGAGCGTCCATCGGACTGCTTCGGTGACGTCCATTTGCGCTTTTCTCCCACAAATATCCGATCATCTCGCTGTTCCACCGACCAGCAAACGACTGGATTGAAGGCGGGCGCACGCAAGGCCTCGCCCGTACGCAAATCGAAGCAGGCGTGGTGCCAAGGACACCGGATGGTATCCTCGACTACAAGACCGTCGACGAGCGGCCCGCCATAATGTGTACATTTCGTCGCGACAGCGAAGACCGCGGCTCCGCGGCGCACAAGCAACACCTGCTCGTCGCCGCAGCGACCAACAAGCTTGCCGCCATCAGGTAGATCGGAAAGCGCGATGCCCTGGACAAGATCTGGCCCGTTTAGTTTAATATGGACTTCAGCCATATTCTTCTCCCTTGGCGATCCAGTGTGAAAATGTCGGTATGGCGGAGCGGAACTCCCAGGCCAACCAGCCTCGGAATACCTTTTGCCTGGCTAGCGCCTTCGCCTTTCAGTCTGTCGAACGTTGGACGTTCTCATTCGTTACCGATCAAACAGGATATATGATGGAGTTTCCCTCCTTCTGAGGTATCGTGCAAACGAATTTAATCGGCAATTGTCTACAATTCTTATGATAGCTAAACAGAACCCTCGTAGTTCATGTCGAATATCACAGGATCGCTTGCCCTGTCCTACCCCAGTCGGCGAGGAAGGATACCAATTCCTTCTCGGTAAGCGGGTGTTTGGCGAGATTTCTACGCACCCCCGGCGGTACGGTCGCAATATTGGGGCCTGCTATCGCCGCCCGCTTGACATGTAGAGGTGTGCGAATTGAGGATGCCAGGATTTCCGTCATGAAGGATTTGCCATTGTTGTAGATCGTGCGGATTTCTCGGATCACTTCCATGCCATCCAGCCCGAGTTCATCTAGCCTGCCGACGAACGGTGAGATGTAGGCCGCACCGGATTTGGCGGCGAGCAGCGCCCGGGTGGCTGAAAACCAGAGCGCGACATTGACCTTCGGCCCGCGCGCGCTGAGTGCCCGACAAGCGCTGAATCCATCCCAGGTGGATGGCACCTTGACGGCCACATTAGTGGCAATGCTGGCCAATCGCTCTCCCTCGGCGAGCATGCCGTCGAACTCGGTCGCGGGGTAACTTCTGCTGAAGCCGGACCGTCGATCGTCTGGCAGATCTCCTTGATCAGATCCTTGATCGGTCGGCCGGTCTTTGCGATCAGCGAAGGGTTGATGGTCACTCCGTCGAGAACGCCTGCGGCGGCAAGCTCGCGGATTTCAGCAATGCCGGCTGTATCGATAAAGAACTTCATTGTCCTTCTCCTCAACGTGAATAGCCCGGCGATGATTTGATGTGGTTTCTTGGCTCGGTTCCCAGAACGATGATTTTGCCCTCGCAGTTGTGATGGAACACCCTAGATACTTGAAAGCAGTGGACAGTTAGGATCGACGTCGATGGGCAAAAAAATCTCCGAAAGAGTGAAATTGAAACGGGCATATGAAACCCCGGACACCGACGACGGCATGCGCGTTTTGGTTGACCGGCTTTGGCCGCGCGGGGTTAAGAAGAGCGAAGCAGCGATCGACCTCTGGATGAAGGAACTCGCGCCAAGCACCGAGCTTCGGAAATGGTTCGGACATGATCCAGCCCGCTGGGACGAATTCCGCAAGCGGTACACGGCGGAAATCCATGAGCATCGCGATGAACTCGACCGATTGCGAGGCCTGATAGCAGACGGCACGGTCACGCTTATCTATTCAGCTCATGACGAGACACACAACGATGCCGTCGTCCTCAAAGAGATATTGCAGACACATCGATAGAGAGGCATCGCCCGTTTTCTCTGTTTCGCCCACAGCATCGAGAAGGGCGCAGAATTCGTTATAAGGATTGCCTCGTCGCTCGCATCCGACACGAACACGAAGATGTCGCCGCGATATCCCTCGATCCAATGATGGTCGGCACCATGGCTGCGCAGGCAGGCGCCGAACTTGTGGATCGTGAGTGGCCCAGGCCCTGGTGTAGGAGAAAGGTTATGCTTTGCAGTCGGGGCGGGTCGCCTGCCTGGCTCAGGGCGCGAACTTCTGGCCCTGAGCGTTGAACTGTCTCAGATATGCAATGACGTCGGCGATCTCTTAGTCCTTGTTGAGACCGGCAAATGTCATCGTTGTGCGGGGGACCACTTTGCGCGGCGCGCGCAGATACGCCGTCAGCGTCCGCTCATCCCAGGTCAGGCCCGAATTCTTGTTCGCCGCGGAATAATTGTAATTCGGATATGCACCAGCTACTCGGCCGACGACCCCATTCAAGACCGGACCTATTGCGTTCTTTGCGTCGGAGCCGACCTTGTGGCAGGCCATGCACTTTCTGAAGACGAAGGCGCTGGCTTCGGCATTGCCGGATGATGGCTCCTCTGCATGGGCGGAGCCGATTGCGGTCAGAATTGCGGTCGCCAATCCAAGCATGGTCGATTTTATGTTTTGCCTCTTTCAACGAGCGGTCTGTAAAGGGCGCAAACTGCCGCCGGAAATGACGGAGATACAACCGTCTACCGGACCCGCACTATTTGTCCGGCTTCCGACCGGCCGTCGTCATGTGCGAATTGCCAGAGTTGAGATTGGTCCAGCGGACCGACAGTGCTGGTTTGCCGATCGGGTTTGCATTGCATTATCGCTTCGTTTAAAACATATATTGACAATACATGTTTTATTTGGAACTCTGTCTGGAGTTGGTTGCCGAGACAGCGTGAAAATGTAAATCCATCGATCCTATCGTAAGACACGGCTGTAAACTCGCGCTTTTTCGATGTCGACCGAGGCAGTTCTTGGTGTTGGCCATCGGCGGGTATTCTCCAGGAGCCCGTACAAGGAAACCTTGATTGCGCTCGGCGAGAATGCCAAAGCCGCCATGGCCTTGAGAAAATGGGAGCATGCAGATGACCGGGAATAGCCGGAGCAATAGAACCATTATTATCGACGGCGTCCCGATGCCGGATGTGCTTGACGAGACCATGATCCATGATGTGGTTCACGGTTTCTATGATGAAATTCGCCGCGACGATCTTCTCGGCCCGATCTTCCATCGCGCCATCCAGCCAGACGCGTGGCCACACCATTTGGCTAAGATGTGCGATTTCTGGTCCGCGACGCTGCTCCAGACGTCCCGATATAAAGGCCGGCCATTGCCGCCACATTTGGCGATTTCCGATCTCGGCGAGGAACATTTTCGGCGTTGGTTAAAGCTGTTTCGCGTCACCGTGCGTCACATCTGCCCGCCCGAGGTGACAGCACTTTTCATGAACCGCGCGCTACGCATCGCTCACAGTTTCCGCCTCGCGGTCGCTTTCAGCCGTGGCGAGACCACGATTGGCATCGACCCCATTGCCGAGAAAGACCTGTGATGGGGAGTGGTGTTTGAATGGCCGATACAAAGGCGCCGCTCATAAAAGGAGCAATCCGTGTGGCTGACCAATTTCTTGGACTATGCCTTGAGGATGCTGATGTACGCTGCCTCCGCCGGCGATCGCCTGATCACGATCGAGGAGGTTGCACGCACCTTCAACGTGTCCAAGAGCCACCTAAACAAGGTCGCCAATATCCTGACCCGCAGCGGCTATCTGAAGGCGGTCCGCGGCCGTTCCGGTGGCCTTGTTCTGGGGCTCCCGCCCGAGATGATCCGGATCGGCAATGTCATACGACTGACCGAGCCGGATTTCGGGATTGTGGAGTGCTTTGCCACCGGCAACCAATGCGTTCTCACCGGCTCCTGCAAGCTTTCAAGCGTGTTTGGCGAATCGATGGCCTCCTTCCAGATCATCCTTGACCGCTACACGCTGGCTGACGTGGCCCTGATGCCCCAGGACTTCCTCAGTGGACAGCTACCATCCTCCCGTTCCGGCCTAGCGCGAGACGGCGGGCAAAGTCGGCGTCTTTTTTCGGATCGGAGATAAGGTGATTGCGGAACGAAGAATGGAGAGCCCGACGTCTCGTCGTGGCATCGGTTCGAGGACAGAGCAGGCACCCGTCACCCTCACCTATACCTACGAAGTACCTCTTATGGAGATGAGCCATGATTAAATCAAAGAAGAACGATAAGCAGGTAACAAAGAAAATAGAATCTGGTATCGACTCGGACGACAGTCTGTTGCCGATGTTGATAGGCGGGCTTGTCCTGATTGTCATCGGCGCGATCGTCGTCATGATGTTCGTCTAGTCAGTGCCTTTCCGATCGAGACCCAGGACGGTCGGATTGAATCCAAAGTGATGGTTGCTGGAATCTATGTCAACTTTTCACGATGCGGAAAAAAACGGTGGAAATCTCGACTTGGATATCGACCGCGCCCGGACCTTCATCGAAATCGTTCACACTGGAAGCTTTCAGAAAGCCGCCGAGCGCTTCACGTGGCGCAAACCATCGTCAGTGCGCGCATTCGGACACTTGAAGAAGAACTCGGACGCAAGCTCTTCATCCGGAACCAATCAGTGCCAAGTTGACGGCGGCAGGACGGGAGTTTGAGCGTTTCGCGCAATCATTAATGCAGGCATGGGAGCGTGCGCGTCTTCACATTGCCATTCCGCAAGGGCAGACGGCCGCTATTGCGATGGGAGGAGAGCTCAGCCTCTGGAACCCCATTCTCCTTGGGTGGCTGGTCTGGATGAAAAATGAGTAGGGGTCGGGGGCTATGAGAATGTCAGGTGTCATTTCTTGGCCATCGACCGGAATGGGAATATTCCAGATACCTCGCCCAAGCCTCTCGCCGCGTCGTCTGCAGTAGAATGTCAACGGCCTAACCTTCTCGGTAACGATCGTAACAAACAGATTGCGCTATGCTCATTGGGAGAAGCCATCGAACCGCTGAGATCGGGCTCGCCCCGAAATGGCCAGTGGGCACTGATTATTTTGCAAGCCACATCGTCGAGGAATACATCCAAATTGTTTTCATTCATACGATCGTTCTTTCTCCGCCGAGGAACAATCTTCGAAAACCATCCTCCCGGCGACCTTGCCGAGAGATTATGGATTTTACCGGCCCTCGAGATTTTCCTAGATGTCGCAGAACAATCCACCGTGACGCGTTCAGCGATGATTGTGAATCGTGCGCCCTCGAACATCACCAATCGCGCTCGTGCGCTGGAGGATGAACTTGGCGTCGAATTAGACGGGAAAATTCGTTGCTTGCTTGGATTGCAATGCCGATATTGTCGAACAAGCTCGAGATTACTCTCGACCTCGTCAAGAAAATCTGTGGAGTTCGCCGGGAACGCATTGCGGAGGAAGCACGGACGCAGCCCAAGAGAACTCACTATATCGAGGGCGGCTCGATCTGGGACGCGCCCTGCGATATGACCATGCTCGCTTCCACGTAGAATGACCTGACGGGCAAGGATTCAAGCGGCCTGGTTCCGTATGGAGTCATTGCGGTCGACGAAGGCGCGAGTGTGCCCTGCTCGCCGGATGCGATGCGCATTTCCAGCAGGCCATGTTCTGTTCGCGCTCGGAATCTGCAAACGCCGGGGTGTCGCAACATCAGCCTTTGAAAGGCAACAGAACGCGTCGAGTGACGGCTGGACGTTCTAGCAGACCGAAAGCCGCCCGGCAGCCATCCTGCGTGACATTCATGCGGAAATCGCGGCTGGCTGCGGTGAGTTCCAACAGATACCCAACAATCCCAAGTCAATGGCAGACTTATCCGCCTCGCGCAAACCGTGCCGGGGCGGGGCTCTAATTTTCAATACAATATTTTTGTATTTAAATGGCAATTAATTCCGTTTGCTCATTGTCGAGAAACGATACAGACTAATGGTTGTAGACGTGTCTGCGGCCCGTCCGCCCTTGTGGCGGCACTAGCCTCGCCGAGGCCGCAGAATGCCTGGAGGCGCCCATAAAGGATTTGATCATGCTCAGAGCTAAACGCGACGCACTGGGAGGCGAACCCGGCAAGGCTATTCCTTCGCTCGGTGCAATCGAAGGGCGTCTGATGATCCTCGAACTCATCGCGGACACGGCGCTCATACGTCTACTTCGCCTCCATGATCCGCAAAAGCGATCTGCTCTGATGGCAGCGGTGCGCCATGCGGTCGACTGCAAGTGCCGCGATGCCCGGCTGGATGCAGCCGATATCTCTTCAGCGGAGAAATATGCGGAGGAACTATTGAAGAGCGTGCAAGAGCAGGCGGATGATCTCGATGCGGTTCGCAATGCTCGACGGCGGTAGAATGATGTCCGGCCGTGCAGCCAAAGACGTCATCCCAACCAGGGTAATTTCAGTCCGCCCAAGGCTGGCATTAGTAACCGCTGCATCGCGGCAGGCAAGGAGCGCACCAATGACCATTCATCTAGATTGCTTGCGGACCCGCGAAGCATTGCTTGCGGGAGCGGGATGCCCCTGCCGCACTATCATGACTGCGGTTTCACACTCGATAGAACGACAGTTGATCAATAGGAAATTTCAATCCGCTCGGCACGGTCCGATGCTTGGGTTCGCAAGGAATTATGTCAGCCGCTCAGGAAGCATCATCGTCGGCGTTTTGAGCGCAGATCGATTTATCAAAAGTGCACAGGCCAGGGTTTTCGTATTGAGTTCGTGGGACCCGGCGGGAAAGATCTCCTTTAGGGAGTGAACGATATTGCCTGAATCATCTGACCGATCCGACGACGATTTGCTTGAGCTATTCCAGCGTGCAGCGTTCGACTATTTTCTGGAACAATCCAATCCTGAGAATGGCCTGGTGGCCGACACCAGTCGCGCGGGTAGCCCGGCAAGCATTGCTGTGGTCGGCTTCGCGCTGTCCTGTTACCCCGTCGGCGTCGAGCGTGGTTGGATGACACGGGCAGAAGCTGCGGCTCGGACGCTCGCAACTTTGCGCTTCTTCGACAGGAGCTCGCAGAGCGAACTACCGGACGCAACCGGATATAAAGGCTTCTACTACCATTTTCTCGACATGAACGATGGTAGGCGTGCATGGAACTGCGAAATCTCGGTGATTGACACGACATTCTTGCTGGCGGGGATACTGACTGCCGGTGTCTATTTTGGCGGAAATGAACCAAACGAGGACGAGATTCGAGGGTTGGCCGATTCACTTTACCGTCGTGTCGACTTTGACTGGGCGTGCGGCGGCGAGAGAACTGCTCGACAGGGTTGGAAGCCGCAGGGCGGGTTTATCCACTATGGCTGGAATGGCTATGATGAAGCGATCATTCTTTATGTTCTCGGCCTTGCGTCCCCGACCTGTCCGCTTCCCGAACATAGCTACATTGAATGGACAGGCACGTATCAGTGGGAAAATATCTACGATTTGGAATTTCTCTATGCGGGTCCGTTGTTCATTCATCACTATTCCCAGGCTTGGATCGATTTCTCCGGCATACGCGACCGTTTCATGCGCGAGAAGAAGAGTGACTACTTTGAAAACAGCCGGCGCGCCACGTATGTCCAGCGCGAATACGCGCGACGGAACCCACGGGAATTTGCAGGATATGGCAAGGATTGCTGGGGCATCACGGCAAATGATGGCCCGGGTTTCAGAAAGCTGAAAATCGAGGGGAGAGAGCGCCGCTTTTTCAGCTATGCCGCACGCGGCGTGCCCTATGGACCCGATGACGGAACAATTGATCCATGCGCGGCGCTGGCGTCGCTACCATTCGCGCCCGAACTTGCCCTGTCGGCTTTGCGCCACTTTTGTTCGCGTTATCCGGAGGCGATCCGAAACTCGAGGTTTACCAGCAGTTTCAATGCGACGCTGTCGGATCACGGGCAAGGGGGATGGGTATCGGAGGGTTGCTTCGGACTCGATCAGGGGATCATTGTGATGATGATCGAGAATTATCGCTCGGGGTTGATTTGGAAGCTGACCCGGCAATGCCCCCACATAGTCAAGGGCCTTCGCCGCGCTGGATTTAACGGCGGCTGGTTGTCGTGACACGCAAGGACCAATCAGATCCAAACGGGTCGCGGGATGGCCAATTGCGGAGCAGGCTTCTTGACAATGTTCGTCCCCCCACGTGGCAAAACCCGACAAATGCAAGCAAATATAACCTTGTTGTCCTGGGCGCCGGTCCTGGCGGGATCACTGCAGCGCGCCAAGCAGCGGCTCTCGGCGCGAAAGTGGCTTTGATCGAGCGCAAATTCATAGGCGGTGTCAGTTTAAACGTCGGCTGCGTGCCGTCGAAGGCGATCATTCGCACCGCGCGGCTATACGCTGAGATGAGCGCTGCGGAAATCCTGGGCGCTCAAGTGCCGGCCAATGTCGTCGTCGACTTCGCGGCGATTATGGAGCGTATGCGGCGGCTCCGGATACGATTAAGCCAAGCGGATTCCGCTCAGCGATTGAGCGAGGCTGGCATTGATGTCTATTTCGGGGAAGCAAGCTTTACGGCACCTAACACAGTGGAGGTAGCTGGGGAGACGCTGCGATTTAAGAAAGCGCTAATCGCGACAGGTGCGCGCCCGTTGGTCCAACCGTTACCGGGGTTAGACGACGTTGGCTTCCTTACCAACGAGAACGTCTTTAACCTGACGGAATGTCCGCGGCGGCTTTTGGTGATGGGTGGCGGACCTCTAGGCTGCGAACTGGCGCAGGCATTTTGTCGGTTCGGTTCGCATGTCATCATTGTACAAAATGACCCGATGTTCTTGCCGAAGGAAGAGCGCGACGCAGCGCACATTCTCTCGGATGCATTGGCACGCGACGGCGTCGACGTTCGTCTGAACACAGCCGTTGTGGGCGTGCAGTTAGACGGGGCGGAAAAAGTTGTGGAGCTCGTGAGCGCCGGGGAGAAATCCAGCGTTCCCGTTGATGAAATTCTCGTTGCGACAGGGCGCACGCCGAATGTCGAAAACTTGAACCTAGAGGTCGCCAATGTGCAATTCGACACAAAGAACGGAATTTTCGTGAACGACTTTCTGCAAACCAGCAACCGTAAAATCTATGCCGCCGGAGACGTGTGTATGGAGCATAAATTCACCCATGCTGCCGAGGCTTCCGCAGGTACGGCGGTAACAAACGCACTGGTCTTTGGCCGGAGACGGTTGAGTAAGCTGCAAATCCCCTGGTGCACCTATACCGATCCGGAGATCGCCCATGTTGGGCTGTATGTTGCGGAGGCGCGTGCGCGGGGTATTCCCGTGACCACATACACCATCCTAATGCACGACGTAGATCGTGCCGTGACGGATGGGGAAGAGGATGGATTCGTAAAAATTCATGTTAAGCAGGGTACAGATCGGATACTCGGCGCCGCGGTGGTCGCACGCCATGGCGGCGAAATGATCGACGGTGTTTCGCTTGCGATAACATCTGGAATTGGTTTGCGGGCCCTCGCCAAGGTCATTCACACGTATCCAACACAGACGATGGCCATCAAAATGGCTGCAGATGCCTTTGACCGAGCCCGGCGGACCTCGCTGCTCAAGTTTTTGTCCAGAGGTTGGCTCTGGTTACAAAGGCGAATTAGCTACGGAGACCGGCGCTAATTGGATCGAAAGCCCGGAACCGGCCTCAGTACATTATTGGGACACAGATATACGGTAGGGGTTACAGGCGCAGATCGACGCCGCCGAGTTCGTGCCACATCCACTCGAAACTGTATGTGGCCATGGGGTCTGCGGAGTTCGGCTGCGTTGCAGGTTGGTTTTCGAGATACTTGAGCCACTCGGCGACCTGATGGCGGTCAGCTGCTGATTCTGCCACCTGTCGCGGCGTTTGGTTGTCGAGCATGCCGACCGGCTGGTCGAGAGTTTCACGAAACTGGCGGTCCAAGAACTGATGGGCGACCTGCTCAGCGATTTCGGGCGGAATCTGATGTGGCTTCCGTCTGATCTTGGGCAGGACGTTTAGCCATAATCTGCACCACAGTCACGTCATCACAATCGGTGGCGACAGCTACAGATTACGAGAAAAGCGCCGCAGTGGACTCCTGCAAAAGGCCGCAACGACGCTCGGATTGGAGAGTAACTAAAAAACCTTGGCGGACCAGTTTTGCATGTCGCCAACGGACCAGGCCACGATGATGCTTGATATCAACCAACGGCGAAGTTCGGCTCTATGTGGCTTGACCTCCTGTTCTCAGAGCTCGTAGCACTCTCGCGGATTTCATGTTCGATTATTGGCGACGATGTCCGTCTTATGGTTTTAGCGACGATCTAAGGCACTCCCTTAGCAAGCAACACAGGCTCCTACGAATATGCCGTATCGTGGCACGAGCGCCTCAGTGGACGTCGTAAGTATTTGCTTTCGATATCAAAAGCGGCCTGTTGACGGCCCCCCATCAGTTCCGGGAAGACGGCATCGAGAATGCAAGTTAAATAGACGAAAACGTGTTGGTCTCGACGGTGTTTTCGGCGCATGATCGATGCGAAAGTGTACGGTCGCAATGGTTCGGCGAACCGCCGCGCCAAATTTCAGGCGGAATATCGATGGGCAAAAACTTCAAGATCGGCGATCACGTAAGCTGGAATTCGGAGGCCGGTCGCGTGAGGGGCATGATTATTGGCATCCATATTCGCGATTTTGACGTCAAGGGCTACACGCATCATGCGAGCAGTGAAGCGCCGCAGTACGAGATCAAGAGCAGTAAGACCGAGCACGTCGCTTTCCACAAAGGCTCGGCGCTCACCAAAATTCGCGACTGACGCCTCCGCCAGGCGCAATCAACGACAGAAAGCGATCGCCAATGTCCACGAATCCGCAATCTCCGTCGCCCGAGCCGCTTCGTGCTCGGCTCAGCGATGCGGACGATCGCGTCCGGCTCAATCATTGGATGCCACCCCAGCAGGGAATTTTTCCGCACATTAGAATCGGCCAGCGTTGGATCAATACCCTGTGGGCCTTACCCGTCGCAGCGGCGGCGTTACTCTCTCTGATAGCCCTGGCGCAAAGCCTGCGCGAACTGCACTCTGTAGGAAGCTTCATCCAGAACCATCCTGGGATCGCACAGTCGGCGCCGTCGGTTGATTCCGGCTTTCCCTGGTGGCTCCAGTTCCAGCACTTCCTGAACATGTTTTTCATGTTGTTTATCATGCGGGCCGGCCTGCAGATTCTAGCCGATCACCCACGGCTCTACTGGAGACGGGACTGCACGCCAGGAACCGATTGGTTCCGGTTTCAGGTGCCCGTGCCCAAGGATCGCATCTGGACGGCCAAGGATGATTCCGTCACCCTGCCGACTTGGCTCGGCATCCCTGGCTTGCGTCATACACTTGGCCTTGCGCGCTGGTGGCACTTCTCGGTCAATCTCTTGTGGCTGATGAACGGTATCGCTTTTTATGCACTGTTGTTTGCTACCGACCAGTGGCGCCGGCTTGTACCGTTGACTTGGGAGGTATTTCCGGCCGCCCTTTCAACGGCAATCCAGTATGCCTCGCTGAACTTTCCGGTCGACGAAGGCTGGACTCGGTACAACGGCCTACAGCAGTTTAGCTACTTCATCACCGTCTTCGTCGCAGCGCCCGTCTCGATCGTGACCGGCCTGATGCAGAGCCCGGCAATCTCCAATGCACTTGGGTGGTTCGGTCGGCTGTTCAACCGACAGGCGATGCGGTCTGTCCACTTCATCGCGTTCGCCTGGTTCGTCAGCTTCATCCTGGCACATGGCGCCATGGTGTTCGTCACCGGCATCCGGCAGAACACCAATCATATGTTCGGCGGCGTCAACGACGCCTCATGGACTGGGTTCCCGCTGTTCCTTCTCGCGATGGCTATCCTGGTCACGGCTTGGCTTGTCGCCTCACCTTTTACCATCCGCTATGCCCGCCTCGTGCAGCGCGCGGGCGCGTTCATGATCGGCTGGCTCATGGGCCTCGCCGAAGGCTGGGATCCGCGATCTCAACTCACGAAGAAAGACATTTCTCCCTATTTTTGGCCGAACGGCACGATGCCGAACTCCAAAATATTTGATGATCTCCTAGCAGAGAACTTCGCCAGCTACAGGCTTCGGATCAGCGGCCTGGTCGAGGCACGACGTGAGTTCTCGCTGGCAGACCTCAAAGCGATGGTGAAACAGGAGCAGATCACGACGCATTTCTGCATCCAGGGCTGGTCAGGGGTCGCAGAGTGGGGCGGCGTTCCGATGCGTGACATCCTCGATCTGGTGAAGCCGACGCACGACGCTCGCTACGCCGTATTCTATTCCCTGGCCGATGGAGCCGATGGCGGTCGATATTATGACGTCCATAGTATTGCGAATATGCGCCACGCACTCACGATCCTTGCCTACGAGATGAATGGAGAGCCGATCAGCGTCCTGCATGGTGCTCCGCTGCGGCTGCGCTGCGAGAACGAGTTGGGATTCAAGATGGTCAAATGGATTGCGGCGATCGAGTTCGTTAACGACTTCGCTGATCTCGGCGCGGGCTACGGCGGGTACAACGAGGACCACGAATTCTACGGCTATCGGATGCCGATTTGATCGCTCCCCTCCGTGACCGTCGCTGGCGAGCCATCGAATAGATTGTGCCTGGTGTCGCCTGGCAGAAATAAAATATGTTCTTCCTCATATGTGGACGGCCCAGCTTCGTCGGCGAGAAGGACGAGGACCAGGCCACTCGGGTCGCCCTGCATCCCGTGAACACCTCGAATCGGGCGCGTCGGCTCCAATCGCCCTTCACACCCGACCCCTGAAAAGTGCCGTCGGAATATCGCTTAGTCTCACGCGAGCGTGATGCATTTTGATGAAACTTGTCTCGACGACGTGCGTTGTGCAACTCCAGCCAAACTGAGGCCCCCCATGTCCGACGCGCCGTCTTTCAAGCTAATCTCTCTCGTCCTTGGCACAAGCGGCGACATCCGAAACCGCACCAGTGCTAGGCACGCTTTTGACTTGCTCACCGAACAGCGGAGTAGCCGCGGAACCAACAAGTATAGACCAGCGCTGCGGGCATGGCAGCATGCCTTGAACGTCAACCTTCCCGCCGACATTGTCAGAGAAGTTCTTATCAAAGCGGCGGGAAGCGGACATGTTGGTCGGCTGATTTGCGCGTGGACAAGAGACAACGCCGCATCGRGGTCGATACCGATTTCCCCRCCCGTCAATATCTGCGGTTACGCGCTAGCGAGGTCGACATGAACGCAACAACCAGATTGCACGAACTCGGCCAAAGCCTTTGGCTGGACAACATCACCCGCGACCTCCTGAACAGCGGCACCCTTCAGCGCTATTGCACCGAGTATTCGGTGACGGGATTGACGTCGAACCCGACGATTTTTGATGAGGCCATTCGAAACAGCAAGGCATACGATGATGCCCTTCACGACAAAAAGAAGAAAGGGGAAGCCAGCGAGAAGCTATTCTTCGAATTGGCGCTGGAGGACCTGAGGCAAGCCGCAGCACTGTTCCGTCCGGTCTACGAGGCGACAGGCGGCATCGATGGCTGGGTTTCTCTGGAAGTGTCACCTTTGCTGGCTAACGATGCSGGCGCCACAATAGAGGCCGCCAAGCGGTTGCACGCGCAGGCGCACTGTCCCAACCTGTTCATCAAGATTCCCGGCACGCCCGCGGGGGTGAAGGCCATCGAGGAATCGATCTTCRCYGGCGTGCCCGTGAACGTCACCTTGTTGTTTTCGTGCGAGCAGTATGTAGCTGCTGCCGACGCCTATTGCCGAGGCATCCAGCGCCGTGTTGATGCTGGACTCAACCCCAAGATCGCTTCGGTCGCCTCGATCTTCGTCAGCCGCTGGGACAAGGCGGTGATGGACAAGGTTCCCCCAGCACTGCGGAACCGTCTGGGCGTCGCCATATCTGGGCAAGTCTATAAGGCCTATCGGGAGCGACTTGCCTCTGCCGAATGGCGCAAGCTGGCCGGCACCGGCGCACTTTCTCAGCGTCTGCTTTGGGCGAGCACCGGGACCAAAGATCCGCAGCTTCCTGAATCCTACTACATCGAGGCGCTCGCCGCACCGGACACAATCAACACGATGCCCGAAAAGACGCTCCATGCATTTTCGGAAAAGGGTGCGGTAAATGGTATCATGCGGGAAGACGGCGGCGATAGCGAAACCGTGCTYGCGGACTTCGCAAAGGCTGGCGTCGACACTGAGGCGCTAGCCGCGCASCTTCAATTGGAAGGCGCCCAATCCTTCACCAAATCATGGAACGATCTGCTGGCAGTGATTGCGTCAAAGAGCGAGCAGTTGCATCGCTCTCACGGTTCGGCCGGCGGATTATGAGCCAGCCTTTTCCGACCAGGACATTGCCACTTGTGAAACTTCCAGCCTGGAAGGCATTGCTGACGCTGCGAAGACGTGCGTCTTTTGCATCGGCAACAGCCCTTCGTAGACGATCCCAGCGTAGCACCCAGGTCACTGCCGAGGTGTGCGGGCTTAATCTCGACTATTCCAAAAACTGCGTCACACTGGGACGGTCCGTCGATCGATGGGGTGAACCCGGCTACACCGCGCTGCACTCATTTTATCACCAAAGCCGAGCCAGCCGGCATTTGGACAATCGGGTTGCATAAATCCGGTCAAAGGATTCCCCCATGAAACAGGTGCCACTTGACCAGCTTTGCATCAACACGCTGCGAATTCTTTCCATCGATGCGGTCCAGAAAGCAAAGTCCGGCCACCCCGGAACACCGCTGGGCGCCGCGCCGCTGGCGTATTGCTTGTGGCAGCGCTTCCTACGCTATGATCCTTCTGATCCCGATTGGCCGAATCGCGACCGTTTCGTGCTGTCGGCCGGCCATGCCTGCGCCCTGCTCTACAGCCTGCTTTGCCTGTGCGACGTCAAGGCAAAAGGTGCAAGCTATCCCAAAGGCGACCGAATTGCCGTGACGCTCGACGATCTCAAGACTTTTCGTCAGGCGGGCAGCCATTGCACGGGACATCCCGAATATGGCTGGACCTCAGGCGTCGAGACCACCACGGGTCCACTCGGACAAGGTGCCGCCACAAGCGTCGGCATGGCGATTGCTGAACGCTGGCTGGCCGCTACCTACAATCGACCCGAATTCGATCTGTTCTCGCACAACGTCTACGCGCTGTGCAGCGATGGCGACATGATGGAAGGGCTCAGCAACGAGGCGGCATCGTTGGCGGGGCACCTCAAATTGTCGAACCTCTGCTGGATTTACGACGAGAACCACATCACCATCGAGGGTCCGACTGAACTTACGTTCACCGAAGATGTCGCAACCCGCTTCGCTGCGTACGGATGGCACATAGAGCGAGTAAACGATGCAAATGATCTGGAGTTGTTGGGCAAGGCTTATCAGAGGTTCATCGATACGCAAGATCGCCCAACTCTCATCGTCGTTCAAAGCCATATCGGTTTTGGCGCGCCGCATAAGCACGACACAAACAACGCTCACGGAGAGCCGTTAGGCGCCGAAGAGGTTCGGTTGACGAAGGAATTCTACAATTGGGACCCAGACGTAGATTTCAAGATTCCGGAAGGCGTTATCGCGCATTTTCATGCGCATATGGGCAAGCGAGGGGACGCCGCTCATGCCGCCTGGCGGAAATTGTTTGCCGCCTACCGAAAGCAATATCCAGACCTGGCAGTTCAGATCGATCAGATGCAGCGACGCGAAATTCCTCCCGGGTGGGATGCGACGCTATCCAGTTTTAGAGCCGATGCTAAAGGCATGGCGACGCGAGACTCGTCCGGCCAGGTGTTGAACGCCATCGCGGCCCACATCCCATGGCTACTGGGCGGCGCGGCAGACCTGTCGCCGTCAACCAAGACCAGCCTCGAGTTTGACTTTGCTGGCGATTTTCAGGCTCCTGAGGGTGAACAGGCCGCCAGCTACCGCGGGCGAAATTTCCATTTCGGTCTGCGCGAACATGCCATGTGCGCCATCGGCAACGGCATGAGCCTGTCGAAGCTGCGTCCGTTCGTTTCCAGCTTCCTGATCTTCACAGATTATTGCCGCGCGGCGCTGAGGCTGAGTTCGATGATGGAACTCCCGGTCATCTCCATCTGGACCCATGATTCCATCAGTCTCGGCGAGGACGGGCCAACCCACCAACCCATCGAACAACTTGCCTCGTTCCGCGCCATGCCGGGCATGATCGTGCTACGCCCGGCAGACGCGAATGAAGTCGTCGAGGCGTGGAAGGTCATCATGCATCTTAGGGACAGGCCTGTCTGCCTCGTGCTTACGCGACAAACGGTGCCAACGCTCGACCGCTCGATCTATGCAGACGCAGGCGGCGTAGCGCAGGGCGCGTATGTGCTAGCCGATGCTCCCGACGGCAAGCCCGATGTCCTGCTGCTGGCGACCGGCAGCGAAGTCGCGCTCTGTGTGACGGCATATGAACTGCTGAAAGCCGATGGCATAAAGACACGTGTCGTGAGTATGCCGTCATGGGAATTGTTCGAAAGCCAACCAAAAGACTATCGCGAGATGGTCTTGCCGCCCGCTATAACGGCCCGCGTGGCGGTGGAGGAAGCATCCGGTTTCGGATGGGAGCGCTACACGGGCTTCGACGGCGCTATCCTCGCTCTGCATAGTTTCGGCTTGTCAGCACCATCAAAAATTGTCGCAAAACACTTCGGCTTCGAGCCAGCATACATCGTTGCAGCAGCCGAGGCGCAAATTGCGAGCCGGCATTCCAGCAGACCAGCCAACGCGGCCTTCACCAAATGAGGCAATCGCACGATTACGAAACTCGGCCCGTTGGCCGGAAAGCCGACCCCACCTGACATGCCGGTCAATGTCGCAAAGCTCGTCAAGGGCTTAATACAGCTACGCGCCGGATCCTCCCTTGCGGCGCGTAGCATTCGGGACATCCAAGCCGATGGACCCGTACTTGTCGGCATTGAGGCCCATGCGCTTTCGGAGCCCGCCACTGCGAGCGCCCTTGAGATGTGCGGCGAACGAAGCGTTGTGATGATGGCGTGCGGGGACGACGGCAGTTCAGGACCCCAACCGGCAAAAGTGACAAACCATGGCCAACGCAGGTTGAGTGCCAGTATTGCCGTGTCGGTAGACGTGCCGCCATAGGCGGGGTTGCATGCCGCAAAGACGCTCGCGCCGTTTCGCTTGGGTTCAGAAAAACCATTTCAAATTCAGGGCGGGACCCTTGGAGGATCCTAGCCGACGCATTTTTCTTGGCAATCAATTTTGTGGAATACTACTCCCATCCGCCAGCAGGCCGATTCAGATCAGAACTGACGAGCAGGGCAAGGTATGCCCTGCTCTTTGCGGGTTTGGATTCAGCTCATGTGGGCTTCCCAGGTAATTGTGATATCGCGTGTCGTTGGGCTCCAGCACCGCGCGCGCTCGTCTTGCCAAATTCGATAGGCGCGGCGACGGATTCCCTCGCTCGTGTTGGCTGTCATCATGGTCAACCTTCCCATCCAGAAGAGCGCCAGGTTTCGGCGCGTTCATCGACGTCGATGCTTCCTTTCTCCGTCAGAATACGCAGAGCGGCGTCATGTTGAAGCTGGTCGTTCACTTGCGCCGTCACGAGGAACCCGCCGCGCCTCAGGCCCTCGGCATAGAGGTTGCGCGCTTCGTCGGTGAAGAAGAAGTTGGCAATAGCGTCAATAAAGCCTGCGTGATCTCGCGCCGGAAGGTCTTCCTTATGCCCAGGCGTGATCATCACGGATTGCTTCTGAAGGCCGGAGGCAATCAATCCTTCCGCGGCGCTCTGGGCGTCGCTTTCTGAGTCAAACATCGCGCTGATGGTCCGTCCCGGATTGCTAGGTATTTCTGACATCGGTTTCTCCCGTGACTATCTCTCTTCGTCTAAAAGGCGCTGGACGTCCGACGGTTCCCCGGGGGTGTCTTACTTTTCAGGTTGAGGGAGCCTTGTCGCGATTTGACGTCATTCCCGGAGCGCTGCGCCCCGCGACCGCAAGCCTTCTGCTTTCTTTCTTATCGATTTCTTGGTCCTTGCTCATGGCAGGCGCTGGGTCGCATCAGTTGCCGATTCCCTATCTGCGAGGTGAACTGCATCCGCGGAGCCGAATTGCTCAAGTTTGCCGCCGTCACGGTTTTGATGCTGTGAGGCATGTGAAGGTGCTGGGCGTCGGAAGCGGGTCCCGGACACACCCGAGCCATATGCACCGGTGTGGAGAGCGACGCCGAGAAGGTCGGTGCGAATTCGTCCCGGCCTTTATCTGTTAGCTCCATCAACCGAAGGACCGTCGCGTCACATTGGTGGTGCAAATGGCGCGACATTTACTGTCTTGTGCCACAATGCCACCATCGGCAACTTTGTGGCCAAAAACGCTCTCCAACTGCGCCGATCATCGGCAATGTCAGCCCTTGCCAACGCATGGGTCATTTCTCGCCATCGGCCCTCGTTCTTCGACCGCCTTTTTGCGAACCATCCTATCTCTCATGTCGGCCGCGGCGCTGGCTGATTGATCGTCATTGCCACCAACCTGCACGGTCGATGAGGCAAATCCGATGCCGTTCGCTGCAAAGGCTTCCCGGATCATGGCGTAGGCGCGTCGGCGAATGGTTGCCTGGGCACTGTAAAGTTATCGGATCGGGGTCAAGGGAAGCCGTGATGCCGGTGATCACGCTCCACATCTGCGTGGACAGCTTCTCGCAATTCGCGAGTGGTGAGATGGCTCATCAACCGCTTCGCAGGCCTGACCTCCCGGCAGCTTTGGGAGTGATTTCGAAAATGACTGCCATATCTGGCTCGTATGCCATCGGCTGGTCCCAGCAGACCAACTTCCAGTTGGTCAGGTTCCAATGAACAAAAAAGCATTAGCCGGGCGCTCCCCATATAGCGCTTCCACATGGTTCTCTTCGGGCGTATTCTACAAAGTTGAGCGCGGCCTCGATTTTGGGGGCCTGGAGGCCGTAGCCCCACAGAACTCGCAGCGGCCGGGCTACGGTTTCAATTTTGGCGGACGAGGCGACAGCGTCGCACGCGCCCCTCACCGCGGCACCTGTTCGCCACTGGCTATGGATTTCACACGAGTCGACAGTCACTCCATGATATCGAACGCGCTTGAATCAGATTCTCGAAAGCGTTAAAATTCAGGGTGCGAGCGTTAGTAGGTATCGTCCGCTCGCCCAGTGGAGAGCTGCTATGCCTGGCTTTTCTCAGGCGTTCTTTCATGCCGACCCGGAGGTTGTCTTCGAGGCCCTGACCGAATGGTGCATTCGGAGGCATGTCGACCCGGATGACTATTTGATCTCGCTGGCAATCACCCTCTACAACCATGGCAACGACACGCCGGAGCGCCTGCTGGAGGGCCTCGAAATTGAACTCGAGGGCGACGTCGTACCGCTCTCCCGACTTGGAACCTCTGTGCGATTTGACGGTTAGTTCATCGGTCACGGTTTGAACAAACACGGACCCTGGGCGCTGGACGGCCAGGCATAGTTCCCTGCATCCAGACTGCGCCTAGTTCAGCGGCAGATCGAGGCCGCAAAGCTTGCCGTTGGGTGTCAGGATTCCTTCCGCCAAAAAGCCATGTCATCATCGCCGCAATTTTCCGGGGAGAGCCCATCTCGATGCGCCTCCGCCCAATATACCGGGGCGACCGGCTCCGCATATGCCCGGATCGGACTGCGACCGGGTCCCCCCGAGGGAGATGCGCGGACCATCCGATCAGCAAATCGCTTGCAGAACTCCTGCTTGCTCAGCTCCAGAGACCCTGCTTCACTTCGTCCCAAACCTTCCCTGATGTGCACGAACTGTAATAGATCGAATTTGGCCTATCATTGCTAAGCCTTCAATGGAGAGCTGGCGACACTCGGGGGGTCGCGCCAGCCTCGGCAGGGCAGCTCCCTGCCTATCCGGTCGGGTGGGCCTGCCCGGATACGGGGCCACTCAAACCATACTGATATTAGGCCAAGCTGAGGAGCCGATGCCACGAAAAAAGACCCGCCACCTGGTAGGGCGACGGGACAATGTTCAATCGTAGAAGGAAAGCACGTTCATCGGGGATGTATGCACGCGACTACCGCTATACTTGATTTACCCCGTCACCAAGATCCATTACCGGCATTGTTTGCTCGAAGGTCAGTGATTGATTAGGGCCCGCTCTGGCTGGCCCGATTTCGCACGGGAAATCGATGTCTATTCGACGTAACCGATCGGCTCCATTGCCTGGATGAGATCTAAAAACCCTGAGTCGTTTTCATTGAGAATAGCCACGACGATATCCGCAGTGACCGGTCGGAACACAACTCGATTGATCGGCGTGCGCGTCGGCAAAACGTTTGCCGGATCGGCGAGGATGGAAGCTCGATGCCGTTTCGCCGCTTCGTAGGCTGCTTCCTCTGTAACCTCGTAGGCCATGGCCCGTCCGAAGCCAAGCGGGAAGCAGAATATCGCGAAGCTGTCTGCCATGTCGTGAAGAACACCTTTATCATCGCCGCAGAGATACGCGGCACGCGGCCGTGCTGATAGTTCGAGGCTACAAACGTTCTTTTACCGCGTTACTGACGTGAAGATTCGGCGTCATGCCGGCGTGGCGATAAATGTGGAAATCTGGCGAGCGCCATCAAAGGACCCGACCCACATTATTGCGCTCGCCAAGACCACGATACTGAAACCCTTGTGAAGCTTTAACGTCGTTGTTTTTTGTTTTCACGTTACATTCTTGTAATCTGCGACCGCTTCTGTGATTAGTGCGAAGCAAGCTTCGATTGGGTTCCAGAGGCCCTCAGTTGATCCGCAGCCAATGCCGGATCGCCGTGTCCCCAGCCCATCGATTCGCTGGAGCGACGACGACACTGTGTAGACTCGCTCTTCAGCCGGTTCTTCGGCGAAACGGCAAGCAAACTCAGATTGTTGTTCGACGCGGTCGCGAAGACACGCGGCGTGTATCTGTCGGACAAGTTCGACGGGGTTTGACGAATGACGTTGGCGAAATCCGTCGTGTGCTGAATTCGATCTTGATGTTTATGGCGGAGCCGAACGCGACCGACAGCGTCGTTGCCGCCGCGACAAATCATCCTGAAATCCTTGATCGTGCCCTCGCGCGCCGTTTTGACGAGATAGTTGAATATGACGTTCCGAGCGGAGACGCCGCCCGGCGATACTTACAAGGCGGCTTGGATCACTGATCGTCATGCAAGGGCAGACGCGGGCGGCAAGCAAGATCGATGGGAATACTCTCGGACGCCTTTTCGTCCGTCAGCGTGCTCGCCCACTGACAGCGTTTGCCAGCGTCTGATGTAACGCACGCGCTGGAGAAGCTGTAGGCGCGTGATGGCTGGCCGCTCTGACAAGAGCGAACCCATGTCGTCCCACAGCCTCAACATTGAAGCGGGAAATCAGCCGAGATAGAGTAACGACTTCTTCTGCCAGTCGGCTGGTGCTTGCCGTCGCCTGCTCAACCATAGCCGCGTTCTGCTGCGTGACCTGATCCATCTGATTGACGGCCACGTTGATTTCGGTAAGACCGGTCGTCTGTTCTTTCGCCGCCGTGGCAATCGAATGGACATGATCATTGATCTTGGTGACCTGGGCTTGGATCAGGTTCAGGGCTTCGCCTGTCGCAGTCACGAGTTTCACACCGGTCTGGACCTCTTGGCCGGAACGGGTAATCAGACCCTTGATGTCTTTGGCAGCGCGAGCGGAACGTTGCGCGAGTTCGCGCACCTCTTGGGCGACGACCGCGAACCCTTTGCCGGCCTCGCCGGCGCGTGCCGCCTCGACGCCGGCGTTGAGTGCCAGCAAGTTCGTCTGGAAGGCAATCTCGTCGATGACACTGATGATCTGACCGATCTCGCTCGATGCCTGTTCGATACGACCCATGGCCGCGACAGCATCCGTGACCACCGCGCTCGATTGATCCGTACTCTTGCGCGCCTCGCCGACCATGTGGCTGGCTTCCGCTGCTCGATCTGTAGAACTCTTGACCGCCGACGTGATCTCCTCAAGGCTTGCAGCGGTTTCCTCCAAAGAAGCGGCTTGCTGTTCAGTGCGCTTGAAGAGGTCGCCGGCAGCATTGCTGAGATTGCCAGTGCCAGCGTTGATCGTGTCGATCGCGGCCCGAACTTCTGCCATGACGGTACGCAGGCCGCCCATCGTCGCATTTACATCGCGCTTCAGCTCCCCGAATGAGCCTTGGAACTCGCCTCGCATCTCGTCCGTAAGATCCCCCTGTGCCAATGCCGCGATAACGCGTTGCGTTTCACTGACGCCCTGGTGCACGGAGGCTACAAGCTCGTTGACGCTTGCCGCGAAACGATCGAGATCCGGATTGTCGTAGACTTTCTGAATTCGCCGAGTGAAATCGCCAGCCACCGCCGCAGCGACGACGGCCGAAATGTTCGAGGAGAGATCCGCGCTCTTTGCTTGCAATGCGCTTTCCTGGGCATTGATGTGACGCATCCTTATGCCGTTTTGCTTAAACACTTCGACGGCGGTCGCCATATCGCCGACCTCGTCGCTTCGGCTTGCAAATGGCACGTGGGTTTCGAGGTCGCCGCCGGCAAGTTGTTTCATTGTTGCCGTCAGCCGTCCGATTGGGCGGGCGATCGCTCTCGAGCCAAAAATAGCGGACGCGATAAGCGTCACGACAACAAGAAATCCCATTCCAAGACTAATTTGCAGCGCCAGAGTGGATGTGGCCGACATCTGCGCCCCCGCTTCGTCCGCTTTACTTTTGGCCGCATTCACACACTCGTCGATCAGCGACCCGATCTGGTCGGCAATATCCAGGAGCTTGCCTTGAGCGGACTTTCCATTGTCGGAGGTCTCGGAACTGTTGGCAGCGCTGGTCAATCTTGCGTCGATTGATTTTGAAAGACCCTCGTATTCGGTTATCCATTGACCGGTCAGCTCGGTGACCTTGGCTATCCGATCTTTGTTCGCCTGCAAAGTGACGTGGGCGCTCGCACTTTCCAGGTATTTAGTCACCGACTCATGTCGTTTGGCAACATATTCCCGCGCTTTCGTCGCATCGGTCGCAGTTTCCGCGAGACGCAGCTGCAACATTCCCATCATCATGCCGCGGAGTGACGCTTTCGCGTCGACCAGGTCCCTGGAAATGACCAGCTGCATTCGACCGAAGTCGGAGCTTCTACCGATCGAGGCGTCGCCAACCCAGACCGCCGCTAGCAAGGCCAAAACCATGAGAATACCGGCCGCCGACATGGCAGTCAGCTTGACACTGATGCGGGTGAAAAGTTTGGATGGCATTATAACTCTCCTGTCGCACGGGACGTCTCGGCTCCCGGCTAACGCAATCGGTCAACAAGCTGGATAAGCGTGTTCCAGCGGCACATGCATGCTAACTCAGACACGTCTTCACATGCTCTGCGACGAGATGATCAATTAGAATTATGACAGATTGCTTAAGTTTCCGTTGAGGCTAAGAATGCGCGATCCGGGGAACGTTCGTACAATTCCTACGCGGCGATCGACGAGCCAGATACAGTGATTGTATGCGAACTACCTCCGGGCTTACCCAAGACTATTCGACAAAGCCCGTTAAACTTAAGAATGATTTGGACCGCGCGAGATTCACCGTCCTTAGGGTTCGGTCACTGTACATCCGAGATCAGAAAGCAGCCCGTCTTTCAAGCCGTAGACCCATCCGTGGATCGCGACGTCTTTTCCCGCCTGCCAGGCCGCCTGCAGAGTTGGAGTACGGGCAAGGCGCTTCACTTGGGTGGCGACGCAGGCCTCGCAGAGCCGGTCGAGGTCTTCCTCCGCCCAGAGATGGCCTTCCCTGCATTCAAATTGCTGTTCGGCAACCTCGCGTACCGGCTGCAGCCAGTGGTCGATTAGTCCGAAGCGCTTGTCACTGACAGCGGCTCGTATTCCGCCGCAGCCATAGTGCCCGCAGATAATAATGTGCCTCACACCGAGCTGATGGACGGCATACTCAACAACGGACAGCATGTTCATGTCGGCGGGGTGGATGAGATTAGCGACGTTGCGATGTACAAAAACCTCACCCGGCTCCAAGCCCGTGATTACATTGGCGGGCACTCGGCTGTCCGAGCAGCCAATCCACAGATAGTCCGGCTGCTGCAACTGCGACAGCTGCTCGAAATAAGCCGCGTCCTCGGCCTTGCGGTCGGCAGACCATAGCCTGTTTCTGACAAAAAGATCTTCAATTACCACAAAATCTCACCAGGGATTGACCTAACCGCCGTCGATCGGCTTTTTGGCAATTCAGCGGCCGGTCGCGATACAACGACATGATTTAAAATAGATTCATCTGCCGAGATTTTTCAAGGCGCGTCGAACGGATGCCTGTCGGAACACCGCGCCCCTTCCATAGCCGACCATCTCGCGGGAGTCGATCGGCGGCAGGTTTTGAACTCCTCACGCTCGGTCTGCTGTTCTCCGACCGAAAGCCGTTCCGCAGGGGATTGGTCACATCAAGCGCATTGAGGCTATCCTCGACAATACTGAGATCGGCCTGCCCGAGATTTTGCACGCGGAATGCCGCGACCTTCTGAACCAGATTGGTGAGAAGATGCAGGATCGAGAGAAGACCAGGAAGCTCGCGGAACTGCCCGGAGCCGCGGGCCGGATTCAGACCATGCCGGGCGTTGAACCATTGACCGCTTTGGCCGTCGAAGCTTTCGCGTCGGGCGATGCAGAGCTTCCGATGGGGTCGTTAATTTGCCGCTTGGCTCGACCTCCAAAACGGGCAGCAACCACAGAAGTGCCAAACGACACCTGGAAACAGCCCGGCCGGAACGGACAATATCTTAGTGACCGCCGGGGTGGATTGCGTCATTGAGATACAGGCAAGTCAGTACTGCAAATACATAAGCCTGAAGAAAGGCCATGAGGATTTCAAGAGCGGTGAGGGCCACGGTCATTATCAGGGGGAAAATGGCACCGCCGACGCCAAGCGCGCCCAGGGCTCCGAGCGAGGCGACGAAGCCTGCGAACACCTTGATCGCGATATGGCCGGCAAGCATGTTGGCGAAAAGACGAACCGAGAGCGAAATCGGACGAGAGAGGAAGGAGATGACTTCGATTGCTACCACCAGCGGCAGGAGCAAAGCGGGCACACCGAGTGGCACGAAAAGCCTCAGGAAGCCGAAACCGTGCTTATAGAAGCCGTACATGATCACGGTCAGGATGACGAAGAGCGCCAGCGCCAAGGTTACGATGATCTGGCTCGTGACCGTATAGAAGTAGGGAACCATGCCAAGTAGGTTCGCGGTCAGCACGAACATGAACAGGGAGAAAACCATCGGAAAGAACTTCATCCCTTCCCTCCCCGCTCCTTCTTTCAGCATCGAGGCAATGAATTCGTAAGACATTTCGGCCACGGACTGTAATCGCGTCGGGATGAGGCTGCGGCTGGAAGTAGCGAAATACAGGAAGCCGGCGGAGATGACCGCCGCAGCCACCATGAAGAGGGAAGCGTTGGTGAACGAAAAATCAATTCCGCCGATTTTGATTGGCACAATCTTGTAAATCAGGAACTGATGGGTAGGATCGTTTACCACCGGTTGCTCTCTCTCATTTCTGGGCTTCCCGAGGGAAATCGATGGTTTGGAAACTGCGCATCAGCGATATGTCCGGCTCACATTTACCTGCTCGGAGACCGTCGCGATTGGCACCAAGTCATGACCTTGTCGAAGCCGGTTAGAGGAGAACATCGGTTGGAACAACTCGCTGTCGTGCCGCGGCAACGCTTTTCTCCACTCCCGGATCGGCGGGTGGTCACGAGATTGGCGTGTGAGGTGACCGAAGGTGTCGTCCAAACGATAAGCCCCAGGTCAATGCACCTGGGACGCAATAGGTTTTCCATGGAACGCGCTTCTCAAAGGACAGGAATGGCGCCAATATATGTCGTATTACGACATATATCAAGCCTTCCCCTCTGCGCGCGCAATGGCTGACACCGCGGCCGAGGTGCGGGTCTGTTTCAGGGCTGGACGCCTTGCGACGTCCCTAAGCGTTTTCAGGTCCAATCCGTCGGCCTTTCCGATTCTGATCACGCCGACGGCTGCTTCGTCTTTCTCAGATAGGGCAGAACCGTATCGAACGATCCGAACCGTGTAATCGCGTCTTCGTTCGACACAGCAGCAGTAATGATGACATCGTCTCCCTGTTCCCAATTGGCTGGGGTTGCGACTTGGTGCTTTGACGTCAGTTGGATGGAATCAATAGCACGCAGAATTTCATTGAAATTGCGCCCTGTGGTCATGGGATAGGTGAGGATCAGCTTGATCTTCTTGTCAGGGCCGATGACGAAGACAGAGCGCACGGTCGCGTTGTCGGCCGGTGTACGACCCTCCGAGCTTTCGCCCGCGCCCGCCGGCAGCATGTCGTAGAGCTTGGCGACAATGAGGTCCTTATCCCCGATCAGCGGATAGTCGACATCGAAGCCGGTCGCTATACGAATATCGTTCTTCCATTTATCATGGCTCTCGACCGGATCGACGGAGATGCCGATGATCTTGACGCCGCGCTTGGCGAATTCCTGTTCCATGCCGGCCATTGCACCGAGTTCGGTCGTGCAGACGGGCGTGAAATTCTTCGGATGGGAGAAGAGAACCGCCCAATCGCTCCCGATCCAATCATGGAACCGGATCGGCCCCTTCGTCGTCTCGGCAGAAAAATCCGGCGCGATATCGTTGATACGCAAGCTCATGTTCAGTCCTCCAAATTTCAGGGTGTCGTCTTTGCAAATCTTGGTGGCGATAGCCGGTTATGAAAACCGTCCGAAGATCGGGCGTCCGTCGTTGCAAGGGAAGCCATACCCTCACAGAAAAGCTGTGCACGGTAAACGACGCTCAAGCATATCAAAATCCAATGCCATGGGTTTTACCGCCCGAGCGAAACCGACGTGAGGAACATCATCCACAAAGCTTTGGGTCATTCGATGGCGGCCTCAGTTGCCGGGCGCGCACCCAGGTAGGGACGGCGCTCCAGTTCCGAGGATTGCAATGCACTTCTCAGCCGCAACAGATCTTTCCGTGCGATCAGGCCCATGAGCTTTCCGGAAGCCGGATCCACGATCGGGACGCGGCCGGTTTCCGCGGCGAGCATCAGGTCTGCGATGAAGCCCACGGTGTCCTCCGGATGGCCAACCGGGTTCGATGCATCCGAGACCCGATCTGTCAGACTTTGATCGGCAAGCTCCTTGTCGCCCTGCCAGCGAAGCGCGTCTGCGCGCGATACGACGCCGACAAGCGTGCCGTCTTCGACCACCGGATAAAGCCGATGCGTTTTTTCCCCGGAGGAGAAGAAGTCGCAGGCTGCACCGATGGTCATTGAGCCGGGCAGAGTGTCGACCTGCCGGACCATGATGTCAGCGGCACGCGTGAGTTCAAAGGGGTCGATGCCATATTCGCGCGTGATGTGCTGGCCGCGGCGCGCGATCTTTTCGGTCAGGATAGAGCGGCGAAGCAATAGCACGGTCACGGCATAGGCTGTGACCGTTGCTGCAAGCAGGGGCACAAGAGTGCTGATGTCGCCGGTGATCTCGACCGCGAAGAATGTTCCAGTCAAAGGCGCCCTCATCGTTCCGCCCATCATCGCGGCCATGCCGAGAAGTGCCCAGAACCCGGGGTCCCCCGGGAAAAAAAGGCCGACGAGCCAGCCCAGCGCACCGCCTAGAATGAGGAGGGGAGCAAGCACGCCGCCCGAGGTTCCCGACGACAGCGCTACCAGCCAGATTCCTGCCTTGACGAGAAGGATCGCAAGGACGGCCTTCGCAACGATATGGTTGGCAAGAAGATCCGAGATGATGTCGTATCCGACGCCGAGCGCGCGTGGCTCAATCAGGCCCCCCAGTCCTACGATCAAGCCCCCGAGGGCCGGCCACCACATCCAATGGATCGGAAGCCGTTCGAAGGCATCCTCGATCTTATAAAGCAGCGTCGTCATCACGCCGGACTGAAGCCCCGAGATGATGCCCATCGCCGCACACAGGAATATGCCCCACCAGGGAAGATGAACCTGGAAATTGGTCGGGAAGAGCGGACCCTGACCAAAAAGGAATGGCCGCCAGCAAATCGACACGCAAGCTGCGACGGCAACCGGAATGAAGCTTCGCGGTTTCCATTCGAACAACAGCAATTCGACCGCGAGCATCACCGCCGCAATCGGCGAGCCGAATATCGCCGTCATACCGGCTGCAGCACCGGCGACCAGAAGCGTTTTACGTTCAGCCGCGCTCATGTGGAAGAATTGCGCAAACAGCGAACCGATTGCACCGCCGGTCATGATGATCGGACCCTCGGCGCCGAACGGACCACCCGTTCCGATCGAGATTGCCGAGGAGAGCGGCTTCAGCAGCGCCACTTTTGGCGACATCCGGCTGCCACCGATCAGGATGGCTTCGATCGCTTCGGGAATGCCGTGGCCGCGGATTTTTTCCGAGCCAAATCGCGCCATCAAGCCAATCACGAGCCCGCCGATGACAGGTGCAGCAACCATCCAGAGCGACCGGTGCGCATTGGCCAGTGACGACGGTTGGGTGCTGATCTGCCCGAACCAGACGACATTCGTCACGAGCGCAATCAGATCGACCAGCACCCAGGCTGCCAGCGCCCCTCCGGTGCCGACGACGATCGCCATGCCGATCAACAGAAGAACGCGTTTGTCAGTGGTGAAGTCACCGGCCTCGCGCCGGGCAAGTCCGCCGGTGAAATCATGCGGGCGGCGTTGCGGTCTCGTTTCTGGGTTTAACAATGCGGTGTCTCCAGGTCGCTCTGCACTTCAACGCAGGGCACAAAATTCTCATCGGCGTTTCGCATATATCGTGGTACGATATAAATCAATAAGATTATTATGGAGTTGCCACATGACCACGACGGTACGGAAGGACGCGCTTTCCCCTGGAGACTACGAGGCGCTGGCAAACCTGCGCTATGCGTTGAGGAAGTTTACGGAGTTCAGTACGGCGGAGGTGATGAAGCTCGACATAACGCCACAGCAGCATCAGGCATTGCTTGCCATAAAGGGGCTTCCGGCTGAGAAACAGATGACCGTCGGGATGCTTGCCGATCGGCTGCTGATTGCACCGCATTCGGCGACGGAGCTTGTCAACCGACTGGCCGACGCAGGCTATGTCGAGCGCACCACAAGCCACTCGGACGGACGGCGGCAAGTTGTAAAGCTATTGGCAAAGGCCGAGCGCGTGCTGGAGCGGCTAAGCGGTGCGCATCTGCACGAGATCAGGGAAATGGCCCCGGAGTTGATGCAGGCGCTGCATCTCCTGCAGGATCGGCGCAAGCTGGAGCAGATCGCCTGGATGGCATAGAGCAATTCCAGCAAAAGTGCGCAGCGGTTTTGTGTCCGGAATTGCGGAAAGACAAAGAGATAGAGCGTTTTCGCGATTCGGAGAAAAGCGGAAATGCTCTAGAATGCCGATGGAGCCGGCTCAAGATGGAGAGACTGTGGGAAATTCCAAAAAGACACTGAGTGACGAAGACTACGAGGCCCTGGCCAACCTTCGCTTTACGCTGCGAAGGTTCATGGATTTCAGCACGTCGGCGGCGCAAGAAGAGGGTCTTCCGAGCCAGCAGCACCAGGCGCTGCTGGCAATTAAAGGACATCCGGCCACCGAGGCAATGACCATCGGAACTCTGGCGACGCGATTGCTGATTGCACCGCACACGGCAACGGAGCTGGTCGGGAGACTAAGCACCGCTGGGTTGGTGCAGCGGCATGCGGATCTGGAGGACAAACGCCGTCAAACCCTGACGCTGACGGAAAAAGCAGAAGCCGTTTTGCTGCGGTTAAGTGCTGTCCATCTCAAGGAAATCCGTGAAATGGCGCCGGAACTCATCATCATCCTGCAGCGTCTTCAAAGGGAAATCGCGTAATGGCCAGAAAGATCTCCCCATCTCACAATAGCTGGTAAGCCCAACGTGTTGGTTTTGCGACCAAAGCTGTTTCATATCTCTTGGGCGAGCTTCCATTCTGTTGTTCTAGGGGAACGGAAATCAGTCGCGCCAGCCTTCTTTGTCCTTCTTGAGGGCCTCCCCGGACTTTGTCTGCTATGGCGAGCCAGGATTTCCTTTGCGTAAGCGACCTTCCTTCCACGGAGCGTCGCGTCAGTAATCTCATGCAAGAAAATAAGATTGATACATATATCGTAATACGATATATGTAGTCCCGTCGACGAAACTCCACAGGAGTGACCCATGAATGAAGCTACATCGTCCGATCTCAAGCTCAAATCCGATGAACTTGAAACGCGCCTCAAGGCGTTTCGCTTCGGACCACGAGCCAAACATTTTCCCGAATGGTCGGATGCAAACAGCCATGTCGATGATGACCGAATGAATGCGATCCATCACAGGCTTCGCAAGAAACTGGACAGCGCAAATGGTATGAGCTGGGAGTTACTGAAACTCGAGTGGCGATATGACCTTGCACTGCTGGCCTATAGTTTGGGAGTATATGCCAGTTATCAGGACACGCGGTTCATCCAGCCGGTCGCAGATCAATCTCGCTAATGCGAGGATGAGACGCCGCACAAGAAGGACGATCACGCAAAGCGAGCAGCTCGAGATGCGCAGTTAAATGGGGTGGATTGCATTTTCCCCGCGATTAAACCGCACTTCCGGCGCGTTAGCATCTGCCGACTAGCCTCGCATCGAATTGCTCTTGGGCCGCCACTTATCATATTGCCCTAGAAGATTGCGTTGAAACGCCGCCTTGCGATCTGTGCTGCTCCCATCCCCTCGGCCAAGCGTCCGCCGGCGTATCGAAACACTCCTCCCGCCATCCATCAAATCCTGGGCTCAACTTGCGCAGGCCATCCGCACCCATGTCACGGACACCCTGAGCTCTGTTCAGCGCCGAAATTTCTGGGAGCGTTTCGTCGATCGCGCCTTCGTCCGCAAGGAGCCCGATGCAGATGCAGTGTCGGAGCTGATCGCAGATGCCGATCGAATCCGCAGCAATGTTAGCGCCGCCGGCCACGTGACACTCGTAGGCGCCGGGCCGGGCGACACCGAACTGTTGACATTAAAGGCCGTCCGCGCCCTCCAGGTCGCCGATGTGATCTTGTTTGATGATCTTATTTCCGGGGATGTGTTGGAATTTGCCCGTCGCGAGGCCAAACGCATGCTCGTGGGCAAACGCGGTGGCCGCGAAAGCTGCAGACAGGAAGACATCAACTCGACAATGTTGGCCTTCCCCAAGGCTGGCAAGCGCGTCGTTCGCCTCAAGTCGGGCGACCCGATGATCTTTGACCGTGCCGGCGAAGGGATTGCCCACCTCGATAGAGAGAAAATCTCTGTCGACGTTGTCCCCGGCATCACGGCAGCAAGCGCCATGGCTTCATATCTCGGCATATCGTCGCCGTTTCCACATGCGAGTGGGGGCGCCGGATTTCTCCCCCGGCGTCCCGCCTTGCCGGTCGGCGCTATTCCTTTGTGCCACCTTCAAAGTGCAGAACTCCGCCGACAGTGACATATTTCTCGCCGTCAAACTGGTAGAGTTGCAGCGCCTCGATGGGAAAGATGTCGGAGCCTTCCTTCGTGGTCATTTTGATATCGTCCGGAACGAGCGGATTTGCCCATCCGTCCATGTTGCGGACCACTTTCATCAAATCCTCTCGTGTCGGCTGCTTGATCTTTTCGAGCGCCTGGATCAGAGCGTCGCCGATGGCATAGCCCGTTTGGCCGATGGTGTTCGCAACGTTGAAGTTCGCCTTGGAGGCTGTCGCTGCGTCGAGGTACTGGTCAATCCCCTTATCGCCCGTCTTCTTGCCGCCGACGATCGGCTTGAGGAAGTCGGAAGTAATGATTCCTTTGGCATTTTCAAGTCCGACAGATTGGAGAATGGGATAGGCCGAGGAAAGATTGGTTACCATCGTGAGCGGCTTCCACCCGCTCTCCGACTGGAAGCGGATTGCTTCGCTGCCTTGCCTGGGTGCGGCGATAATCACAAGCGTGTCCGCGCCCGAGGCTTTGAGGGTGGATAGTTGGGTCTCCACGGTCGGGTCTTGGGAGGTCACAGGCTGCCGGTCGATGACTTTGATTTTTGAGCCTGCGATCGCGCTGTCAAAAGCCTTCATAAAGATTTCGCCCGTCTCGGTGTTGAGATAGAGAAACGCGACTTTTGCGTCGGGCTTGTTGGCTTTCAGATACTCTGCGAAGGAATCCGCCTCGGTGGCGAACGACGGAACGAAGCCGATTTCCCAGTCGGGAGCGTTCAAGGCGTGGACACCCGAATACATGAACACGTTCGGGACTTTCTTCTGATTTATGTAGCGTCCGATGGCGAGGTTGTTCGGTGTGGCTGCCGTGCCAACCAATGCAAAGACCTGGTCCTGCTCGACCATCTTGCGGACATTGGCCAGAGTCCGCTGAGGGTCGAGGCCGTCGTCTTTAATGACGAGTTCAATCTTGCGGGTCTTGCCGTCTCCCATCTTGACCCCGCCCTGTGCGTTGACCTGTTCGATCCGCGCGCGCACGCCTTCGGCGACAGCTCCAACGACTGCCACGGGTCCAGTGAGCGGACCGGTGATCCCGATCTTGACGGTGTTATCGGTAATTCCGGGCGACGTTTCGCCAGCGTGGGCATAGGATGCGCTGAGCAATCCGGCCAAGGCCAACTGTATCGTGCAAACCTTTACCTTGGAAACAAAACTCATTTCAGTTCCTCCCTTAATTCAACAACAGGCGTGGTTTTGCCTGCGGTCCTGCGCAAAATCATCGAAAGCCATTTCTCGATGAAACCAGTGACGCCGTTGCGCGCGACCATCATGATGATGATCAGCGCAAGGCCGTAGATTAGGTTGCCAAGGCTCAGGCTGATGTCGGAGGCCCATGTCGGCACGAACACCATGAAGAGGCCGCCGAAAAAGGCTCCAACAATGCTTACTGCCCCGCCGACAATGCTTCCGATCACGATGTTGATCGACAAGATCGAAAGAAAGGATTCCGGGCTGATAAACCCACTGATGATCGCAAAGACGCCGCCGCCCAAGCCAGCGAGAGCCGAACTCCCGGCGAACGCCCATAGCCTCACCCTGGTGAGGTTGACTCCAAGAGCCTCTGCGATTTGCGAATTGTCGCGCTGTGCCCTAAGCGCGCGTCCGACATCGCCAGAAAGCATCAATGCGACAAGGCAGGCGGCGAGGCTCGCACAAAGGAGTGAAACCACGTAAAGCCAGAGTTCAGGGCTGATATCGAGCCAGACAGGCGCTTGCGGCGCGTCGATCGGAAGCCCGGAAACACCTCCGGTCATGCCGCTCATCTTCAACACGATCTGCGGAAAGGCCGCGGCAATGCCAAACGTCACGATCGCTAGCTGCAGACCCTGCAGTCGAAGAGCCGGAAGCCCGATGACCACCCCCACCGCCGCCGTTGCGATGACAGAAATCGGCAGTGTCGCCAGCGCAGGAACACCGTAGCTCGAATTCAGGATCGCTGTGACATAGGCCCCGAAACCGAACAACGCGCCCTGCGCAAGGCAAATTTGCCCAGCGAAACCCATTAGAAGGTTCAGGCCCATGATCGCTATTGCATAGGCAATGGCGATGCTGATCTGTTGGAGTGCGTAACTTGGAACGAGGGCGGGAAGCAGAATAGCCACCACACCGAACGAAGCCAGTTTGAAGAGCGCCGTGCGAAGTCTATCACTCATAGTTTTGTCACCTTATAGGAGCCGAACAGACCAACGGGCTTCACCAATAGGATGACCAACGTGAGTACGATGGGCACTGCAATACGCATGTCTGCGCCAATGAAGGACAGGTAGCTGGCACCGAGACTTTCGGCCACGCCGACGATAAGGCCCCCAGCGATCGCTCCGACAGGACTATCCCATCCCCCCAGGGTGGCCGCCGCGAGGCCGTAGAAGAGAATGGGCGACATCATCGTCGGGCTGAGAAACAATCTGGGCGCGATGAGGATGGCTGCGAGGCCTCCAATGACAGAGGCAAAGCCCCAGCCGAGCATGAGCATTCGCTCGACATCGACGCCAACCAAGATGCTGCGGATACGGTCGAAAGCCGCCGCCCGCATTGATAGTCCCAGTCGCGTGAAGCGAAAGAGCAAACCTATGGAGCCGGCCACGATAATGAGGATCGCGAGCGTTCCGGCTGCGGAAATCAATATTCGCACGTCGCCGATGTTAAAGCCGCCATCAGGAAACAAATTGGGGAAGGATCTCTGCTCCGCCCCCCAGAGCCACATGCAGACTGCTTGAAACAGGACGAAGATGCCCAGCGTGACCACAACGACCGCTTCGACGGGGGCGTCCATGAGGGGCCTGATCACCAATCGAAAGGTGACGACGCCAACGATGAAGGAGCCGGCGAGACTGACGACTAGGGCCAACCAAAGTGGGGCGCCCCCCTCCACCAATTGCCATGCACAGTAGGCCGAGAACGTGGCCATCTCGCCTTGGCCGAAATTGACGACGTTGGTTGCTCTGAAGATGAGAACCAAAGCCAGAGCGAGCGCAGCGTATATCGCACCCGTTGTTAGCCCGCTGACGACGAGCTGAAAGAAGAGGCTCATCGGACAGCTCCCAGGTAGGATTTCTTGATGTCTTCGTTGTTGACCATTTCTTCGGCCGAGCCGCTCGCCACGATCTGCCCCGCCTCAAGGACGAAGGCCTTGTCCGCATATTGGAGAGTGATGTCGACATTCTGCTCCACCACCAGCAAGGTCATGCCGTGATCGCGATTAAGGGCTTTGAAAGTCTTCAATATTTCCTGAGTTATTGACGGAGCCAGGCCGAGTGAGGGCTCGTCGCACATCAACAGCCTTGGCCGCGACATAAGACCGCGCGCGACGGCGAGCATCTGTTGTTCGCCACCACTCAGGTTTCCGGCAAGCTGGTCGCGGCGCTCCTTCAAGCGAGGAAATGCTTCGTACCATTGCTCCTTGTCCGCCTTGATCTGCGATCTGCTGGCCACGATTGTGGCTCCCAGCGACAGGTTTTCGTCGACTGTGAATTCCGTGAACGTCCCGCGGCCTTGCGGAATGTGCACAATTCCGAGTTCGAGGCGTTTTTGTGCCGCGACCTTTTCGAGGTGTTTCCCATCGTAGGTAATGGAACCTTTGAAAGGCAGCAAGCCGGAGATGGCGCGCAACATGGTCGTCTTGCCCGCACCGTTGGATCCGAGAAGTGCTACGAACTCGCCTTCGGAAATATCGAAGGAACAGTTGAACAGCGCCTGCGTCCGCCCGTAGAAGGCCGAAAGGCCTTGGATTTGCAGAAATGTCATGCTGCCCTCCCCAGATATGCGGAAATGACAGCTTCGTTCGACTTGATCTCTTCCGGACTGCCTTCGGCCAAATTACGTCCCAGATGGAAAACGACGATTCGGTCGCAAAGCCCCATAACGAGGCCCATATGATGCTCAATCAGGAGGATCGACAGATTGCGGTTGCGCCGCACCCTGTCGACCAGTTCTCCGAATTCGTGGACCTCTCCGTGCGTCAAACCTCCGGCGGGCTCATCGAGCAGCAGTATCTTTGGCTCCGAGGCGAGCGCGCGTGCAATCTCCATCCGTTTCTGCAAAGGGTAGGGCAGCGAGCCCGCCATCATTCCAGCGACGTCGGCCATCCCCATCTCGTCGAGAACCGCCATCGCCTTCTGACGCGCTACACGTTCCTCACGCCATGATCTTAAGGGAATGAAGATCGCCTGGACGAATTTCCCTCCAAGTTGATGGTGCGCACCGAGCATGACGTTCTCGATCACGGTCATCGACGCATAGATACCCAGATTCTGGAACGTGCGCGCTACACCGAGGCCGATCATCTCGCGCACCTTCGCACCTTCGATCGATGCTCCGTAAAGCGTGATGGTGCCAGTGCCATGTGTCACAAGCCGCGTGACGGCATTGAGGAAGGTCGATTTGCCGGCTCCATTGGGGCCGATGAGACCGCAAATCTCACCCGCGCGCACAGAGAGCGATACGCCCGTAAGCGCCTTGATGCCCCCGAATTGAACTGACACATCCCGTGCCTGGAGCACAGGCTGAACCCCGTTGCTACTGCTGTCACTCACTGATGTTCCTCCCATCCGCCAGCGGTCTCCCAGACGACTTGTCCAATTCTATTATTGACAGCCATCTCCGCTTTGGATACCTATCAGTATCCGAAGTCGTTTTGGTATGTCAAGCGTCAATCGCAAAGAGCGAACCCTGACAGAAGCGACGAAGAAGGCGGTCGCCACCGTAATGGAGACGGTGGCGATCGCCGTCACAGACCGCCTGCGCAGGCAGGCAAAGGGAGGAAAATATGGCGGACAAGTATACGGAACTAACCGGGGAAAATCTCTACAGAGATCCGTATCCGGTTTATGAGAGGTTGCGCCGGGAAGAGCCCGTGACCTTCTTCGAGGGCACCAAAGAGTATTTCATCACCCGCTTCGACGATTGCCGAACGGTCGGTGGAAACGATAAGATTTTCGGACCATCGGGATCCGCAGATCGACCGGAAGCCCGAGTGATGGGCATGCCGAATGTCCTGACGATGTCGGGCAACGAACATACGTGCCTTCGAGAAGGTATCGATTCAAACCTCACACAGGAACGCGTGCGCTCGTTCGTCGAGGGTCTCACGCGTCCGGTCGTGCAGCGCTATATCGATAGTATCAAGCAGAAGAGCGAGGCGAACCTTACAGCGGAGCTCTTCGAGCCGATCTCCGTGCGCTGCATCGGCGACGTCATCGGCCTTACGGAAACGCCGAACGAGACCTTGGTCGAGTGGTTTCATGCCATGGCCTTGGGCCTGCAGAACGTCAGCAACGATCCGGCGGTCTGGACACGCCTGGACGAGGCGCTCGCCGACATTGATAAACAGATGGGCGATCTCTACCAGGCTTGCCTTTCCAAGCCCAATAACTCGCTTCTTAGCCATGTGATGTACGGCGGAATGCCGAAGGGAGAGGTCCGCTCCTGGAAGGAGATTTCGCCGACGATGCGGGTGATCATCCTCGGCGGTCTGCAAGAGCCGGGTCATGCAGCTGCGAACGCCTGCGCCGGACTGCTATCGAACCCGGACCAGAGCAAGATCATGGTAGACGCGCCCCGCGAAAACGCGATGCGTGCTTTTGATGAGGGCTTGCGCTGGATCGCTCCCATCGGCGTCACTCCGCGTGTGGCCAGAGAGGAGTTCGAACTCGCCGGGACGGTGATCCCGAAGGGCTCTTCAGTCGCCATTGTTATGGGCTCGGCAAACCGCGACGAAACACGGTTTGAAAATGCCGACCAATTCGACATGTTCCGCAAGAAGAAACAGCACCTTTCGTTCGGGTTCCGTCCCCACTTCTGTTCGGGTCATTTCCTTTCCCGTACGATGGGCGAGATCGCGCTCGAGGAGGTTTTCTCGCAATTGGCGAACCTTCGGCTCGATCCTGCAAAGGAGATCAAAGCTAAGGGCTGGCGGTTTCGAGGGGTGTCCGATCTTCCTGCGAAGTGGGATGCGTGATGGCCCTGATCATCGACTGCCACGGCCACTTCACATCAGAGCCTGCGGAACACCACACGTTCCGCAGGTCTCAGGTGGCGTTCGCGGAGGCTAGGTCAGCGGAACGTCCTATCTACAGCCCAATTCCAGACAGAGAGCTCCATGAGATCATTGAAGCGAACCAATTGGCGATCCAGAAGGAGCGCGGTTCTCATGTGACGTTGCTAAGTCCACGCGCATCGGGAATGGGCCACCATGTCCCTGGGGTCGCAATCGCTGAGGAATGGGCGCGTATCTCGAACGACAACATTCAACGCATTGTCGAGATGTTCCCGGATAACTTCGCCGCCGTTTGCCAGCTTCCGCAAACGGTGGACGGCGATCTTTCGCCGGTCATTGCAGAACTTGAGCGCTGCGTGGAAAACGGCTTCGTAGGGTGCAATCTTAACCCTGATCCATCTGGCGGGCGATGGAGCGCGCCGCCGATATACGACGAATGGTGGGATCCGCTCTGGACAGCCATGATCGCGCTTGAAGTGCCGGCGATGATCCATGTTTCGGGCTCCTGCGAACCTTGCCTACACACAACGGGTGCGCACTACATCAATGCTGACACAGCCGTATTCATGCAGCTCATCCAGGGTGACCTGTTCGAGCGACATCCCAAGCTCAAGCTGATCATTCCGCACGGCGGTGGTGCCGCGCCATATCATTGGGGCCGTTACCGAGGGCTCTCCATCATGCTCGAAAAACCGGGTCTGGACGAGCATCTGATGAACAACCTGTTCTTCGATACTTGCGTGTACCACCAGGCCGGGATCGACACGCTGTTCCGGGTTGTCGACAACAAGAACATCCTGTTCGGCTCAGAGCTGCTCGGAGCGGTAAAAGCGATCGATCCCGAGACCGGGCACCCATTCGACGACACCAAAAGATACATCGATCAGTTGGGCCTCAGCGAGCCTGAAAGACACGCCGTCTTTGAAGGCAATGCAAGGCGCGTCTACCCGTTGCTTCACAAGAGACTGCAAGACCGTAACCTGTGACCAGGTCCATCATCCTCAGAGAGGAATCCACATGACATCGACGACAGAGCTTAGCCTTGCTGGCGGGGCACAAGGTTTCAATTGGCTTCCCGTGTTCGTTGCCGAAGAGCACGGAATTTTCGCCAAACACGGGCTGTCCATCCAGTACAAGAAAATGGGCACCGTGGACAAGGCGACCACCGCCGTCCTCGAAGGAGAAGCCGACCTCGCGATCACGCCACCGGAAGGAGCCGTGTCGAATTTCGTCGGTGGCGGGGAACTCAGCGTGATCGCGTCGAATTCCAACCGGCTTCCGATGTCGTTGGTGGCGCAGCCCTTGATCAAGTCGATCAAAGACTTGAAGGGAAAAAAGGTCGGTACTTCGTCGCTGACGGAAGGCACGGCAATCTACACCCAGCTTCTCCTGGCAAGAGAGGGCCTCAAATATCCGGGCGACTACGAGTTTGAACTTGCAGGCATCCACACGAAGCGTTGGGAGGCGTTGCAAACCGGAGAAATCGACTGCGCCCCGCAGCCCGCCCCCTGGAATTTCCTTGCCGAGCAAGAAGGCTACAACCTCATCGGCGAAATCAACGACGTCATCCCGCAGATCGTTTTCGCCGCGATCATCGCAAGGAAGGGCTGGCTTGCAGAAAATCGTGACGTCGTCGTCCGCTTTCTTCAGGCTTTGGTCGAGGCCTATGCCGTTACCAACGATCCTTCAAAAGAAGATATCACACTTCCAATCTTCCAGCGGATAACGACCAAAGACAACGCCGATCTTGCCCTGCGTGGCCTTCGTTATATGCGCGACATGGGAATGTGGCCCGCCGATCTCTCTATTCCAGGCGAAGCGCTCAAAACCACCGTCGATCTCATGATCCGCGCGAACCTTCTCGACGAGCAGGCAAGGAGCACCGCGGCGGGCGTATTTGACCGGTCCTATCTGGATGTCGCGCTCGGCCAAAAGTCGGCAAGCTGAGTTGCGGCTTGCGGGCGCATCAGAATCTTCCAATTGACATTCTATCTGGAATTTGCATACTAACTGGTATTTGTAGTGGCGGGCCATTGAGAAGCGTTCGGCTCGCCCGGGAGGAAGGCTAGTGAAAGTCGTTACCAAGACGGCACGGACCGACCGTGAAGTGTGCGAAGCTTTGGGAAAATTGGGCGTCGCTACAGTCCATGAGGCACAGGGACGCAGGGGCCTGCTGGCCTCAAACCTGCGCCCGATCATCGACGGCGCACGCATCGGGGGCACCGCTGTCACATGCGAAGTGCCCCCTGGCGACAACTGGATGATCCACGTCGCGATAGAAATGGCGCAGCCCGGCGACATTCTGGTCGTCGCCCCCACGTCGCTTTGCACCGACGGATATTTTGGCGACCTTCTCGCGACCTCGTGCAAGGCGCGCGGAATCCTTGGTTTGGTCATCGACGCCGGCGTCCGCGATGTCGCCGACCTCAGATCGATGAATTTCCCGGTTTGGGCGAAAGCGATATCGGCACAAGGCACCGTCAAGGAGACGCTGGCCAACGTTCAGGTACCCGTCGTTTGCGCTGGCGCGGCGATCGAACCAGGTGATGTCATCGTCGCTGACGACGATGGAGTTTGCGTCGTCAAGCGTGGCGAGGCGTCATCGGTTTTGGAAAAGGCACTAAAACGTCAGGCAATGGAGGACGAAAAGCGCGCGCTCTACGAAACCGGCCAGCTCAGTCTCGACATCAACAGCATGCGCCCTCAGTTGAAAGCGAAAGGCCTCATTTATGAATAGGCAAGCAAAGCTTTGCATTCCGCGACGGGTGGTCACCGGATTGAGAGACGGCAAGTCGGTTTTCGTGAGCGATGGACCAACCCCGAATGCGCACGTCTACAAATCTGTCCCCGGACACATGACGTCTGTGGTCTACGCTACAGCGTCGGAACCTCGCCTGCCGCAGGATCACGCCGAGACGGCGCCACCTCAGATACGAGTGCCGCCGGAACCAGGAGAGACCAAGCTGATGGTGGTCGTCTTCCCGCCAGACTCGGTGTTTGCGACCGTCGATCCGGCTGCAGCCTTAGACGAGCAGGCCGTGCATATACCCGGTCTGATCGAAGCCTTTGAAGCGAATGCGCCCGGCATGCACAGAACCGACACTGTCGACTATGACATTGTCTTGGACGGCGAAGTCTGGCTGGAACTCGACGATGGCGCCGAGACGCTTTTAAGGCAGGGAGATATCGCCATTCAGTGCGGCACCCGCCACGCTTGGCGCAACAAGAGCGACAGGCCCGCCACCCTGTGCTTCGTCCTCATCGGCGCTGAAAGGATGTGATGTCATGACGCAGGACGTCCTTAAGGGCAGCTTCGATTGCATCATTGTCGGCGCAGGACACGGCGGCTGCCAAACGGCTGCCGCACTTCGTCAAGCCGGCTTCGAAGGAAGCATAGCCCTGCTCGGTGCGGAACCGGAGGTGCCATACGACCGCCCTTCCTTGTCGAAGGAATATCTGGCGGGGAAGAAGACGTTCGAGAGGATGCATCTGAGACCGCAGGATTTCTGGAGTTCGCGAAACGTGGAACTCGTGCTGGGCGGGCGCGTCGTCGCGGCTGACCCACTCGCAAAGACGGTCACTTTGGAAAATGGCGCGCGATATTCCTACCGGTACCTGGTTTGGGCCGCGGGTGGGGAGCCGCGAAAGCTTGCATGCCCCGGCAGCACGTTGTCCGGAATATTCTACATCCGCTCAAAGGCCGACTGTGACGCGCTCCTGGCCGTTCTTCCAGATGTCAGCAAGGTGGCAATCATTGGCGGCGGCTATGTGGGCCTCGAAGCAGCGGCGGTATTTCGGGAGCTCGGCAAGGATGTCGTCCTTGTCGAAGCGCTTGACCGCGTGCTGGCCCGTGTGGCCGCAGAGCCGATTTCCCGCTTCTACGAGCGTGAGCATCGCAACCACGGCGTGGAGATACGGCTGAACAGTGGCGTCAAAGCCATCTTGGAGCGCGACGGCCGGGCAAACGGCGTTCTCTTGGAGTCCGGCGAGCCCCTTGCCGCGGACATTGTGGTGGTCGGGATCGGAATCGTCCCCTCTGCCGCGCCGCTTCTAGCCGCGGGCGCCCAAGGTGGAAACGGAGTGGATGTCGACGAATACTGCCGCACGTCGCTTCCGGATGTCTATTGCGTCGGTGACTGCGCGAAACTCGTCAACGGTCCCGGTATCAGGATCGAGTCCGTGCAGAACGCTACCGACCAGGCCACGACGGCCGCAAAAACTATCTGCGGCAACTTCAAAGCCTATGATGCCCTGCCCTGGTTCTGGTCGAACCAGTATGATCTCAAGCTTCAGACGATCGGCCTCAATTTCGGTTACGACGACGCCGTCGTGCGCGGAGAGCCGGCAAGCCGCAGCTTCAGTCTGGTTTATCTGAAGAAAGGAGCTGTGATCGCGCTCGACTGTGTGAATTCTCCTCGTGACTACGTCCAAGGGCGCAAGCTCGTTGAAGCTCACGCGAAGCTGGGCAGCGTTCAACTGGCCAATATATCGAAACAACTCAAGGAATTGACCTTCGAGACGAATTGACGTCCGAGGTCGCCAAACAGAACACGGAAACACAATGGCTACGATTTCACTGCGCACACGCGACGGCGAACTCCACCAGTTCGAGGGCCGCAACGCCATGTCCATCATGGAAAACATCCGTAACGCCGGATTCGACGAGCTCCTTGCCATGTGCGGCGGATGTCTGTCCTGCGCCACCTGTCACATCTACGTCGAAAGCGTTCCTCCGGGTGCTGTCTTGCCCACGCCCTCGGTCGACGAGAGAGAATTGCTCGAAGGGTCCGACTATCGGCAGGACAATTCCCGCCTCTCCTGCCAGATTCCTTTTGACCAGTCGCTGGACGGCATTGTCGTGGGGATCGCTCCGGAGGACTAGTTCGCGGCACGATACTCGCCGTTCATGCCGCATCTTTCCGGTGGGGTCTATCTGGCAACAGTAATTTTCCCTGCCGAGTGCGCCTCAGCTAGAAGCTCGCCTGCTTACATCCCCACCCGTGGCGAGCTTTTGCGCTGGTCGGCGACTTGCCAAGAACGTCCTCTGTCACTCGCTGGGCACCACCTCTGACGGACGTCCGATTGCTCTTTCGACGGTCTGGGCCACGTGCAGCCGAGATCGCCGCATTGCTGAGCGTAGCTTGGCGACATACCGATTATGGCAGAGCATCCGATCATCCAAAAAAAAGGCCCTAGCTGGGCGAATTTCGACGGGCCGACGTCGCCCGCTTTTCCATGGGATCTGTCATCGACCCACATCCGGTGTCTAAGAGCCGGACTCGAAAAGAATTCAATAATCGTAATATCTTGCGAGGCGTCGGGTCAGGATGCGGATGTGGGCGATGACGATCCAGGTTCCAGCCGAAGCGATTGATTTCTCCCAATCCTTGGCCAATCGTCGGCATCGGCCGAGCCACGCGAAGGTGCGCTCCACGACCCAACGGCGCGGCAGGACTTCGAAGCCCTTGGCCTTGTCGGTGCGTTTGACGATCTGGAGAGTAAAGGTAGCGATCTTTTGCAGCGCGCCCCTCAGCTTCGGTCCGGCATAGCCGCCATCGGCGAAGATATGTCTGAGCCAAGGCCAGCGCTTGAGAATGGATTTGAGGACAGCGGCTGCGCCGTCGCGATCCTGAACATCAGCGCTATGAACCATGAGGCCGACCATCAATCCCAGCGTATCGACGACGATGTGACCTTGCGTCCCTTGATTTTCTTGCCCGCATCATAGCCCGCAATCCCGCCGCTTTCGGTCGTTTTGACGCTCTGGCTGTCGATCACGCCAGCAGACGGCGAGTCTTGCCGCCCTTCCAGCTCGCGCGCCTCCATCACAAGGTGATGGTTGATCCGTCCCCATAAACCCGTCGCTCGCCATTCGTAGAAATAGCCCTGAACTGTCGTAAACGGTGGAAAGTCCTTTGGCAGCATTCGCCACTGACAACCCGTCGAAGCAATGTAAAGCAGCGCATTCACGACCTCGCGAAGATCGGTGCTACGCGGCCTGCCCAAACGCCTTGGCCCAGGTAGGAATGGCGAGATCAATCCCCATTCCCGATCCGTCAGGTCACTTGCATAGCGGCTCGTGCGTCGGGCATATTGCCGACGGGTGAAATCAGTCCAACCCATTGTGGTCTCCGTTCGTCCTAAGCAAACAAACAGAATCACAAATGACTGATTTCACTCAACTCTTCTCTAATCGGCGTGGTCAAGATCAAGCACATCGAGCTTTCCGCGTTCCGGCGTTCAACGCCTTTTCGTGGCCCTCTCTTCTCTCCGGGATCGGCTTTAAGGCCGTCCCACCATAGGGTCAGGAGAATAATATGGTTCAATCTTTTTGCCACCCTGATGATCAAGTCATCGAGTATGGTTGAGTACGAACTCATATCACTCATCGTCCACGAAGGACGTCTTTCCACCGCGAGGCGGAACTTTATATTCTCTTTGAAGGCCGAGGCTTATGCTGCAGTCATTGCCTCTCGTGTCCAGCGGAACTCGGTTCCATCACTCCATATCCGATGCAGGATGACTGCGAGCCTACGCGCCAGCGCTACCACAGCTTTACGGGCGCCGCGTCGTTTGGCAACATTCATTGCCCAGGCTTTCAGCCAGGACCATCTCGCGACCCGTGTTAGCAAAGTCTGTGCGGCCTCGTAGAGAAGGGTCCTCAGCATACCGTCGCCACAACGGGAGACATGGCCTATGCGGTTACTCTCGCCCGACTGGTTGAGGATCGGCGTCAATCCGAGAACAGCTCCAACCGCCCGCGAAGATCTGAATCGGGCCGGAATGTCGATTTGTCGCCGCGTATGCCAGCGACACGATTGGGCCAACGCCGGGCACCGTCATCAATCGCTGGCAAACCGGATCGATCCTGGCTTCGTCACGAACCTTGTGGTCTAATCTCTCGAACTCCTCTCGCAACTTGCGTCGTGCGGCAAGTAGCGGCGTCACGATCTCCGCCATATCTGGCATCCCTTCGATCAGTTCGTGAATGCGATCTTCAAATTTGACTGCCCCGACCATCCCGACCTTCAGGCCGAAGTTCCGCAACAGCCCGCGAATGTCATTCTCGATTGCGAGAGCTTTCCCCTGCAGCAGCGTTCGGGCCGTCAAGAGAGCCCGCCGCTTCTGGCTCGTCAGGGTCTTCACGTGTACCGGCTTGAATAGATTGACGCGCATCATCTGTGCGATGCCACGGGCATCGTTACGGTCAGTCTTGTTCGGCTGGGCCTTGAGGAAAGCCTTAGTATGCCGGGTTTCGATGCAGATTGCAGGGAACCCCGCCTTAGCCAGACCCTCATACAGCCACTGGGATAACGGTCCGGCTTCAAGGCCGACCCTTTCAAAATGCCATTGAGGATCGCTCAGAAATGAAACAAGATCGTCCGGGTGGCTGACCACCTTTCTTTCCCGGCAGATTTTCCCCTTTTCGTCGACAATGCACACACTCGTCTCCTTCACCGAAACGTCGAGACCGGCATAGTATTTCATGGCAGCACTTCCTTTCAGATGATTGTGGCTGATGGCGTCAGACGTTTATCATCGAAGTGCTGTTACCTTAACCAGGTTGAAGATAGGCTCTCAGCCGATTACCCTATCTTTTCGGTCAGGCTCTAAGAGGCCGCTTTCGCAGCGGCCGTCGCCTCAGTATTCCCAAGCCCCCGATGATAGTCGTGGGCGGCGATATCGTGACTGACCACATCTCTTCGTCGCGAGTCATCCCAGCGAGAAGCGAGGCCGGCCGATACGGTGGAAATCGAAGCGACCCAATCCAGCCGACGCCGGCGCCGCGATGTCGAGGTCAGAATTCATGGTGTCAGCGCTCAACCGACATTGATCATCGCGACCGCGGCGATTGAAACGCCTTGTCCAAGATCAACGTTGAAGCATGTTGGCCTTGATCTCACCAATGTCCGTAGGACAAGAAGGAAGCGGCATCGTCGAGAAAGCGAGTTCGGCCTTGCTCCCTTCATACAGCACGTAGGTCTTCTATTTGATCATCGCCAGAAGCTCGTTGGCTGATCTTTTGGCATCGCCATAGAACATCCGCGTATTGTCTTTGTAGAAGAGCGGGTTCTCGATGCCGGAATAGCCGGTGCCCTGGCCGCGCTTGGAGACAAAGACCTGCTTGGCCTTCCACACCTGCAGAACCGGCATACCAGCGATCGGCGAGTTCGGGTCTTCTTCCGCCGCCGGATTGACGATGTCGTTCGAGCCGATGACGATCACGACGTCCGTGTTGGCGAAGTCTTGGTTGATCTCGTCCATTTCAAGGACGATGTCATACGGAACCCTGGCTTCGGCGAGCAGGACATTCATATGACCCGGCAGGCGTCCGGCCACCGGATGGATGGCGAAGCGCACGGTCTTGCCGGCCGCCCGCAGCTTGCGGGTCAGTTCCGAGACCGCTTGCTGTGCCTGGGCGACCGCCATGCCGTAACCCGGCACGATCACAACGCTATCGGCTTCGTTGAGCGCGTTTGCCACACCCTCGCCATCGATCGCGATCTGCTCGCCGGTGATCGCCATGGCAGGGCCAGTGGTCGTGCCGAAACCTCCGAGAATGACCGAGATGAAGGAACGGTTCATTGCCTTGCACATGATGTAGGAGAGGATTGCGCCCGAGGAGCCGACCAGCGCGCCGGTGACAATCAGCAGATCGTTGCCGAGCGTGAAGCCGATGGCCGCCGCCGCCCAGCCGGAATAGCTGTTGAGCATCGAGACGACCACCGGCATGTCGGCGCCACCAATGCCCATGATCAGATGGTAGCCGATGAAGAAAGCAAGCAGCGTCATCAGGATCAGCGACGAGATGCCCGCACCATTGAGAAACACGATCAACAGGATCACCGACAGCAGCGCCGAGCCGGCGTTGAGCATGTGCCCGCCGGGCAGCTTCTTCGCCTTGCCGTCGACCTTGCCGGCCAGCTTGCCGAAGGCAATGACCGAGCCGGTAAAGGTGACCGCACCGATGAAGACGCCAAGGAACACTTCAACCTTGAGGAGAGCGATCTCGGCCGCGTCCTTGTGGGCAAGCTTTTCGGCAAAGCCAGCCAGCGTGTTGAGATCACCGCCAGCCGCCTTCAGCGCCAGGACAATGCCGAGTTCCAGTACGGCATTGAAGCCGATGCACACGGCCGCAAGGCCGACGAAGGAATGAAGGGCCGCCACCAGCTGCGGCATTTCCGTCATCTGCACGCGGGCAGCGACATAGTAGCCCATCACCGAGCCACCGGCGATCATCACCAGGATGATGATCCAGTTGCCGACGCCTGGGCCAAAGACCGTGGCAAAGACGGCAAGCGCCATGCCGACAATACCGTACCAGACGGCCCGCTTTGCGCTTTCTTGATCGGACAGACCGCCGAGCGCGAGGACGAAGAGAACTGCAGCGGCGATATAGGCCGCAGAGACGATACCAATTGTCATAGTGTTTTCCCCTACCCGATCAGGACTTCTGGAACATGGCAAGCATGCGTCGTGTTACGAGAAAGCCACCTACGATATTGACCGTCGCGATCAGCACCGACAAAGCCGCCAGGATCACCACCAGCCGGTTGCTGGAGCCGACTTGCAGCAGCGCGCCCAGGATCACGATACCGGAAATGGCATTTGTCACTGCCATCAGCGGCGTGTGCAAAGAATGGCTGACGTTCCAGATGACCGAGAAGCCGATGAAGCAGGAAAGAACAAAGACGATGAAGTGGCTCATGAAGCTTGCCGGCGCATAGGCGCCGGCGACCAGAAGCAGAGCGGTCGACACCACCAGCAGGCCAAACTGATTGCGGGTCTGCACCTTGAACGCGGCAATGTCCTTGGCGCGCTTTTCTTCCGGCGTGAGTTCCTTCACCTTTTCCTTGGGCTTGGCTGGCGCGATCGCCTGTACTTTGGGCGGTGGCGGCGGGAAGGTAATATCGCCCTGGAACGTGACGGTCGCACCACGGATGACATCGTCTTCCATGTTGTGAACGACAGCCCCATCCTTGGCCGGCGTCAGGTCCGTCATCATGTGGCGGATATTGGTCGAATAAAGCGTCGAGGCCTGGGCCGCCATGCGGCTTGGGAAGTCGGTATAGCCGACAATCGTCACGCCGTTTTCCGAAACGATCTTCTGGTCGGCCACCGTCAGATCGCAGTTGCCACCGCGCTCGGCAGCCAGGTCGATCACAACTGAACCCGGCTTCATTGCAGCAACAATATCGGCCAGCCACAGCTTCGGCGCATCGCGACCCGGGATTAACGCCGTTGTGATGACGATGTCGATCTCAGGCGCCAGCTCGCGAAACTTGGCAAGCTGTTTTTCACGGAACTGAGGCGATGAGGGAGCAGCATAGCCACCGGTCGCAGCACCATCCTGGCTCGCGTCGAATTCGAGAAAGACGAACTGTGCGCCCATCGACTCGATCTGCTCGGCCACCTCAGGACGAACATCGAAGGCATAGGTGATCGCACCGAGCGACGTCGCCGTGCCGATGGCAGCAAGACCGGCAACGCCGGCTCCGATCACAAGCACCTTGGCAGGCGGCACCTTGCCGGCAGCCGTCACCTGACCGGTGAAGAAGCGGCCGAAATTGTTGCCGGCCTCGATCATGGCGCGATAGCCGGCAATGTTGGCCATCGACGACAGTGCATCCATCTTCTGAGCACGGCTGATGCGCGGCACCATATCCATGGCGATAATATTGACACCCTTCGACTTGGCCTGTTCGAGCAAGTCCATGTTCTGGGCCGGGTAGAAGAAAGATATCAGCGTCTTACCGGGAGAAAGTCGATCGACTTGCGCGCTCTGCGGCGGGCGGACCTTGGCGATGACATCGGCCGTCGCAAACAAAGCCTCGGCGCCATCAAGCACCGTCACGCCAGCGGCACGATAAGCATCGTCCGTAAAGCCGGCGGCTTTGCCCGCTCCCGCCTCGATCAAGCAATCATAGCCAAGTTTCTGCAGCTGGAGAGCGCTATCTGGCGTCATCGCAACGCGCGCCTCTCCCGTGGCCGTTTCCTTAGGAACGCCGATATACAATTCACTCTCCTCCTATCAGATGCTGTCGACGTGGTCCTGTCAGAAGAGCACGACGCCACGGACGCTTTCGCCGGAGTGCATCAGTTCGAACCCCTTGTTGATGTCCTCCAGCGGCATCGTATGGGTAATCATCGGGTCGATCTGGATCTTGCCTTCCATGTACCAGTCGACGATCTTCGGCACGTCGGTGCGGCCGCGCGCCCCACCAAAGGCGGTGCCCATCCAGGTGCGGCCGGTGACGAGCTGGAACGGGCGGGTCGAAATCTCCTGGCCGGCGCCGGCAACGCCGATGACGACGGACTTGCCCCAGCCGCGATGCGAGGCTTCCAGCGCCTGGCGCATCACCTTGGTGTTGCCCGTGCAGTCGAAGGTATAGTCAGCCCCGCCGATCTGATCGGCACCGCGCTTGGTCATGTTGACGAGATAGGCAACGATGTCGTCGCCGACGTCCTTCGGGTTGACGAAATGCGTCATGCCGAAGCGCTCGCCCCAGGCCTTCTTGTCGTTGTTGAGATCGACGCCGATGATCATGTCGGCGCCGGCAAGCTGCAGCCCCTGAATGACATTGAGGCCGATACCGCCGAGACCGAAGACGATCGCCGTCGCCCCCATCTCGACTTTGGCAGTATTGATGACGGCGCCGATCCCGGTGGTGACGCCGCAGCCGATGTAGCAGATCTTGTCGAACGGCGCGTCCGGGTTGACCTTGGCAACGGCGATCTCCGGCAGAACGGTGTAATTGGCAAAGGTCGAGCAGCCCATATAGTGGTGGATCTTGTCCTTGCCGATCGAAAAGCGCGAGGTGCCGTCGGGCATGACGCCCTGACCCTGGGTCGAACGAATGGCGGTGCACAGGTTGGTCTTGCGCGACAGGCAGGAGGGGCA
>NZ_JBFRFF010000036.1:0-65064 GCF_052114685.1 Rhizobium sp. 2YAF20 | reverse complement strand
CCCGTCCGACGACGGGAGCGGATCATGAAGCGCTTCAAATCAGCGCGACAGCTTCAGCGTTTCGTTTCCATCCACGACCCGATCGCCAACCTCTTTAACGTTCCCCGCCACGATATTCCATCCGCCCACCATCGCCAACTGCGAGCAGCAGCCTTGGATACTTGGCGAGACGTCGCCCGCCTTCAAGCTGCCTGATCGCAGCAAATGTCGCACTTCTTTGGCCTTGGCACGTTAAGATTACGATGGCCGTCGACTCCATCAAGCCGTTCCAGCTTGGGACTTCAGTCCAGCGAAGCCTCAGACTTTAGTCTGATTACGCGCGGGCCAGGCCGGCTTTAGGCCGCTGACTGCTTGCAAGTTGGCTGCATCGTCACTTAGGGTTAACACCCAAGCGAGTGATGAAAGTCCGAAAGCAGGGGTAACGTTCCTCGGCAGTTTTGGGAACCTGGTTCAGTCTCCGGCTGCCTTACGTGCTGTGGCCATGCGCAATTTTTCGAGGAAAGTCTTGTTCCGAAGCCGAACGTTATCGGATGGGCTCATTCGGGTGCGTCATTCCTTCAGTTCAGCAAGCGCCCCTCCATGGATGGCGATCACCGCCTTGATCAGGCCTGATTTTTCGCGGACCCAGCGGGCGATGTCACGGGGACAGTCTTCAAGCGTCGTGTAGTGGGTGATGAGCTTCTCGATCGGGATCAATCCGCTCGAAATGGACGCCGAGACATGCTCGAAATCCACCCGTGTGGCATTCCGGCTACTGATCAGCATCATCTCGCGCTTGTGAAACTCCGGATCGGAGAACGTGATATCGTCCTTGACGACGCTAACCATCACAAAGGCACCACCGTGCGCGACGTGAGCGAAAGCCGCTTCGATTGATCTGGCGTTGCCGGTGGCATCGAAAACGACGTCGAAACCCTCGCCGGCGGTGCGATCAAGAACCCTATCGCCCGCCGATCCGCGTGGGTCGTATACGACCGAAAAACCAAGCTGCCGCTCGGCAAAATCCAATCGTTCCGCGCTTACGTCGAGCAATGTGACGTCTTGTCCGGCAATCCGCGCAAACAGCGCCGTGCCCAGTCCGATAGGACCTGCGCCAATCACAAGACTGCGCGCTCCCTGCCCTGCAAGCGAACGGCGCACGGCGTGCGCCCCGATCGCAAGGAATTCGACACCCGCGGCGTCGGCGAGCGACAATCCGTCGGCCGGATAGAGATTGGCCGCGGGAACCAGAAGTTCTTCACACATCGCACCATCGCGATGAACGCCGAGAACCTCGATCTTGACACAACAATTGGGCTTTTCCTGCCGGCAAGAGACGCACGCACCGCATGACAGGTATGGATTGACGACAACCTCCTGCCCAACAGACAGCGATACGCCCTCTCCAACTGACAGTATCGTTCCAGAAACCTCATGTCCCATCACCCTCGGATAGGCGAGGTATGGATGATTTCCCTCAAAAATGTGGTAGTCCGTGCCACAGATGCCGACATGGCTTACCTTTACAAGCGCCCAACCTGGCACCGGCGAACCTGGCGTAGGCCGGTTCACAAGGGTTAAATCGCCGGGAGATACACATACGACCGCTTTCATTCTGATGCACCACTTTGCTTATTGAGCCGATATCGCCGAACTGCTGCCCTACTAGGGTTCGTCGGCCCGGCAGCCGAACAGGAACCGGGCCGAAATCGCGCTATTCGAAGTCTTTGACGTTCTTCTGCGTCACGAGGCCAGCACCGGTGTCGACATTGGCTTGTACCGGTTCTCCGCGGATCGCCTTGGCAACGGTGTCGATGCCGAGTTCGCCCATCTTGGCGGGGAACTGTGCGACGCTTGCAGTTTCCGCACCGGATTTGATCGCCTCGATTTCGCCGCAGCAGGCGTCGAAGCCGACAAGGATGATCTTGGATTTGGCCATACCGGCGTTGGCGATCGACTTGACGGCACCCGGCACGGGAGGACCGCACGCCGAATAGATCGCGACGACGTCCGGATGGGCGGTCAGGATATCTTCCGTGACCGACGTGCCGAGTTCGAGCGTACAGTTGGTCGTGCCTTTGTCGACGACCTCGACTTTCAGGTCGCCAAGGCCCTGCATCATTCCGGTCACGCGGTCGTCTAACGCCGGAACGCCGGGTACACCCTGGAGAACGGCGATCTTGTCGCCGGCCTTGAGCACGGTCTTCAAAAATTCGCCAGCGATCTTGCCGCCGCTAAGATTGTTCGTCGACACCAGGGCCGTCTGGCCTTTCCAACCCGGTATGCTGTTGTCGACGAGAACAACCTTGATCCCGGCTGCGACCGCCTTATCCAGAGCGGGTGCGACCGTTGGATCGACCGGGGTTATCGCGAGACCCTTGACCCCCTGTGATATCATCGATTCGATCAGGGCGATCTGTCCCTCGATGTCCGTTGCGGCTTGTCCCTGCCCCGTAACAAGCTCGATCTCCGGATGAGCGGCCGCATATTTCTTCGCGGCATCCTCCATGGTCGAATAAAACGGCACCGGAAACTTTGTGATCAGGCCTATTTTGACTTTGTCTGCCGCAGCAGACGTGGTCGCGAATGCGATGGCGATGGCGAACCCCGCCAGTAGTCGTCCTCTAAATCCCATTTCTTCCTCCCCTTGAGTTTGGAGTAACTTCCCGTGGAAGCCTCCAGGCTTTTGCGAACCCGAATAGCAGTGGGCCGCAAAACTCCGATCACGCCCCGACGATCATCGAGACGAGCTCCTGTTTGTTGTCCTTGGTGGGCACGAGCTCGCCGACTTTGCGCCCCTGCCGCAGCACGACGGCGCGGCTAGCCAGTTCGACGACGTGTTCCATGTTGTGGGTGACTAGAATGACCGCGTTGCCCTGATCGCGGAGCGTTGCGACCAGATTGAGAACCTGGCGTGACTCACGAAGACCAAGTGCTGCGGTGGGTTCATCCAAGATCACGAGCTTGCGGGCGAAAACGGTCGAACGTGCCACGGCAATTGCTTGTCTTTGCCCGCCCGACATCATCGCAACCACCGCGTCAAGCCTGGGAAGAACAACCCCGAGATTTGCCAACAGCGCCTTGGTCTCGTCGTCCATTTGCCGCTGCTTCAAGAAACGAAGTCCGAGCGGAAGCCACTTTGGTCCGGCAATTTCCCGACCGGCGAAAAAATTCTGAGACGGTGTAAGATTGTCGAAAAGTGCGAGGTCCTGGTAGACGGTTTCGATGCCGGCGAACCGCGCATCTGCCGGCGACCTCAACACTGTCCGGACGCCGTTGATAGCTATCGCTCCCTCGTCAAGGTGATGGACGCCGGCAATGCATTTGATCAACGTCGATTTTCCAGCTCCATTGTCTCCAAGGAGTGCCAATATCTCGCCCCGGCGCGCGGCGATGCTGACGTCGCGCAGCGCAACAATCGACCCGAAACGCTTCGTTGCATTGCGAACGGTCAGTACCGGATTGTCCTGAGCGGGCGCGTTGGTATTGGTGTGAGCACCTGTTGCGTTCATTGGGGTTTCCCCGCCTGAAACACCCGAACCCTGCCCTCGAGATAGTTGCGAAGAACGTCAGCCTCGACCGCGACAATGATAACCACGCCGATAACGATAAGCTGGAAGAAGATGTTGACGTTCAATAGGTTCAACGCGTTGCGGATCACACCGATCATGATTGCACCGATCAATGCGTTTCCGAGGTGGCCGCGGCCGCCGAGGAAGCTTGCTCCACCAATGATCACGGCGGCGATCGTGTCGAGTTCGAGCAGGTTGCCGAACAACGGCGAGCCCGCATCTGTACGGCCTGCAAGTATGACGGCGCCGACGCCGGCACAAGCGCCCGCGATGATGTAGGTGGAAACCAGAACCCAGGAAACCGGAATACCCATCCGTACAGCCGCAATGGGCCCGCCTCCCACCGCATAGATCCAGCGGCCCCAGACCATTGTTCGGGTCACAATGCATAAAATGGCGGCGACCCCAAGAACCACGAACACGGATCCCGGTAGTCCGGCAAAGGCATCCTGGCCAAGGGCACTTATGGCCTCTGGCATGCCAGGTATCGCCCTTCCCTCGGCAAGCTCAAGCGCAAGCCCCTTGGCGATGCTCAGTGTGGCAAGCGTGATGATAAAGGGATGGGGAAGCCTGCCGAAGACGAAGAAGCCTCCGTTGATCGCACCGACTATGGCCCCTGAGGCAATCATGACCGCAACGACCGCAACGGCACCGCCTCCGGCGTGGAAACAAAGTGCTCCGAGCACGGACGCCAGCGCCAGGTTGGACCCCACCGACAGATCGATGCCGCGGGTCAGAATGACTAGGTGCTGTCCCATCGCGACCACGGAAATTACAGCGGTCTGTGCGAGGATGTTGCTGACATTGCGCGGTGTGGCAAAATAGGGAGAAGAGAAACTGAGTACCACGATCAACAAGATCAGGATCAGCGCCGGACCAACGCTTAGTAGCTTAAGCGTAGTAGCCAGCGCTGCAAAACGTGGCTCGGCCATTGAAAGCGGCGGCGCAGGATCACCGCTCGCGGCGGCGCCGCTCGAATTCTTGTTTGGTTTGGGCAAGTCTTCCCCCCGCCCGGCGCTGCTCGCGTCGGTGCCAAAAACTGCTCTTCTCTGTACTCGGGTGTTGTTCTTATCGATAAAAAGCAGTATCAACCGCATTTCGTCAAGTTGTTTTTTATCGATAATAATTCAGATACAAAGGACAAGCCTGATGGGGAGGACGTCGTGAAAACCGATACTGTTTACAAACAGGCGCTGAATCAAACACTGGCAATGCTTGCCCAAGTCGCTCACCAAGACCCGCTTCCCTCCGAGAACGAGCTCAGACGCAAGTTGGGCGTCAGCAGAACCACGATACGCAAGGTCTTGCAGGAATTGGCGCACCGCTCGATTATCACCGGCGTCGGAAGCGTCCGAATAGTCGGCAGGGCTGTCGACGACAGCGACTATTTTCCGGACGTTGAAACGACATCGAAGATGCTGCAGGTCGAACGCCAGTTCATGGAGTGGATGCTGCTGGGTGATACCGCTCCGGGTACGCTCATCAATGAACTTGAGCTAGCTCGGCAATTTGGGGTCGCAACCAACGGGATACGCGAATTCCTGATTCACTTCAGTCGATTTGGATTGATCGAAAAGCGACCAAACTCAGGCTGGCTATTCAAGGGTTTCACCAGAGAATTTGCCCTGGAGCTTTTCGAGATCCGAGTGATGTTCGAGTTGCGGTCGGCCCGGCTATTTGCCCAGTTGCCCGAAAGCTCTCCGCTGTTTAAAAAGCTAAGGGCGCTCAGAAAATTGCACTGCGACCTGCTCGAAAGTATCGGGACGCGGTACCACGACTTTTCCGGTCTCGACAATCAGTTTCACCGGCTCGTTAACGAGGTCTCGCCGAACCGCTTCATCGATGACTTTTACGACGTTATCAGCTTCATATTTCACTACCACTATCAGTGGAACAAAAAAGACGAGCTACAGCGAAACCGAGCAGCCGTACTCGAGCACCTGGTTTATATTGACGCACTTCTCAGTCGCGACTGCGATCGAATCGAGGAGGCCTGTCGGGATCATCTTAAGTCGGCCAAGGAGACGTTGATTCAATCAGTGATGGGTGCCGAGTGAACGGAGCATTGGGCGCCCCACTCCCCCGACGGTGCACCGATCACACAGGTCGCCCATTCTCGATCGGTGCGCCGTCTGAGGAGAGCTCCTCCTTCAGGATCCCTCGCGCCTGCGGCCTGATGACGGCGACTGGCGCCGCGTCGGCAAAATGCGCCGCCGAGCCCGCGAAATTTGCCGCAATGACCCCGACCTGGTCCGCGACGCATACCTTGCCGCCATCCATGCTCTGCCCGGCCAGCCGCCGCCCGAGCAGCTCGGGGCTGTCGGCAAAGGCGTTGTGGCCGAGCGGGTTGTTCGTGGCGACGGCGCTGGTGTCGATGGGAAACGCCGAGTTCGTCGAGAAGAGGCGCGAAGGGTCTGAGATCAGATCCGCCGAGGCGGTTGACGCTGCCCGACAGCCAACCGGGAGACCTCCAGCGTCTTGTCGTGCCAGGCCGCGCACCGTCTGGAGGTGAGAGATGTAAGCGCTGCAGCGTGGAAACATTTCTGCGGGACGAACGTTCGCCTTAGTCTGCCCCCTCCCTGCGCAGACATCTCGAGAAGGCCAGGTGTCACCCCGTGTCCCCTCACAGCGACACCTGGCCGCCCCGCTCACAGATCAATCGCGTCCCTGTTCGCTATAGCGCGGGCGTGACGGCCTTTAGGCCAGCGGTTTTCGCTCCCGCTTGGCATCCTCGCGGCCAAATTGGATACCGCGTGCGGCCCGTACCAGCTCAAGTAGCTTTTGTTCGTCTCTGACGCCTTGGCGATAGAGATGGATGGTTATGGCGGCAACCCTGTTGGCTTCCTCCGAGCCGGGGGCACATTTCTGCTCGTCGCATACGGTGTTGTGGACCGATTGGCAGACGCCAAGATCTCGGGATGTCAGCGGTTCGTCGGTTTGCTTTATCCTCTGGTCTCTCATCGTTTCATCCTCCAAGTGGAACGACAAAAGAAAAAGATAATTCCGGATTTTTCGGACTTCAATAGCCCTAAGGGCTACCACCAAAATCACCAATTTCCGTAGAGCCGAGGCGAACCGGCTAGATGGCGCGAAATAAGATCATTGCCGGATAGCTGATCGGGGCCAGGACAGTCGATCGAAATCGACGTGGACACTTCAACCACTGATTAAGCGCGGCGATCTGCAAGTTCAATTCGTTAGCGATCGAAAGAAACCGCTAAGCGCTTAGGTTTTGATATAGGGTGAACACAGATCTCATTTCAGGATGGCCTTAAGGAATTGCTTTCAAAAGGATTGCTGGCGCAAAAGGCGCCCGATCAATATTGGCTGAACCGAGCTGTTTTCTTCGATGGTAATGGGGTGATCTTGATACGTGAATATCGTCTCAACTCGAACAGTCTAACGGGCAATTAGCCAATTCGGCCCGGCGTCGATCGGACCACTTCATGATTCTCTTGCGCTTGTTTTCGGAGTAGACAGGAACACTGATTGACTGGCGGCAGGCGTGATCGGAAGTGAAGAAGTTTGTTGGACCGGCGGGAACGGGTAGCTCATATTAACTCGGCCAGCGGATATCTGAGAGATCTAACCGCGAGAGCGGGAAGGGAATTGGGCGTTTCAAAGGGGATTATAGCCGTATGCAACCCGAACGGATTGTCATAACCTCGGACCTGCTGCGCGTCACGGGTGAAAAAACGTCACGGAAGGGATTCGCGACGAACACAAATTTCTTCGCTGCGATGCTGATGCCACAGATATCGGCGGCAACCCGCCTGCCGGTTAACATATTGGAATGGGACGACACATCACCATTCGACGGCAAGGCCGTCTATGATGCCTTCGGTCTGGACGCGAACGCTGCGAATTGGGCAAGGATCTTCGCCGCCGATGCGAAAGACGCGCTTTGTGCCTTGTTCCTGCCCCACGTCGAAAATTCATTGGTGGTAGGCTTCGAGATTCCCCCGCTACTGCACAAAATACTCAACCGCCTGGACATACCCTTTGTCGACTTACGATGGCATCCATTGCGGTTTCTCGACGATATATTCTTTGGATTTTCGTCGAACCGCAGCGAAATATCGGCCGCAATCGCGTCATATGCGCTATCCGGCCAGGAAGTCGATTTCCATGTCGGACTCCACAAGGCGACTGCGATCCGGCGTAGCGCTTTCAACAAAAAGAGACCATCCTGCAAGACGCTGATTGTCGGTCAGACCCCATTCGACGCGTCATTGATCCATGACGGACGGATCGCCAGCCTGCTTGATCATGAAGACAGAATAGCGGAACTTGCCAGGATCGGGTCCATCGCCTTTCGCCCCCACCCCTTCTCGCCTCAGCCAAGTCCGTCGCTGGCCACGTTCCTCGAACATCATGGCATCCCTCGCGTCGACAGCGATATCGATATGTACGAGCTTCTATGCGACGAGTCCCTTCAGCGCGTTGTCGGACTGAGTTCGGGAACCCTTGATGAAGCGGCGTTCTTCGGACTGCCTGTGACCAGGTTCATCCCGGAACGATTTCGCTACCTTCCGCACGTTGCAGACGCTTTTCAGACGGACAACGAGGCGCTGGTCTATACGGGGGTTTATCACGCATTTCTCAGCGTCGATTTCTGGGCCGACATCTTCCGATCGACGCTGGAGCGTACCTGGCCAAATGGCAATCCAATTCCCTTCAAGCCGGACCGTTTGCGACATGTGAACGGATCTTACTGGGGCCTTCTCAATACTGGCGGAATCAACCTCGTCATGTCCTACAATACGCCAGAATGAGCACCGCGCCGCTACATCGTGGTGATCTTGGCGATGGGATGTCGAAACCAAACCTCGAATAGATCTACGGCAAAACGGTGAGAGAATTTTACTCTCGACGTTGTTAGCGGGTGATGTCAGGGTAACCGGCGATGAAGCTTTCAGCGGTGAGCCCCTTTCGGCCGATCCGGGATGGCCACCCACAGATTATACCATGTCAAAAATGCTTAACCACACTCTTTGGAACTGGACTGCAGCTTGATTTAAATTGGTCAACTCTCTGCGAAAATACGCCACGGATCATGGCGTCAACCTCGTGCCGGTTCAAAAATTGGTGCTTCCCAAGCAGTTGCCGTCTCGGTGACCACCTGTTGTATCAAAGGGTTCTGCCAAGCGGCATCCGTCAACGATGGTCAACATTCGGTGCGGATTCACAGTTGCTTCACAAGCAGCGCATTTACCTGCGCCTTGTTCGGCAGAGCCGTGCGTGCGCCGATCGCGGAGACTGCGATACTAGCCGCGGCGCATCCGAAGGCCAAGCTGTCCCTGAGTGAACGGCCATCGAAACAGGCGGCCAGAAAGGCCCCATTGAAGCAGTCGCCTGCGCCGGTGGCATCGACCATTTTAACCGGAAAAGCCGGATGTTCCGCGGATGTGGTTCGATCGCAGGCGATGGCGCCGGCAGCACCCATGGTGACGACAACGATCTTTGGACCCCGATCCAATAGTGGACGAACGGTGTCGATCGTGATCGCCGCATCAGAAGTAGCGCGAAAGCCGCCGGCGTTCATGAAAACGACGTCGGAACATTCCAAGAGGGCGTCCAGGCGCTCGCGATCGGGGGCAACTGCCGCCTCGATGTCGATCGCAACTGCAACGCCGACGGTGCGGGCAAGTGTCGTGACTTGCCGGAATTCATCGAGATCGTAGGGCATTGTGTAGAGCAGCCGGCTTTGCTGGAGCGCGGCCGAAAGCGCGACCTCGTCTACAGGCTCGCGCAGCATCGGCGCATAGACCAACGCCTTTTCGCCGGAACGGTCGATCACGATCATCGCCGCCGATGTCGGCTCGTCAACGACCCGCAGGAAGATGTTCGATACCCCGGCGCCGTCGTTTGCCGCAAGCAGCAACCGGCCATCGGCATCGCCGCCGACGCGGCCATAACAGGCGACACGAGCGCCGAGTCGGCTTGCCGCATCGGCGACATTGGCGGCGGTGCCACCGGCGAACGTGCCAAGACGGCGGCCCAGAACCTTTTCGTCGGCGAGCGGCACGCGCGCAGTCTCGAAGACATAGTCGATATTCGGATCGCCATAAGCGAGCAGATCGAATGAGCGGCTCGCATCGGCGCTCGAAAACAGGGACGCTTCACTGCGTTCGTCGGACATGTCAGGCATTCCCAACGGCAATTTCCGCCAGTTCGGCGGCAAGGGTCTCAAAATGGAATTCCGCATCATTGACCGCGACGAATTCGCGGTAAAGCGCCTGCGGTAGTTTTGCCGTGCCCGCCATGGCCCCGGCGATCGCGCCGGCCATGGTGGCGACCGTGTCGGTATCATTGCCGGCGCTTGCCGCCAACGCCACCGTTCGCAGGGGATCGCCCTTGGCATAAGCGAAGATGGCGATGGCCGATGGCACCGATTCAGTGGCAAGCATTGATGCGCCGATCGTGGATTCGAGATCGTAGATGAATTGCCGGTCGTCCGTGGAGCGTACGGCGATCTCCAGCGCCAAGTCCAGCCGGGGTGAGAAGCGCGCGCCCGGCGGCACGCGCGCATGTTCCCTAGCCAGCCGCACACCAATCACTCCACCTTCCCGACAGGCTTTGACGACGGCATCGGCCTCGTTTGTCACCAAAGCTACCGCAGTGCCCGCGGCGATCGCACAGGCCGATGCGATGGCAACATCGGTGTCGTGCGATGGTAGACAGGTAACCAATGCCTGCTCACAGGCCGCAGCGATGTTGCCGGGATGGATAAGCCCTGCCGGCGCAACGCGCATCGCGGCGCCATTGGTAATGCCGATGGTCGTCAGCTTGCGTGTTGATGTTCCGACAACGCTGACCCGATCGAGGTTTTCTCCCTTCCGCAATGCATTGACGATCGCCGCCGTGGTCGGGCCCATGAAGCTGGCTTTTGGCGAGGTATCGGCCCAATCGAGCAGGCAAGCGATCCAGGCAGTTTGATCAAGATCGCCGCCGGCCTTCACCATGGCACGGGCAAGATAATACATTTGGCTGGCGTCGTCGGTGACTTCGCCACGCTTGCCGCCATTGGAGCCGGCAAACGTGTCCGGCGTCGGCTCTTCGAACCGGTCAGCCAGGCCGCCGTAGCGAGCAAAGATCTCGTCAATCCCCCACATTTCGGTCGGCGCGCCGAGCGCATCGCCGATGCCGCCGAGAATGAGGGAAGCGAGGATCGGATCATAATACTTGTTCGTTGTCATCCCTGGTCCGTTTCTTGTTGTTTTCATGGTGGAAGTTTTGCGTGTTGGAGTAAGTTGATCTTTTCGGAAAACCACTTCTGACTTTTCGGTTTCATGCTCTAAGCATGCCGCAAAATACTGGCTGCTCGGGCGACGCGCCGATTAATCCGGGCTTTCTGCTGGATGTTGAAGAAGACCAGCGCAACGATCGTCAGCGCCGGCGGGATCATGAAGACGATCTGGCTCGGCACGTTGTAACTGCCCAGCCGTGCCGCAAAGACGCTCGACGCGCCAAACACCACGGCGGCGAGCAGCGTGCCCAATGGCCGCCTGCCGCCGAGGAACACCGCCGCCAAAGCGAGAAAGCCACGCCCGCCGGTCATGTCGGCCTGGAACAAGGTGAGGTATCCCATGCTGAGGAACAGCCCACCGAGGCTCGCGAGCAGCCCGCTCAGCAGCAGGGCTGCGTATTGCATGCGCCGGACCGAGATGCCGGCGGCCAGCGCCGCATCGGTATTCTCGCCAACAGCGCGCAGCCTCAGGCCGAAACGGGTACGATAAAGCAGCAGCTCCAACAGTGGCGCGACCAGCAAGCAAACCCAGACGATAACGTTGTGGCCGGCAAGACCATCGCCGTTGAGGATCGTTCCGGCGATCGGGACATTGTCGACGAAGGGGATGTGGACCGATGGTAGCGCATAGCTGGTCAGCGTCGCGGTCGAGCCTTTGTCGCCGGTGATCGAAACGAGCAAGAACACTGTCAGGCCGGCGGCGAGGATGTTGACGCCGACGCCAGCGACGATGATATCTGCACCGAGTTCAAGGTGAAATACCGCCAGCAGACCGGCGACTAACGTGCCGACGAAAACACCTGCAAAGCAGCCGACCCATGGGTGTAGCCACAGCGGCGCGTCGGGAAACCAGATCGCCGAATAGGCCGAGGCGACGCAGCCGAAGAAGGCCGCGACGAGCATGATGCCCTCGAGTGCGATATTGACGCTGCCGGCAAGATCCGAGATCAAACCGCCGAATGCTGCAAGTATAATCGGTGCGGAGGCGCGCAGGATGGCGGCAAGCAATGTTCCGAAGAACGATCCCCAGACAACCAGTTCCATGGTCATGCCCGCACCTCCTTTGTCGGTCTGAGGGCAGCTCGGGATTTCACTAGACCCGTCAGCAGCGACGGACCGAACCGCTCGGCGACGACAAACAGGATAATGAAGGCCTGAATGATCATGACCATCTCACGGGTGACGTCCGAACTACGCTCCATCACCTGCGCGCCGACACGAAGGTAGGCGTAGAGGATAGCGACAACGGGGATCGCGAGCGGATTGTTACGGGCGAGCAACGCGACGACGATACCCTCGAAGCCGAGACCCGGCGCAAGATCGACCGGCAAGGATTTCAAGAGAGCATTCGATATGTGGAAGCCGGCAAGGCCTGCGAAGATGCCGCCTAAGGCCATCGACAGGGCCGTCGCTCGCTTGACCGGAATACCCGCCTGTTCGGCGAATTTCGTGTTCTCGCCGACAAGGGTGATTTCATATCCGACAGTGGTCCGCCGGATCAGGAGCCAGGCGGCGGCGGCGGCGAGGAGAGCAAAGAATGCCATCATCGTCACATTGGTGCGCGCCAGCAGCGAGATGAGGACCGAGGCATCGGGAAAAGGTGGGGTGGTGATGAAGCCGGCTGACGGATCGCGCAGCGCATAGGTGATGATCAGCCTGTAGAATTGTATGGCGATGACGTTGAACATCAACGTGGTAACGATTTCGTTGGCTCCGAACCGTGCTTTGAGTACGCCTGGAAGCAGGCCCCAGAGAAAGCCCGTGGACATGGCTGCCAAACACGCAGCTGGAATGACGACGAATGCCGGACCGCGGAGCATCAGGCTGACGGTGGCCGCCGCGATTGCGCCCAGGAAGAGTTGTCCGTCAGCACCCATCGAGAACTGTCGGGCGCGAAATGGGATGGCGACGGCAAGGCCAAGCAGCGTTAGGGTCGTTGCATCTTCGATCAGTGATCCCAGCCGCGTCATGCGTCGGACGGTGAATCCGCTGGCGCTGTTCCAGCCGAAGTCTGGCCAGGCGCCGGTCAAGAGCGCGCCATAGGCCTTCAGCGGCTCCTTGCTGACCAGAGCCGTCAATAGGAAACCGCAGGCGAGAGCAGCAGCGAGCACGAAGACGAGGCGCACGGCCTGCGCGCGAATCCCCGCTACTGCTGAAGAATTTGATGCCGCGCTCATGCCAAAACGCCTTCCATATCGGCTGCGAAGGCCGCTTCGAGCTTGGCTGTCGCAAACGGCTGCCGCTTGAGGCCGGTCATGTAGAGGCCGATCTCGCGCTGATCAGCTGTGTCGGCGCGGAAATGCGCAACGATCTCGCCCTTGAAGAGGACGGCGATCCTGTCGGAAAGACTGAGCACCTCCTCGAGATCGGCGGAAATCAGCAGCACCGCGGCCCCGCGATCGCGCAGAGCGACGAGCTGATCGCGCAACGAGCCGGCAGCGCCGATGTCGACGCCGCGTGTCGGCTGGGCGGCGATTAGGAATTTAGGCTCGCCGGAAATCTCTCGGGCCATGACAACCTTCTGCATGTTGCCGCCAGACAATGTGCCAACCGGTGTCTTGCTGGATGCGGTCTTGACGTCAAATTCCTTGATCAGGTCGTTGGCGCGTTTGCCGATCGCACCGGTCTTGAGACAGCCATACGCGGAAAAGGAGGGCTCGAAGTAGCTGGTCGCGGCAATGTTCTGTTCGATGTCGAGATTGGCGGCCACACCCTCTGCAAGACGGTCTTCCGCAACGGTTGCCACACCCGATGTACGTGCGGCTCTGACACCTGTGCCTGTAAACTGAGCACCGTCGAGTTCCGCCCTTCCGGCGTGCGGAGCAGACAGCCCGCTCAATACCCGAGCCAGTGAATTCTGGCCATTGCCTTCGACCCCAGCGATGCCCAGGATTTCGCCGCCGGCAACGTCGAAATTCACATCGGAAAGGCGAACGCTGCCTTGTGCGTTGACGAAGCCGAGGTGCCGCACCCGAACGCGTGGCTGTCGACCCATCGCTTCGACGCGCTGAAAGATTTGCGGCGCCAGCAGGCGGCCGACCATCATCTCGGCGATTGTACGGTGGTCGATATCGGCTGTGTTGGCTTGTCCGGTCACCCGGCCGTCACGCAGCACTGTCAGTCGGTCCGAAATTGCCTTCACTTCGGCAAGCTTGTGGGTGATGACGACGACCGTGACGCCGGACGCCGCTAGCCTACGGATCGCGGCGAACAGCTCGTCGGTTTCCTGCGGCGTCAACACGGCGGTTGGCTCGTCCATCAGTAAGATGCGAGCGCCCCGATAGAGCGTCTTCAGGATCTCAGTGCGCTGCTGCATACCGATCGAGACTTCGCCGACCCGCGCCGTCGGATCGATGTCGAGCCCGAAGGACATGGCCAGTTGCTTGACCTCAACAACCGCAGCTTCTCGATCAAGCAGTCCCCCCTTCCCCACCGGCTCCTGGCCAAGAACGACGTTTTCAGCAATGGTGAAGGACGACACAAGATTGAGGTGCTGTGCCACCATGCCGACACCGGCGGCGATTGCTTGTCTCGGATGGCTGAAATTGCGCTCAACGCCGTCGACCAGGATCGTGCCGGATGTCGGCTGGATCAGGCCGTAGATCATCTTCATGATCGTCGACTTGCCTGCGCCGTTTTCACCGCAGATGGCGTGGATTTCTCCGCGCTCGATGGTGAACGACACGGATTCATTCGCAAGCGTCCCCTTACCATAGCGCTTGCTGACATTGCGCAACTCTATGGCCGGCGCCATTGTGCCAATGCCAGAAGAATGATGGTCCATTTGACAAACCTCTTACTGGGATGAAGCCGCTTGCGTGTCAGAAGGCCGTCGGCACACTAACTTTGCCATCGATGATGTCGGCCTTGGTCTTGTTGACTTCGGCCATGACGACAGCGGGGACGATCGCCTTGGTGAACTGGTTATCCGCGAGACCGATCGCGCCCTCTTTCAGGCCGAGCGATTCCGCCGTGCCGACCGGCAACTTGCCGTCCTTGAGCAGCGTGATGGAGCGCACGACCGTGTTGTCGACGTTCTTCATGACGGAGGTCACGATGCGCTTGGCCGTATCCGGCCGTGACGTCTGGTAGATCAGCGCCTGGTCGGAATCGACGCCGATGGCATAACGTCCGGCTTCCGCCGCAGCCTCAATGACGCCCTGCCCTGTGGCGCCGGCAACCTGGAAGACGATGCTGGCACCATCGCCGAACTGCGCCTTGGCGATCTCCTTGCCGGTCGCCGGATCGGAGAACGAATTGGCATATTGCTTCAGCACCTTTACATCAGGCAGCACTGACTTGGCGCCAGCCTCGAAGCCGACGAGGAAGTCGTCAATCACAGGAATCTGCATGGCCCCGACCGTGCCGAGCGCACTGCCTGCCGGAATATCTGCGATCCCGGCCTTCGTCAGGCGTGCGGAGAGCGACCCTGCAAGGAAAGCACCTTCATTCTGCCGGAAGAGGATGGAGTAGACGTTGCCACATTTGCATTTTGTGTAGTCCACGGCGCCGTCGAACAGAATGAAGCGAATATCGGGAAACTGCGGGGCGATCTTTTCGACGAGCGGAACCATAGCGTATGTGCCCAGCACGATCGTGTCGTAGTCTCCTCCCTCGGCGAGATCGGTCAGGGCGCCTTCCCAGCGAGTCGGATCGACGCCACCCTCCACGGTCTGGGTCTGAACCGAAAGTTCCGATTTGACGCGCTGGACGCCCCTCTCGGCGGAGTCAAAGAAGGACTTGTCGCCGAGCGTGCCGTTAACGAAGTAGACAATGTTTTCCGGCGGGCGGGTGATATCAGCCGCCTGAGCCGCCCCTATCGACGCGATCACCACCATACCGCCAGACAAAGCAATGTCGCGTGCGCGCCGCAGGGCGGCGCCCAAATTGATCATTCCCATGATAAACCCCTCTAAGGTTGCTTTATTTTTGTATTTGGCTGCTTTTGTTGACGCGTGCCGTGTAGCGGTAACTCGACACGTATTTCATCTCGCAATACTCCATCGGCTGTCGCCGTTCGGAGAGAGTGATGCGCTCGCATAGGAGCAACGGCGCTCCGACAGCAACACCAAGCTGCGTAGCATCCTCCATGTTGGCCGCGACCGATCCGATGCTTTCCAGGCCTTCCGCCGCATTTAGGCCGAAACGGCTGCCGAGCAGCTTGTAAAGTGACCCCGATCGGGCGAGATCCTCCGCCGTCAAAGCCGCTCCCCCCGGCAGAGCGAGATAGGCGTCATGAAGACCAATCGGGACGCCATCGATCGTGCGGATTCGTTTTACCCGCGTGATTGTCTGGCGCGGCTCAACCTTGAGAACGCCGGCAACCGCGATGCTGGCCGGCATTTGTTCGACCAACAAGATGGTTTGACCAGGAGCGCCGCCACGCTTCTCTGTGTCTTGCGAGAAGCTGTCGAGAAACCGCGACATTTCCCGGACCGATGACGGCGCGACGAAGGTACCCCGTCCATGATCGCTATAGAGCAAGCCCTGCTCCTCAAGCAGCCTGACGGCCTTGCGAACCGTATCCCGGCTCATCACGTATTGAACGGCGATATCTCGCTCGGACGGCAGAGGTTCATTCGCTCCTCTGGACCCGCCTTCGATCTCCGCCCGCAGCTTTGCTGCAAGTTGCTGATACAGCGGCCCTTTGATCGGAGCGCTGTTAGATGTGCCTGCCTCGGACATGAGCTTCGAACCTTTTCCCACAAGAGCCGCCTCGCCGGAGCAAGCCGCGACTGGACCGTCCGATTGAAGACTTGTTGCCTGGTTCAGCAAGCTTGTCATCGGATGACGAGCTCGGACGTCCTGGCTCGCGATACAACGCCCACACCTTTGGTGAGCGCCTGCAGCGAACAGCCCATCGCAATTCTGACGTCCATCGGCACGCTCTCTTCTGGAGTTACCATCTCGAGAACCGATATATGGTACGTACCAGCTTGTCAATGACATTCTGAAGAAGCCACTCAATGGGCCAAATTGATGGGTATTCCCCGTAATATATCCACTATTGACAGTTTTGGTACGTACCACTAGAGTTGAATTCTATTGAGGCAACTGCCTAAAAATCCACCGCTAGGATGCCTATACCCGCGACAATGAAAAGAGGACGCCCAGTGGCACAGCCCCCCGCCTTTATTGCCTTTACCGGCATCGACAATCCGGCGCTGCTTGCCGGCTTGCAGCGCCTGTCAGCCCGTTATCCGATCGAATGGGGCATCCTGGTTGACGAAAAGCAAACCGACATGCCGCTGTTTCCCCACCCCGACGCACGCAAGGCATTTCTGACGGCGGGAGGTTTGCGTCTCGCAGCGCATGTCTGCGGCGCGGAGGCCAAGAAGATCGCCGACGCGGAGACGGTGTCGATCGATCTTACCGGATTTCAACGGGTTCAGGTCAATCACAGTTTTTCCGGCAGCACACCCGAGCAGTCCGAAAATACCTGGCGTTTCGGCCGCCGGCTCGGTATCCGGACAATGCTACAGTGCAAGGATGTCTTTCCGGACGAAGCCCGGCTGGACTGGCTGTTCGATATCTCCTTCGGCACTGGATTGACCCCAAGGAACTGGCCTGTTCTTCCGAAATCAGGGCCTTTCTGCGGTTATTCCGGCGGCATTAATCCGCGCACGGCTGCCGATGTCGTCGCCATGATCGGAGCGTCAGTGGACGACCTCTATTGGATCGACATGGAATCGGGCGTTCGGACCGACGGTCGGTTGGATCTCGACAAGTGCGAGGCGGTCTGCAAGGCGGTCTACGGCTAACTGGCTGCATCTGCGACAGCGACTCCTTCTTCGAATAGAGCACACCTATCTATTATGATGGACTTTGTTTCGTGACCTGCCACTGAACTTTCATCCGGCTGAGAATAGAGCCTCGGCAGATCACAAGTTTTTGCCACCTTGCTCCTACCAACATCAACGAAACTACAGCTGGATCCAGCCCGTCTTGAGATTGTGGTACTTGTCCATCGCATGTAGCGACTTGTCGTGGCCGTTCCCGGACTGGCGAACGCCGCCAAGCGGAACCGTATTGTCGGCACCGCCATAAGTGTTGACATGGACGATCCCGGCCTTGATGCCCCGCATCATACGATGGGCGCGCGACAGGTTGGCAGTCCACACCGCGGACGCCAGTCCGTAGGCCGTCGAATTGGCAATGCGCAGGGCTTCCTCTTCGTTGTCGAAGGGAATGACAGACAGGATCGGGCCGAATACTTCTTCCTTCGCGAGTGTCATCTCCGGTGTCACGTCGAAGACGGTCGGCTGCATGTAGAAGCCGCCGGTTTCCTGAAGAATGCGTGCCCCGCCGGCTCTCAGAGTGGCCCCTTCCGCAAGGGCTTGCCCTGCAAACCCGATGTCCTTTTCAAGCTGGATTTCGCTCGATATGGCGCCGGCTTCGGTCGCAAGCAGCAGCGGATCGCCGACCTTTATCTGCGTGGCGATGGCTACGACCTTCGCGGTGAATTGCTCGTGGATCGATCTCTCAACCAACAGCCGCGAGCCGGCGACGCAGACCTGACCCGAATTGCGGAAGATGCCATAGGCCGAAACCTTCGCGGCCAGATCGAGATCAGGCGCGTCGGCAAAAATGATGTTTGGCGATTTGCCGCCAAGTTCGAGATAGACGCGCTTCAAGTTGGAGCGCGCCGAATACTCGAGCAGGCGCCGGCCGACACCACCGGAGCCGGTGAAGGCCAGTACGTCGATATCGCCGTGGAGGCCGATCGCCTCGCCCGTGACGGCCCCGCGCCCGGTAACGACATTCAGCACGCCTTCCGGCAACCCGGCCTCCGCACAAAGTGCGGCAAGTTTCAGCAGCGTTAGCGAGGCGCCTTCGGCGGGCTTCAACACGACAGAATTGCCGGCGGCCAGCGCCGGTGCAACCTTCCACGCACCGATCATCATCGGAAAATTCCATGGCACGATGGCGGCAATGACGCCGATAGGCTCGCGGTGGATGAGGCCAAGAACAGTCTCGGATGTTGGGGCAATTTCGCCGTAAACCTTGTCGACGGCTTCGGCATAATAGCGGAAGGTGGCAGCTGCACTGCCCGGCTCCGCCTTTAGCGCCATGGTGATTTCGGTGCCGTTGTCGCGCACACCAAGCACGGCGAGTTCCAGCGCATCGCGCTCGATCAACTCCGCAATGCGCAGCATCACCTTCTTGCGTTCGGCAGGCGCGGCTTTCGACCAGCTAGCCCTTTCGAATGCGGCGCGTGCTGCCTTGACGGCAAGATCGACATCTTCCGCACCGGCGTCGCCGATCGTCGTCAGCTTCTTTCCGTCTATCGGCGAGATGACGTCCATTGCGCCGCCGCTGACAGGTTCTCGCCATGCCCCGCCGATGAACAACGACTGCGGCGCGACGGTAAGCATCCGGAGCTGACTGATCTTGTCCTGCATTTCAATTCCTCGCAAATGAAAATGGCGGGCAAGACGCCCGCCATGATAGTCCGGTTTCCGATCAGGCTTCCTGACCTGCACCAAGTCGCGCAAAGCCGACGGAATCCGCCGACCTCAGCCGTGCGGCAGCGGCAAAGCCGATGATCGCGGCGATCAGCACCAGTCCCGGCAGGAACACGGCCAGGAAGCCGCTCGCACCAGCAATGCTGCCGAAATAGATGGCGATATAGACAACCAGCGCCAGCAGGATAACCCCGGTGATAACAGGGAGCACCTTGGTCACGAGGACATTGTTTTCAAGGCCAGGATTGCGGCTGAAGAAGGCCACGATGGCGAATGCGGTGAACGCCATCAGCAGGATGATTGCAAGCGTGCCGACATTGGTGAGCCACGAGAACAGTGCCAGCACCGGATCCTGACCCGTAAAAGCGAAGAGCGCGATGACGAGAACGGCAATGATCGTCTGGATCACCGAGCCGACATGCGGGCTCTGGAATACGGGATGGGTGACACCGACAGATTTCGGCAACAGACCTTCGCGACCAGCGACATACATGTAGCGGGCAACGCCATTGTGGAAGGCGAGCACGCCGGCAAAGAGGCTGGTGACGAACAGGATGTTCATGACCAGGACGATCCAGTGGCCAACATAGCGTTCGGCAAGTCCGAACAGGAAGGTTGTCGGATCGGCAAGGCCCTGCAATTCCGGGACGAGCTTGTCGGCGCCGGCGCCATTCACCATCAGCCAAGAGGTCAGCATGTAGAAAAGACCGATGATCACCACCGAGATATAGGTCGCACGCGGCACCGTCTTGTGTGGCTCACGGGCCTCCTCGCTATAGATCGTGGTGGCTTCGAAGCCGATGAAAGCGGCAAAGCAGAAGAGGATACCGATTGCCGGCGTGCCGGTCATGAACGCCGAGGGCGTGAAGGCGACGGCCGAGAGGCCGCTGTCGCCGCCCTTGAAGAGGATTGCTGTATCGATGACCAGCACCACGAGATATTCGAGGATGACGAGAACCGTTAGCACCTTGGCCGACAGATCGACGCGGCGATAGCCGAAAACGGCGACGACCGCGATGCCGATATAGGTCCAGACCCACCAGGGTAGTTGCAGGCCAAAGCCGGCGAACAGGCCTGAAGTTGCTGCGCCGAAGAGACCGAAGACCCCGATCTGCATGGCATTATAGGCCAGGATGGCGATCAGTGCCGCGGCTCCACCCATCATGCCGCCGAGTCCCTGCGCCGTGTAGGCATAGAATGCACCGGCGTTGCGGATGTGGCGGGCCATGGCGACATAACCGACCGCGAAAAGCAGCAGGATCAGAGTGACCAGCAGAAAGGTCAGCGGGATGCCCGCGCCGTTTCCAAGCAGCATGGAGAGCGGAACGCCCCCCGCCACAGCCGTCAGCGGCGCGGCCGCCGATACCACCAAAAATGTCACGGCGCCAACGCCGAGACTGTTTTTGCGCAGCCGGTTTTCCCCTGCGCTCGTTGAGAGTTGATTGTCCATGTCGCTAACGTTCCCCTTGTTGCGATTATCCGAGCGCGCCGCGGGGAACACATTCTCCCGTCGACGACCTTTGCATTCATGCCGGACTGATGGGCACACGATTTTGTTTTTGCTCTTGGTCATGCGACTGTCAGCGCATATGGTTCATATATTGAACCTATGCTTCAAATATAGACTTGCAAACAATTGCCACACCTGTCAAGTTATTTCGCATGTTAACTAGTTTGCGTTCAAACGAAGGATTTCAACGCGTGTGGTTGAGAACCAGACAGGTGCACACATCGACCGATCCGGCATCAGCAAGAAGATGGACCGGACAAAAGAGGAAAGCCGCATGAGCACCGTCGGAAAAGCCCTGTCCTTGCTGGACAGCCTGTCCCAACTGAACAACGAAGCAGGCCTGACGGATATCGCCCGTCTCTGCGAACTGGACAAAGCAACGACCCGCCGACTGCTTGTCGAACTGGAAAAGCACGGCTTCGTCGAGCAGGATCACGAGACGCGCAAATATCGGATAGGATCAGCGCCGGTGCGTCTCGCGCGAATTCGCGAGGCGCGCTACCCATTCCTGCGCATCGCTATTCCTTTCGTGAAAGACCTCGCCGAGACCTCGGAAGAGACCGTTCATCTGTCTGAATTCACCGGCGGACGACTATCGACGATCCATGTGGAAGACTCGCCGCGCGCTCACCGGGTCATCGTCGACATCGGCACTTACCTGCCGTTTCACGCCACGGCGTCAGGCCTAGCTTATCTCGCTTTTTCCGGCCCGCAGCAAATAGAGGCAGCTCTTTCACAGCCCCTGAACTCCTTCACCGAGCATACTGTGACAGACCCTTCAGCCTTCCGCAGATTGGTGGCTGAGACGGCAGAGCGCGGATATTCGATCAGCAATCAGGGCCTCGAAATCGGCGTCGTCAGCACAGCCGCACCCATCCGCTCGCCAGCAGGTCAGCCGATCGGCGCCATTGCCATCGCGGCGCCGCTGGCGCGCGCGAGTGCCGGCACTCTCGAGAGTTTCGGCGCATCCGTCGCCGACACAGCCAAACGCATCTCAGAAAAATACTACGGGTCGGAACGACCTTCGGGAGCAAGAACGCAAACAAAGGGAACCGGTTGAATGAGCCTCGGAGCACCTTCACCAGAAGATAGAAGCATACCAAGCGTTCTCGTGATCGGAACGGGAGATACCAAATCCGACGAACTGCAATTCATGGCAACCATGATCAGCCAGGCCGGCGGAAAGCCGGTCATGGTCGATGTCAGCATTCTGTCGGATCCGCCTTACAAGCCGGACTATTCGCGGCATGACATTGCCAAAGCGGCAGGTACCTCCATCGAAGCCATCATCGGCAGCGGAGACGAAAATTCGGCCATGTCGCTGATGTCGACAGGCGCGAGCGCCCTGGTCGGCATGCTGCACGCAACCGGAAAGGCCGACGGCGTCATCATTCTCGGCGGTTCCATGGGCACGGATCTCGCGCTGGACGTGGCGGCGGCACTGCCTCTCGGCGTGCCGAAGTTCGTGGTTTCGACGATCGCCTATTCGCACCTCGTGCCACCGGAACGCATTGCTCCGGATCTGATGATGATCCTTTGGGCCGGCGGGCTCTACGGGCTGAACGATGTCTGCCGCGCCGTTCTGTCGCAGGCCTGTGGCGCCGTCGTCGGCGCCACGCGCTCCAGTGTGAGACCCAGGGCAAACCGGCCGTTGATCGGTATGACGTCGCTCGGCTCCACCTGCCTCAAATATATGAAACATCTAAAGCCCGAGCTTGAAAAGCGCGGATATGAAGTCGCTGTGTTTCACTCGACGGGCATGGGCGGTCGCGCCTTCGAAGCGATTGCCGCTCAGAATGGCTTTGTTGCCGTTTTCGACTTCTGCATGCAGGAGGTCGTCAACCACCAGAATGGGACGGTGGTCACCTCCGGACCTGACCGGATGGAAAATGCGGGCCGCGCGGGCATCCCGCAGATTGTCGCGCCCGGCGCGGCGGACATGGTCGATCTTCCGGCGTGGCAGCCGCTGCCTGCACCCCTTGCCGACCGGCCGTACCACGCCCACAACCGGCTGATCGGCTCCGTGACCACGTCACCGGATGGTCGCCGTGCCACGGCCGTCCTGATCGGCGAAAAACTCGCCGTCGCACAGGCGCCGGTCGCCTTCTTGCTGCCGCTCGCGGGCGTGCAGGAATGGGATCAACCGGGCGAACCGCTGCACGATCCTGAGGGGCTTGAGGCATTTACGGATGCAATGCGTCTGGCAATCCCCGCCTCCGTCACCTTTCACGAGATCGATGCTCATATCAATTCACCTCAGTTTTCCACAAAGGCCCTCGCCGTTTTCGATGCTTGGGTATCGCAAGGCATCATTCCGGAAGGCAAACCATGACAGGCGATCGCGCACTCATTCTTGACTTCGGCGGCGTCGTGACGCGCACACTGTTCGAAACCCACGACATCACCGAACGGGCGCTGGGCCTTGCCTCCGGCACGCTGACATGGCGCGGTCCCTTCGACACTACGACCGATCCGCTCTGGGTCTCGATGCAAAAGCGCGAGATCACCGAGCGCGATTACTGGATGATCCGCACGGCAGAAGTGGGTCGGCTCGTCGGCGAGGACTGGAGCGATATGAAGACCTTCGTCCAGCGGGCACGCGGCGCCGAAGCGGAGCTGGTTTTGCGCCCGGAAGCGCGCGAAGCAATTACTCGCGCCAACGCAGCGGGTTTCAAGCTCGCTATTCTGTCGAACGAACTCGATCTTTTCTATGGCGTCGAGTTCCGTAGGCGCTTCCCGTTGATCGATCTCTTCGATGTGATCGTCGATGCCACCTACACCAAGATATTGAAGCCCGATCCGCGCGCTTACGAAGAGGTGATTTCGCGTATCGGCCTGCCGCGCGAAGCCTGCGTCTTTGTCGACGATCAGTTGAAGAACATCGAAGGCGCCGAAGTTGTGGGGCTTCCAAACGTCCATTTCGATGTTATGCGCCCCGCGGACGGCTATGCCCGCGCCCTTTCCATGCTTGGACTTTGAACGAAGAGGACCGCGACATGCGCGAAACCAATTTCCTGACCGAAAATAATGCCCGGCACGTCTGGCACCCGATGGCCCACCCGGCCGAGATGCTGGCAAACCCGCCACGCATCATCAAGGCGGCGGCCGGTGTCGAAATTACCGATGTTAACGGTAAGACCGTGCTCGATGGCGTCGGCGGCTTGTGGAACGTCAATCTCGGCTATTCCTGCGATCCGATCAAACAGGCAATCCGCGATCAACTCGAGGAATTGCCCTACTATTCGGCCTTTCGCGGTACCAGCAATCCGCCGCTGATCGAACTGTCCTATGAGCTTGCCGAATGGTTCAGGGATGACGGCCTGAGCCGTGCCTTCTTTACCTCCGGCGGTTCGGATTCGGTGGAGACCTGCCTACGGCTGGCTCGCCAATATCATAAGGTCAACGGTCAGCCGGAACGCACCAAGTTCGTGGCGCTGAAGAAGGGCTATCACGGCACCCATTTCGGCGGCGCATCGGTCAACGGCAATGCTAACAATCGCCGCAACTACGAGCCTCTGATGCCAGGCGTCTTCCATTTGGCTGCCCCCTACCCCTACCGCAACCCTTTCGGCACGGACGATCCGGCAGAGATCGCTGCGGCCATCGGCCGGCAGTTTGAGGATGAGATTGCGTTTCAGGGCGCTGACACGATCGCCGCCTTCATCATGGAACCGGTGCTCGGTGCAGGCGGCATTATCGTGCCGCACGAGAGCTTCATGCCGCTGATGCGTGCCATTTGCGACAAGCACGGTATCCTGCTCATCGCCGACGAGGTGATAACCGCCTTCGGACGCACGGGCGCCTGGACCGGATCGCGGCTCTGGGGCGTCAAGCCCGACCTGATGTCCACCGCAAAGGCCATCACCAACGGCTATTATCCCTTCGGCGCAGTGATGATCGCCGACAGGATCGCTGAGGCCTTCGAAGCCAACAAGAACACCGTCGGCACGATCGGCCACGGCTACACCTACTCCGGCCACCCGGTTGGCGCTGCAGCAGCACTTGCAACGTTGAAAGAAACGAAACGTCTAAATGTCGCGGCGAATGCCGGTGCGCGCGGCGACGAACTGCTGGCTGGCCTTCAAGCCCTGCAGACCAAGCACGAGCTGATTGGCGACGTCCGCGGCAAGGGGCTGATGTGCGCGCTTGAACTGGTGACGGATCGCGAGAAGAAGACGGGGGCGCCTAAAGACACCGTCCAGCGCCTACAGGATGTGGCCTATGAGGCAGGCGTCATGGTGCGAACCTCCGGCTCCAACGTCATTATCTCCCCGCCTCTCGTTATCACAACAGCCGACGTAAACCGAATTCTTGCCGCACTTGACGAAGGTTTGACGGCTATAAGCGGAGGCAAATGAGATGACCGGGAACGCAACGCTTCTTGCCCGCCGGGAACGGCTTCTCGGCCGCAACATGTCGACTTTCTACAACGATCCCGTTCAGCTCGTGCGTGGACAAGGTGTCTGGCTGTGGGACGGTGACGGCCGGAAATATCTCGACTGCTACAACAACGTGCCACATGTCGGCCATTGCCATCCGAGCGTGGTCGACGCGATCACGCGCCAGGCGTCGACGCTCAACACCCATACGCGCTACCTCCACGAAGGTATCCTCGACTATGTCGAGCGGTTGACGGCGACCTTCGATAAGAGCCTCGATACCGCGATCATGACCTGCACCGGCAGCGAAGCCAATGACATTGGCTTGCGCATGGCGCAGGCAGTGACCGGGAAGACCGGCGTAATCGCGACAGATCACACCTATCACGGCAACACGACGGCAGTATCGCAGCTCTCCACGCGTATGCCGCCGGTCGGCGGCTTCGGCGGCCATGTCCGTCACGTGCCGGCGCCCGACAGCTATCGGCCGTTGGGTGGTGTTCCCGGCGAAGCCTTTGCGGAAGCTTTCGCCGCTGAAGTGGAAAAGGCGATCGCCTCGCTACAGGACAGTCCACACGGTTTCTCGGCGTTGATCATCTGCCCCTTCTTCGCCAATGAAGGTTTCCCCGATCTGCCGCCTGGCTTCCTCGACAAGGCGATCGCCGCCGTGCGCAAGGCGGGCGGCCTTGTTATCTCCGATGAGGTGCAGCCGGGCTTTGGACGCACCGGTGGCCATATGTGGGGCCACCAGCGCGCGGGCTTCGTGCCCGACGTGGTGACGCTCGGCAAGCCGATGGCCAACGGCCATCCCGTCGGCGGCGTGGTCGCCAATGCCGACACACTGAACGCCTTCCGCAAGGCCTTCCGCTATTTCAACACCTTCGGCGGCAACCCGGTTTCCTGCGCCGCGGCCATGGCAGTCCTCGACGTTATCGAAGATGAGAAGCTGATGGAGAATGCCCGGATCGTCGGCGCTTACGCGAAAGACGGCCTGAAGCGACTGTCGGAAAAACACGACGTCATCGGCGACGTGCGCGGCAGCGGGCTGTTCTTCGGCGCTGAACTCGTTCTTGACCGGAAGGAAAAGACCCCGGCGGCGGACCTCGCGACAAAGGTCATCAATGACATGCGTGAACGTGGCGTGCTCATGGGCAAGCTCGGCATCCATCAGTGTGCGACCAAGATCAGGCCGCCCATGCCGTTCTCGAAGGACAATGCCGATCTGATGCTGTCGACCCTCGACGATGTCCTGTCCGAACTGTGAAGGCGGCCATGTCTGAAAACGGAACAGCTCCCTTCATGGCGGCGCTAAATGCGCGGGCACGCGAAGCGCTCGTCCACTGGGGTCTTGGCGCGCAGACGCCGCAACTCCTGAAACACCGTGAGAATGCGGTCTTCCGGATCAGCCTTGAGAACGGCGAACCGGCAGCCCTGCGGCTGCATCGACCGGGCTATCACGACGAGCAATCACTGGCCTCGGAACTCTCCTGGACGGCGGCCTTGCGGCAGGCGAATATGCGCGTACCCGCGCCGATTGCCACGCCGGACGGGCGGCACATCGTTACTCTTCCAGCAACGCCGGATTTCGACGCTCAGCATGTCGATATCGTCAGCTGGATGGCCGGCATTCCGCTCGGCCAGTCAGGCGTGCCGCTAGCGCATTCACCAGAACGACTTGGCGCCATTTTCCGTGCCCTAGGGGGAACCATGGCGCGGATGCATGTGGCAACCGACACCTGGACGCCGCCATCGTCTTTCCACCGTCCCGTCTGGGATAGTGACGGCTTGCTGGGCGAACAGCCGCTTTGGGGCCGCTTCTGGGATTGCGCTGGATTGTCACCGGATCAACACCAGCGCCTGTCCGCTCTGCGCCTGCTCCTGCGCACGCAGCTTGATGGTTTGTCCCCTCTCGAGCTCGACTATGGCCTCATCCATGCCGATCTCGTCCGGGAAAATGTGCTCGTCGACGGCGACGATATCCAGCTGATCGATTTCGACGATGGAGGTTACGGCTGGCGGATGTTCGACATCGCCACTGCCCTGTTCAAGAACCGGGATGAACCCCACTACGCCCTCATAGAGACGGCCTTGATTGGCGGATACAGCGCAGTGCGGCCGTTGCCGGACAGCGCCCTTAAAACTTTGCCGCTCTTCATGTGCCTTCGAAGTCTGACCTATATCGGCTGGATGGGAGAGCGGGCCGGCTCGCCGGATGCAGGGAGGCTTCAGCGTTATGTGTCCGACGCACTGACCTTAGCTGACGCCATTGGATCGACCGACGAGACCTAGCAGGTAGTTGAAAAGGCGGCCCTGGCGTAAAGACTTTGGTCGTGATTCACTGGCTTTGTCGAGATTCGGAGTTGATGGATGCGCAGCAGCGATGTGAGGACGGTTGAACTCTTCAGCTGTTTCGATCTGGAGGATCGTGTTCGTCGTGATCATACGCCGGCAATCCGGCAGATCGCTAACGACGCGCTCGTTTTGCTGGGACGGGAGTTTGCAGCGCTCTATTCACCGATCGGGCGGCCATCGATCGTGCCTGAGAAGCTTCTGCGCGCCATGTTTTGGCAAGCCTTCTATTCGATCCGTCGAGCGACTTTTGCTGGAGCGGCTGGAATACGACTTTCTGTTCCGCTGATTCGTCGACATTGGCTTGTCGGCCCTGGGCCAAAGTACGACGTGAGGGCCCTGCACCGAGGGTACCGTTTAAGATAGCATCCTGATCTAGTTTTATCGCCGCGCGGCCCGTCCAGCCTTGCGGTATTCGCCAGCGTGCAGGAGCCGCCAACGCTCGCACATCGGAACCTGATTGGTGCTGCGCATCGATCGCACCGACATCTTGCTCTTCTACGTCGGGCGGCAGCGATACCGGCGCGGCTTTCCTGGGTTCGCTCTCTGTCTCAGCCAAATCGTTCGATTGGCTAACATCGTCGTGGACCGGATCGGCAGCTGTTGCAGCTTTTCGGCCAGAGCCGCGCGAAGTCGCTTGTTTTCTTCCTCGAGCTGGATGAGGTCCGACATCTCGTCGCCTGCCGTGGCAGGCGCCAGTTTCGGGACTTCGGCTTGAGCGACGGACTTGGCTTTCCTCGGCCCTTTGATGCGACCCTTTGCCGTGGCGGGTGTTTCGGCAATAGCCGGCGCCGCTTCTACTCGCGTGACCCGCTTCTTGCCTGGGACCTTCGCTGTCTTAACGCTCGTTTCCGAAGGCTCAGACAAACGCAGGCTGCCTCGTACTCCGGCCAATTCGCCACCCTGAATTTCATCTTTGCGATGTGATGACGACGATCGGCGTTGTGTTAGTACGGCATAGCACCCGGATCAAGCTGATTGCGATCCTGTTTGCTATCGCCGAACCGTTCAGAAATTACTCATGCACCAAAGCCTCGGCCATCCCATTTGCAAAGGAAATATACCGCCGTACACACAAATAGATGTACATCAAAGCGCCGAGGGTGTATCGTACATCCACGTACACACAAGGATAATGCACATGCACACCACCAAAGCTTTCAAGAACGGAAATTCCCAGGCCGTGCGTATCCCCGCCGAACTGGCCTTCGACCGGACCGATGTCGAATTGGAGATCGAGCGCGTGGGCGACGAGCTTCGCATCCGTCCGGTGCATCGTTCCCTCGCCGGCGTTCTGGACGTCTTTGCCCGCTTCTCTACGGATTTCATGCGTGACGGAAGAGAGCCCCATGAGCAAGGCGAGCGGGACAAGATCTGATGGCGCGCTACATGCTCGATACGAATATGTGTTTCTACCTGATGAAGAACCAGCCGGAGCAAGTCGCCCGCCGCTTTGCCAGCTGCTATGTCGGTGACGTGGTGATGTCCGCCATCACCTTCGCGGAACTCGAGTATGGCGTTTCCGTATCCGATGATCCGGCGCGGGAACTCGATAATCTTGCAGCCCTGGCCGAGCTGATCACGGTAGAGCCTTTTGGGATCGCGGCAGCGCGCGCCTATGGGCCCATTCGTATGGCGACGGGGGAACGGAAGAAAGATCATCTGGACAAGCTAATTGCTTCGCATGCAATCGCCTTGAATACCGTGCTGGTTACCAACAACACGCGAGACTTCCTGGCATATCCCGGACTGAAGCTCGAAAACTGGCTGGACGCCTAAGGCGGAGACAGCGCCGATCTTTCCCGTTCAAAAGGGAATTCGATTGCTGGGTGTAACGCTTTCCTCTCTCGATGAGGTCGAGGAAGGAAACGAGCCTCAGCTCGCCCTCGCCCTTTGGTATCTGGACGCCCGTGTTGCATGAATCGTGTTGGGGAGCTATTGCCGAATTTTTCCAAACTGTGAGCCGGTCTGATGCCCTACAAGTTTCACGATAGCCGTCGTGGCAAATTCCAGAAGGGCGGTATCGGGTTACGAACTGGCCGGCGTATGACGAGGGCCTTCGCCGTCGAGGCGATCTGGGTTTCGGAGGATGTGGCGCAAGAATGGATGTCGGCACGGCGCCAGACGCGAGGCGGACAGCGCAAGCATTCCGATCTTGCGATCGAGATCTGTCTGACCCTGCGAGTTGCGTTTCGCTTGGCGCTGCGCCAGACCCAGGGCTTTATGCGGCCAATTGCCAAGCCGATGGGGTTGGCCCTGCCGGTGCCGGGTTTCTCGACCCTTTCACGGCGCGGCAAGAGCCTGAAGGTGGCACGAAAGGGCCGTGCGTCCGACAAGCTGATCACTTTGATCGTGGACAGCACAGAACTGAAGGTTCACAGCGTGTCCGCCTTCGGACGGGCAAACTACGAGCGTGTCAGCTGACCATTTGCTGAAAGGCTAAATGCTGATTGCGACTTGATCCGTGCAACACGGTCCTACAGGACTTGATTGGTTTCATTCATCTCCGCAACCGCGGACTGCGATGTGAAATTCCCGACCACGTCGTAGTGCATGGCGGTGTAGCCGGCAGCACTGACGCGGGCAATTCCGAGCAGTGAGAGAATTGCCGTTTTCCGCCAGTTCCGCCTCTTGTTGGAGAGGTGCCACGTGGCCTGCGTCTATCCATCTGCCGACAGGGATCTCGCCGGGCGGCGCAAAGGTGTCAGACGCCGACTCTGGAATCATTCTTGCATCGGGAAGGTCTCATTCAACATGGAATGTCGCCTGCATGAATCTCATCAACCTCGACATCAAGATGCTGCGCTCGCTGCATACCGTGGCTGAGACTGGCAATATTACCGAAACAGCCCGCCGGCTCGGCAGGACGCAGCCGGCGATTACCCTGCAATTGCAGCGCCTTGACGAGATTTGCGGCTCCAATCTCTTTCGCAACGATGGGCGGCGGATGGTGCTAACACCGGATGGGACGCTGGTTCTTTCCTACGCCAAATCAATCCTGCGGCTGCACGACGAACTGCTATCACGGCTCGCCTCGCCAGATATCGAAGGCCAGGTCATTCTCGGAACGCCTGATCTTTATGCATCTTTCCTGCTGCCTTCGATCCTGGCGCTGTTTCGGCGGGCGTTTCCACGTGTTCAGGTGCAGCTCCAGTGTTCCCTGTCCACCCCGCTCGTGCATCTCGTGCACAAGGGCGAGGTGGATGTGGCGCTGGTGACGCGCATGAATGACTTTTCCGGTGGGCAGATCGTGCGGCAGGAACAGCTCGTCTGGCTGACTGGAGATCATTCGGATGCCCATATGGAGAACCCGGTGCCGCTGGCGCTGCTGCCGCCGGGCAATATCTACCGCGATCATGCGATCGACGCACTGGAATCGGCACAGCATAACTGGCGCATCGCCTGCGTAAGCGAGAGCGTCAGTGGTCTTCAGGCCGCGGTGTTCTCGGGGATGGCGGTAACTGTTCTCGGCCGCAGCGCCAAGGTCCCGGGCCTGCGTGAAATCGGCACCGGCACGGATTTTCCGGCACTGCCCAAGGTGGATCTGCTGCTCTACAAGGCGCCGGGCACGAAATCGGCGGCAGCCAACGCCCTGCATGAATATCTCGCCCACTATCTGGGCATCGAGCAGGAGGTCGGACAACCGCCGGAGATCAGGTCTGTATCAAGTTAGAGGCGAGGCTTGCTGCCGGCCCATGGCCGAAGCAGTTCGAGTTCGGCGGCGATGGCCAGGACAATATCCTCGCGGCCCCATGGCGCGATGACCTGCAGGCCGATCGGCAACCCGTCGGGATCGAAGCCGCAAGGCACCGAAGCAGCAGGAAGGCCGGCGAGATTGATCGGCCAGGTGAACGGCGACCAGCCGAGATGCACGTCGACATTTCTGCCATCGATCAGATCGACGCCAAGCGTCCCGGCCTTAAAGGCGGTGACCGATACCGTCGGCGTCAGCAGGACATCGACATTCGCAAACAACTCGACGAATTGGCCACGCAACTTTGAGCGCAGATGCGTGGCAGTCATGTAGTCGATGCCGCTGAAGCTGCGGCCCTCTGTGATGATCTGGCGAAACTCCTCGTCAGACTCCGCGAAAGCCTCGTCCGGTCTCGCGCCGACCGACGAAGCCTGTTCGGTAAACGCGATCGGCTTGAGGACCTTAGCCAGGATATCCGGATCGAGGGTGAACTCTGCATTCACAAAATCGACATTCGACCCGAGAATGGCAGCCGCAGCGGCATCGAAGGCCGCTGAAACGTGAGGGTCGACGGCGGCATAGCCGAAATCCTTGGAAACACCGACCCTGACAAGTTGAACGGCAGGCTGTGGCGAGAGATCGCCGACCGCGCTCCTAAACGAGGCGGCGTCGCGGATGTCATATCCGGCAATCGTTCGCAGCGTCAGCGCCGCATCGGCGACCGTGTTGGTGATCGGCCCGGTATGCGCCAGCGACCCCCAGGAAGGAGGAAAGAAACCCGGCGCACGCGAGACGAGGCCAAATGTCGGCTTGAGGCCAAAGACACCGCAGAACGAGGATGGCACCCGGATCGACCCCACCCCATCGGTGCCGATGGCAATCGGTCCGGCACCGGCGGCAACGCCTGCGGCTGCGCCACCACTAGAGCCGCCGCTGGTGCGATCGCGATTCCAGGGATTGCGGGTGACGCCGCTGACTGGACTGTCGGCCGTCAGCTTATAGCCGGATTCGCAGGTGGTGGTCTTGCAGGTCGGAATGGCCCCGGCTTCCCGGAGTTTGCGCACCACCTGGCCATCGGTACCCGGAACGAAATTCGCATAGGATGGCGCACCACCCTTGGCAGGCACGCCGGCGACGAAGACGAGGTCCTTGATGCTGACCGGAATGCCTTCCATGGCGCCCGCTGTGCCGTCGCTATAGGCGCGTGCTGACTTCTCGGCGGCCTCCCGTGCGCTTTCATAGAGGTCGGTGACCACCATGTTGCAGGACGTGTCCACTCGTCTGAGCGAGGCAATCGTGTCCTCCATGACGTCGACCGGATCGAAGCGACCGGACTTGTAGCCCGCCAGCATTTCAGTAGCCGGAAGGCGTGCGAGTTCCCCCGGCGCGGAGACCGCACCAGCCGTCATTGTATCGTCGATCATGTTTACTCCTTGAATGCAGTGGCACGGACGCAGAGCGCCAGAGCCTTTGGATGGCCGCCCGTCAGGCGATCTGCAGTGCCAGCGTCACGGCTCGCCTTGCCATGACCATCACCAGATTGGCCCGATACTCGCGATCGGCATGGATGTCCGAGGCCAGCGACGTTGCGTCGATCGAGATCCTGTCGAGGGCTTCCGGGCTGAAATTGGCCGCCAGCGCATTCTCAATATCGGCGGGCCGGAATACGGACGACCCGGCACCTGTCACCGCGACACGAACGCCATTGCTCGTCCGAGCGACGAACACGCCCGCGAGCGCATAACGCGATGCCGGATTGCCGAATTTCGAATAGGCCGCCATTTCCGGGATCGGAATACGGAACCCGGTGATAATTTCCCCGGGTTCGAGCGCTGTCTCGAACATAGCGACAAAGAAGTCGTCTGCGGCGATGGTCCGCCTATCGGTGACGATTTCCGCGTTGAGCGCGAGGATTGCCGATGGGTAGTCGGCTGCCGGGTCGTTGTTGGCGACCGAGCCACCGATCGTGCCGCGATGCCGAACCTGTTGGTCACCGATACGGGAGGCGAGAAGTGCTAGACCGGGGATTGCCTTGCAAACCAGTTCGGAGACGGCAACATCGGCATGCCGCGTCATCGAGCCGATGACAAGCGTGTCGCCTTCGAGGCTGATTCCCTTGAGCCCAACGATGGCGCTGAGATCAACGATTGCCTCGGGCGCAGCCAGGCGCTGCTTCATTGTCGGTAGCAGCGTCATGCCGCCGGCAAGTGGGCGATTGGCTTCGCTCATGGACAACACTGCCACGGCGTCAGCGATAGTTTCAGGCTTGTGATAGGTGAAGCTTTTCATCGTTGACCTCTCATTCCGCCGCAAGTCTGGCGCGAGAATTGCGGATAATGTTCCAGATTCGGTTCGGTGCCGCTGGCATATCCACATGGGTGACGCCGAGCGGCCGCAACGCATCGACGACGGCGCTGATCACGGCCGCCGGCGAGCCAATGGTGCCGCATTCGCCGCAACCCTTGACGCCCATCGGCGTGTGCGCGCACATGGTCGACAGCGGCTCAACGACGATCTGCGGCAGGTTGTCGGCGCGTGGCATGCAGTAATCCATGAACGAGCCGGAAAGCAGCTGTCCCGCATCGTCATAAACGCCGTGCTCGAACAGCGCCTGGCCGATGCCCTGGACGATGCCGCCATGCAACTGGCCCTCGACAATCATAGGATTGATGATCGTGCCGACATCGTCGACGGCGGTATAACGTTGTAGATTGACGATGCCGGTATCGGGATCGATCTCGACCTCGCAGAAATGCGCGCCACCCGGATAGGTGAAGTTGACGGGATCGTAATAGGCCTGTTCTTCCAGACCCGGCTCCAGCGTTTCGAGCGGAAAATCGAAGGGCACATAGGCGGAGCCGGCGATTTCGACAAAGCTCTTTTTCTTGTCAGTTCCGGCAACTGAGAACTCGCCGTTCTCGAAGATTACATCTTCAAGCGAAGCCTCGAACTGATGGGCTGCGATCTTGCGGCCCTTCATGATGACCTTGTCGCTGGCCTTGTTGAGTGCCGAGCCACCAACCACGAGCGACCGTGAACCATAGGTCCCCATGCCGAACTGTACCTTGTCGGTATCGCCGAACACGACGTCGATGTTTTCGAACGGCACGCCCAGACGTTCGGAAACGATCTGTGCAAATGTCGTCTCATGGCCCTGGCCGTGATTATGGGTGCCGATCAGCACGGTGATGGCGCCTGAGGGATGGACACGCACCGTGGCGCTTTCATAGAGCCCGCCACGCGCACCAAGAGAGCCGGCCAGTCGCGAGGGCGCCAGACCGCAGGCTTCGACGTAGGTGGAAATGCCAAGACCGCGATATTTGCCACGCGAGGCGGCCTCGCTGCGTCGGCCTTCGAAGCCGGCAACATCGGCCAGCACTTCGGCCCGTTCGAGGCAGGCGCCGGGATCGCCGCTGTCATACTCAATCAGCATCGGCGTCTGATAGGGATAGGCTTCCCGGGGGATGATGTTGCGACGGCGGATCTCGATCTTGTCGATCCCCATTTCGAGGGCGGCCGTGTCCACCAGCCGCTCGACCACGAATGTCGCTTCCGGCCGGCCGGCACCGCGATAGGCATCGACAGGCACGGTGTTGGTGAACACCACCTTGACCTCGCAGTAGATCGAGGGAACGATATAGACCCCCGACAAAAGTGGCGCATAGAGATTGGTCGGGATATTTGGCCCGAAGGTCGAGAGATAGCCGCCCATATTGGCATAGGTCTTGACGCGGATCGCCAGGAACTTGCCGGATGCATCGAGCGCCAGCTCAGCCTCGGTCACATGATCGCGGCCATGCGCATCGGAGATGAAACCTTCGGAGCGCTGGCAGACCCATTTGACCGCGCCGCCGAGCTTGCCGGCCGCCCAGGTGACAATCGCCTCTTCGGCATAGTGGAACTGCTTGACACCGAAGCCGCCACCGACATCGGGTGCGACGACCCGCAGCTTGTGCTGCGGAATATGCAGAACCATTTCACCCATCAGCAGGCGCACGACATGCGGAAACTGGCTGGTGGTCCACAACGTGTACTGGCCATTGGCGAAATCATATTCACCGATGGCCGCGCGCGGCTCCATGGGATTGCCGACCAGGCGCTGATTGACGAGCTCGATATGGGTGACATGGTCGGCGGTCTGGAAAGCGCGTTCGACCGCTTCGGCATCGCCGAGATCCCAGTCGCAGCAGAGATTGTTGGGCACGTCGTCGTAGATCTGTGGCGCACCCGGCTGCAGTGCCTCAACCACGCCGACCACTGCCGGCAACACGTCGTAATCCACCTCGACCAAGGCCGCAGCTTCCTCCGCCTGTTCCTGGGTCTCGGCGACGACAAAGGCGACGGCATCGCCGACGTAGCGCACCTTGCCGGTGGCGAGCGGCGGATGCGGCGGCTCGTTCATCGGACTGCCATCCTTACCGCGGATGCCCCAGCCGACGGGAAGCCCACCGACATTATCGGCCTTCAGGTCCTCACCTGTGAAAATAGCCTTGACGCCGGGCTGTGTGAGCGCTGCCGTCACATCGATCGATATGATGATCGCGTGCGCATGCGACGAGCGGACGAACACGCCGATCGCCATATTCGGCCGCTTGATGTCGGCGACATAGTTTCCGCGCCCGGTGATGAAACGCAGGTCTTCCTTGCGCTTGGGTGATAGCCCGATGCCGATGACGTCTGCCATGTTCCTGCCCCCTTACGATGCGTCACGCATGGCAGCGGCGCCAGCGATCACGGATTTGACGATGTTCTGGTAACCGGTGCAGCGACAGATGTTGCCTTCCAGCCATTCCCGGACTTCCGCTTCGGATGGATCGGGATTGTGTTTGACGAGATCGATCGAGGCCATCAGCATGCCCGGTGTACAGAAGCCGCATTGCAAGCCGTGGTTCTCACGGAAGGCATGCTGCATCGGGTGCAGTGCATTCGGACCCTTCGACAGGCCCTCGACAGTCTTGACCGAAGCACCATCCACAGACACGGCCAGCAGCGTGCAGCTTTTGACGGATTCGCCGTTGAGATGGACGACGCAGGCGCCGCACTGGCTGGTGTCGCAGCCGACATGGGTACCGGTCAGCGACAGCGTCTCGCGGATCAGCTCGACCAGAAGCGTCGACGGATCGATATCCACCTTCATTGGGCGGTCGTTCAGGGTAAAGGATATGTCCATGGCAGCGGCTCCGGTTAGGCGAGAAGTTGAGTGCGGTCGATCTGCCAGACGGCGATCACCCGATCGCCGACCGTCATCGCGTCTTCGAAGAAGCGGCGCTCCGGTACATAGGCGACGAACTCTTCCTCGCCGGCCGCCGCCATCATCACCTTGACGAAATTGCCCTGGTATTCAACGCCGAGGATCGTGCCCTCGACCGAGGTCGATCCGGCGGGAATGGCAGAATGTTCGGGGCGCATCAGTTCGACGTCGTCGCGCCTGACGGCGATGTCGAGCGGCTGGCCCATTTCAAGCTTGCGGCTCGACGTCAGCGGGATCGAAATCTCGCTGAACATGTTGCCGGCCATCGTGGCCTTTGAGCCGTTGATATAGTTGACCTTGCCGGACAGGACGTTCTGGCCGCCGATGAATTCCGCGACATAACGGTCCTTCGGCGCCGCATAGATTTCGCGCGCCGGCCCGGCCTGTCGAATTTGCCCCTTGTCCATGACAACGACCATATCGGCCAGCGCAATGGCTTCAAGCTGCGTATGCGTGACATGGATGAATGTGATGCCGAGATCCTGCTGCATGCGGCGTAGTTCCGTTCGCATGCGGATCCGCAGATGCTCGTCTAGCGCGGACAGTGGCTCGTCGAGCAGCAGCACGCGTGGTTCGGTGATGGCGGCGCGGGCGAGCGCCACGCGTTGTTGTTGCCCCCCTGACAGCTGAGCCGGCAGACGGTTGGCGAATTCGGCCAGCCGAACCTTCTCAATCATCGCATCAGCCTTGAGATAACGGTCGGCCTTGGAGAGACCGCGGACACGCAGGGCGAAGGCGATATTATCGCGCACGGAGAGATGCGGAAACAGCGCGTAGCTCTGGAACATCATCGCCGTGCGACGTTCGAGCGGCGCCAGGCCCACCACGTTCTCGCCACCGATCAGGATCTCGCCGACGGTCGGATCCTCATGTCCGGCGACCATGCGCAGGATCGTGCTCTTGCCACAGCCGGAGGGGCCAAGCAGGCAGCAATAGGCGCCATCCGGGATCTTCAGGTTGATACCATCGACAGCATAAGTCTGGCCATCGTAGCTCTTGGCAATGCCGGCGAGTTCGATATCGCCCTTTGTGTTTTTCATAGACTTCTCCATATCAGTGCTCGCCTCGGCCAGCGGCCGCACGACGTCGTTGCAGCCAGACGATCGAGCCCAGGCTGGCGCCGATGATGACGAAGGAAACAACAGTCGAAACCGTGCCTAGGGCATAGAGCGACGGCGAGGTCACATTCAGTGTCATGCTCCAGATCTCCAGCGGCAGCGTGTTCAGAGGCCCCGCGGTCTGTAGCGTCCGGGCAAATTCGTCATAGGAGAGCGTGAAGCCGAACAGGGCTACCGCAATTAGGCCCGGAGCGAGGATCGGCAACACGACGAGACGGATGGTCTGCATCGGCGTTGCGCCCAGATCGCGGGAGGCTTCGTCCCACTCGTTGTTGAAGCGCGACATGACAGCAAACATGACCAGCACGCCAAACGGCAGCGTCCAGGACAGTTGCGCACCGAGCGCCGATGTATACCAACTGGCCTCGAAGCCAAGAATGGTGAAGGCAAGGCCGATGCCGATGCCGAGCACCAGACCGGGAGCCACGAGGCTGCCGATCATCAGATAGAAAACGAACGTATCGCCCCAGAACCGCCGGCGAAATGCCAGACCGGCCATGAACGAGAACACCACGGTGATGACCGTGACCAGCACCGCCAGGATGATCGAGCGCTGGAAGGCGCCGCTGACATCGCCGGCCCGCGACTGCATGAACAGTTCCTCGAACCAGTAGAGCGAGACGCCGCGCATCGGGAAGACGAGCCCTCCCTTGAGGTCCTGGAACGACAGGATGTAGATCGAGATCATCGGGCCATAAAGACCGATGACATAGAGCGTGAAGAAAGCGCTGAGCGCATAGAAGGTCCAGGCACGGCCGCTGGCACGCGGGCGGATGACACGAGCCTTGATCGGGAGAGCCGAAAGCGATGCCGTCATGTCGGTCATTGGGTGATCTCCTTGCGAATGTCGACGATGCGCAGGATTGCTGCAACCATGAGCATGACCAGGACCGTAAGCACGATGGCGCTGGCTGCAGCGCTCGGATATTGCAGCACGCCGATATCCTCATAGAAGGCGCCGACCACCGAGGCTGAGCCGCCGCCGGACATGATCTTGACCACGAAGAAGTCCCCCATGACGATCGAGACGACGAAGATGGCGCCCAGCGCGATCCCGCTCTTGGACATTGGCAGAATGATCAGCCGCATGATGTCCCAGCGGCTGGCGCCGGCATCGAGCGCAGCCTCCACCACTCGCTTGTCGATGCGCGACATCGAGTTGAAGATCGGCACGATCATGAATATCGTCAGCTGGTGGACATAGGCCACGACAACCGCAAAGGAAGAGTACAGCAGGAATTCGAGCGGCTCGTCAATCACATGGGCGCCAATCAGCCCGCTGTTGATCAGCCCCTCCTTGCCGAGCAGGGGGATCCAGGAAATCATCCGGATGATGTTCGACGTCCAGAACGGCACTGTGCAGACCAGGAAAAGCCCCATGGCCAGTAGCTTGCTCTTGACGTGGAACACCAGGAAGTAGGCAACCCAGAAGCCGATAATCGCAGTGAAGAACAGCGTCAGCAGGGTGAATTTCAACGTCTCGTAATAGAGGTTGAAAGTCAGCGACGAGGTGAACACGGTGACGTAGCTGTCGAACGAGTAGTTCGGAAACAGCCCGCCAAAGCCATCCGTCTTCATGAAGCTGGCGATCAGCACGACGATGATCGGCACGACGAAGAACGGGATCAGAACGAGCAGCAGCGGCAGGACATTGAGCCAGCCAGTGACGTTTCGACTGAGTTTCATATCAGAGTTTCCACCAGAGCCTGAAGTGTCCGATGTCCCGCCGCCACGGACGGAGCATCGGGGTATGTGGAGAGCGCTCTATTAGGCGACCTTGAAGTCGTTCCAGCGCTTGTTCATGTAGGCGGCCTCGTCCATCAGGGTGTTCCAGCACGAGATGTTGGTGACGCGATCGACGAACGAGCCGCCGTCGCGGACAGTGCCGGGCTTTTCCATCGGCACGCCGAACGGATCCTTGACCTCTTCCGGGGCCGGCTTGCCTTCGTACCAGAAGGCGTATTCGGCCGAGCTCATGAACTTCTTGGCGGTCGAGGGGACGGGGCTGTAGTAGCCATAGCGGCTAACGAAAGCACCCTGCCAACCGGACATGTACCAGTTGAGATACTCATAGGCGGCTTCAAGCTTCTTGCCGGAAAGATGCTTCATCAGGCCCATGCCGTTGCACCAGCCGCGATAGCCTTCCTTGCCATCCTTGATGTTGACCGGCGCATAGGTGCAGGGGATGTCTTTGACACGAACGGCAGCAACGGCGGGCGACCACATCGACTGGATGACGACTTCGCCGGCGGCCATCAACTGTACTGACTGGTCGAACGTGGTCCAGGTGGCGCGGAAATGGCCGCTCTTCTTCAGCTCGATCAGTTTGTTGATCGTGAAATCAATCTCGGCTTTGGTCATGTTTCCCTTGTTGCCGTACTTGATCAGGTCGGCGCTTTCGAAACACAGCGCCGCGTCCATGATGCCGATCGCCGGAACGTCGAGAATGGCGGCCTTGCCTTTGAATTTCGGGTCGATCAGATCCTTCCACTGCGTGACTTCATGACCAATGAGGTCGGGCCGGTAGCCGATCGAGTCCGCATTGTAGACCTGCGGCACGTTGGTCAGCCATTCGGTGACACCATCATGCAGTTCGGTGGAATCAGGCTTTTCGATATAGAGTGCTTCATAGGGCGATATGCCCTGGCGCGGAATCTTCTTGCCATCGATCTCGCCTTTGGTGAAGATCGGCAGGAAATTGTCGAATTCCTTGATCTTCTTAGCTTCGATGCCCTGGATGACGCCGCGCTTTGCGGCAAGTTTGGCCTGCCAACCCTCGAGGTCGGCAATATCGACCGTGTTGGGCTGGGTGATGAAACGGTTGATGGAGGCAGACGTGTCGAGATTCTGCATCGAGACCTTGAAACCGAGATCCTTCGACGCCTGGTCGCCGATCGCCTTGACGACCGAATAAGAGACGCCGACATGGCGAAGCTCGATGTCCTTGATCTCCTGCGCCCAGATAGTCGGGAAGCCGGTGATCAGGCCGGAACCTGCGGCGGCGCCGGCTGCCGTTGCGCCCGCCTTGAGCAAATTGCGCCGTGATATATTTTTGACGTTCTTGGTTTCTGTCATTGTCTGGGCCTTTCTCCAAAATCGTTGAGTTGAAGCCAGCGCCGGCTGTTGATCAATGAAATGCATCTTTCCTGAAAACAGCAAAATCAGAAAATAAAATACCCGCCATAAGTCTGGCAAATATGCAAAAGCGTTGGGCATAGAGAGCGCAAATATTGTGCAACGCCCTTCTGAATACGCTGAATATCTTGGATTTATGCCGCAACAATATGCATATTGGCGCACCCGTACCGAAAAAAATTTAAGAGGCCATTCCTCTAAAAATTTTCTATTGCGAGCAAAATTATTTCAGCTTATCCAAATAGGGCGTTTGGCGTTCAAGGTCAAAAATCGACCTTTCGGCATTTCTAGGAAAGGCAAAATACCAATGGAAATGAACAACCAGCAACACATTGCCGCCCCCCGGGATCGTGTCTGGGCTGCGCTCAATGATCCGGATGTGCTCCGCAATTGCATTCCCGGCTGCGAGACGCTTGAACGACTCGCCGACGATGAACTGGCCGCAACGGTGGTGCTCAAGGTCGGCCCGGTCAAGGCGAGCTTCAGGGGCAAGGTACGGTTTGAGAATGTGGTTGCGCCGGCAAGCATGACCCTGGTCGGAGAGGGTAGCGGCGGCATCGCCGGCCATGCGCGCGGCTCCGCCAACGTGGCCTTGAACGAGGATGCAGCTGGCACGATGCTGACCTATGTCGTCGACGCGCAGGTGGGTGGCAAGATCGCACAACTGGGTGCACGGCTCATTCAGTCCACCTCGCAGAAACTAGCGGGCGAATTCTTCAACAAGTTCGAAAAACAAGTCGCAGCAACGCCGGTAGAGTGAGGATCGCGCCATGACCACGCCGGCCAATATTCCGAAATCGATCGACGAGACGATCACCCTTCTTACCACCCACGACTACCTGGCAGGCAAGACACTCGCGACGGTGCTGTTTCTATCTTTGAAGATGCGCCGGCCGCTATTTCTCGAAGGCGAGGCCGGTGTAGGTAAGACCGAGATCGCCAAAGTGCTTGCCAAGGCGCTCGACCGTCCTCTGATCCGGCTGCAATGTTACGAGGGCCTCGACATCGCCTCCGCGGTCTATGAATGGAATTATCCGGCGCAGATGCTGGATATCCGCTTGGCGGAAGCCTCCGGCCTCTCCGATCGCTCGCATATCGAAGCCGGCATTTTTTCCGAAAAACATCTGATCCGGCGGCCGGTGCTGCAGGCCCTGTCGTCTCCTGGCGGCAAAGCGCCGGTGTTCCTGATCGACGAACTCGACCGCGCCGACGAGGCGTTCGAAGCCTTCCTGCTCGAAGTCCTCAGCGATTTTCAGGTGACGATTCCCGAACTGGGCACAATCCAGGCAGACGAGCCGCCGATCGTCGTCATCACCACCAACAGGACACGCGAAATCCACGATGCTCTCAAGCGACGCTGTCTGTATCACTGGGTTGATTACCCTGATGCCGCGCAGGAACTTGAGATCATCCGCCGAAAGGCCCCACTCTGTCATGCGACGCTTTCGGCCCAGATCGTCACCTTCGTTCAGAAGCTCAGGACGATGGAACTATTCAAGAATCCCGGCGTTGCCGAGACCATCGACTGGACAAATGCACTGGTTGAACTCGACCAGATTGCCCTTGATCCGCAGACCGTTTCGGCAACGCTTGGCGCATTGCTGAAATACCAGGAGGACATTGCCCGCATCCGGGGTCCGGAAGGCAAGGATGTCGTCGCGGCAATTACAGCCCAGCCATCGGCAGCGATCTGACCATGGGCGCGGATCCCGCCGAAACGCCGGAAGCTCAAGACGGCCTACTCGCCGACGACATCGTCCACTTCGTGCGGGCGCTGAGGATTGCCGGATTGAAGATCGGCCCGGGCTCTGCCGTCGACGCCATTTTCGCTGTCCAGGCCATAGGCATCGGCGACCGGGAGGAATTCAAGGCGGCATTGCGGGCCACGCTGGTGTCGCGACGCGAGGATATGGCGCTGTTTGACGAGGTGTTTTCGCTGTTCTGGATCTCGCCCGAGCAGATCAGGAAAATCAAGCAGTTGATGGATCCGCTTTCGCCGCGCACACCGCGCGATCAGAAGGCCAATCCGGGGCGTACACGCGCCAGCAATGCGCTGATGGAGAGCCGTCGCCGCCCTCCGGACAAGCCGCAGCCGCCGGAAAAGGAAGTGGACGCGCGCTTCACCACATCATCCGGCGAGATGTTGCGCACCCTCGATTTCGAACAGATGTCGCTCGCCGAGATGAACCGGGCCAAGAAGGCGATGGAGAAGATCACCCTGCCCGCAGACAGCATCAAGACCCGCCGCTATGAACGATCCAATGCCGGCAGGATCGATCCGCGGGCAACCATGCGGACCTTCCTTCGCAGCGGCGGCGACCTCATGCTTCCCTCCTTCCGCCAACACCGCGAGATCCAGCCGCCGCTCGTGGTCCTGGCCGACATTTCCGGTTCTATGAGCCAGTACACGCGCATCTTCCTGCATTTCTTCCATATTCTCACCAGGCGTCGCAGGCGGGTATCGACCTTCCTGTTCGGCACGAGGCTAACCAATGTCACGCGCCAGATGCGACTGAGGGATCCGGACCAGGCGCTCGACGAGTGCGCGGCGCTGGTCAAGGACTGGTCTGGCGGGACGCGGATCGGAACCACGCTGCGGGAATTCAACCGCCTCTGGTCGCGGCGAGTGCTGGGACAGCGCGCCACCGTTCTGTTGCTGACCGATGGCCTCGAACGCGACGATATCGAAAGCCTGCGAACCGAGATCGACCGGCTTCACCGCTCCTGTCGGCGTCTCATCTGGCTCAATCCGCTGTTGCGCTTTGACGGCTTCGAACCGCGTGCCGCCGGCATCAAGGCCATGCTGCCGCATGTCGACGAGTTCCGCCCAATTCACAATCTCACCTCGCTCGCCGATCTGGTCAATGCACTCTCCAGCCCAGCAGGCACCACCAACGCAAGAAGGCGGGATCGACATGCTTGAAAGGACCCCGACAAACCCCTTTGACCCTCGACCGGCCGAGATGACCGATTCTTCCGAGCGAATACTGCGCTTCGCCCGCGAAGCGATAGCCGATGGGTTCGATTGCATCCTGGCGACACTCGTGGAGATCCGAGGTGGCGCGGCCCGTGCACTCGGTACGCAGATGGCAATCCGCGATGATGGCCTGTATTGTGGCTACGTTTCCGGCGGATGTATCGAGCAGGCCCTGGCCGCGGAAACGCTTGAAACTTTCAGGACCGAGAACGACCGGTTCGTCCTGTTTGGCGCCGGTTCCTCATATTTCGATCTGCAACTGCCTTGCGGTGGCGGCTTGACAATCCATCTGCATCGACTTCAGGGCACGCATGTTCTGGACGAAGTTCTGGAGCGGCTGGCAGTTCGCGAGCGCATCAGCATGAACTTCAAACCGCACATCGGGATGCTAGAGACTGGTCCCGGATCAGGAACACCGCGCTGGGAAGCGGAAAATTTTATTCGGCCCTATCTGCCGCAGACCCGCATCATATTCTGGGGGCGCTCGATAGAGGTGGTGACCACATCCAGACTGGCGGCGGCTGCGGGCTTTGACGTAGCGATCATCGACCCCTCCCATTCGGATTTTCACCAGATAGAGACCTGCGATCAGGACACGGCCATCGTTCTCCTGCATCATGATGTCGACCGAGAGATTCCCTTTTTGACATCGACGCTGAGAAGCAATGCCTTCTACATCGGCGCGCTCGGCAGCTACAGAAGCCATCAGCGGCGATATCGCGAATTGCGATCCCTAGGCTTTAGCGACGAAGTCATCGGCCGGATAAAAGCGCCGATCGGGATCTTCCCGAAAGGACGGGATTCGTCGTCGATTGCGCTGTCCGTCCTGGCCGATATTGCAGCGACCAGCACGAAAAGGGCTCTCGACAATGGCTGAAATCCATCGCGTTTTCGCCACGCCCCAGCCCTCTCCGCTTGTTGATCCTTTCGGGCGCAAGGTCACCTATCTGCGCGTATCGGTCACCGACCGCTGCGATTTCCGCTGTACCTACTGCATGTCGGAAGACATGACCTTCCTGCCAAGGAAAGACCTGCTGACGCTCGAGGAACTTGAAAGGCTCTGCGTAGCCTTCATCGACAAGGGCGTGAGTAGTATTCGACTGACCGGCGGCGAACCTCTTATGCGGCAGAATATCATGCATCTGGTCCGCGAACTTGGCGCCCGGGTGAAATCAGGTGAGCTGGAAGAACTCACGCTCACCACCAACGGATCGCAGCTTTCGCGCTATGCAGCAGAACTCGCCGCCAATGGTATTCGCCGGATCAACGTCTCGATTGACACGTTGGATCCGAAAAAGTTTCGCGAGATCACGCGGCGGGGCGATCTCGCCAAGGTGTTGGAAGGCGTCGAGGCGGCGCGTCTAGCCGGCATCAGGATCAAGATCAACGCCGTCGCCCTCAAGAATTTCAACGAGGAAGAGCTGCCGGATATCATGCGGTGGGCGCACGCACTCGGTATGGACATGACCGTTATCGAAACCATGCCGATGGGCGAAATCGACGAGCACCGGGCCGATCGCTATCTGCCGCTTTCCATGTTTCGCAAACGCCTCGAACAGCAATTTTCGCTCACGGATATCCCGTTTCGCACCGGCGGTCCCGCTCGCTATGCCAGGGTCTCGGAAACCGGCGGCAAGCTCGGCTTCATCACCCCGATGACGCACAATTTCTGCGAAAGCTGCAATCGCGTCCGGCTGACATGCACCGGAACACTCTACATGTGCCTCGGCCAGACCGACGCGGTGGACCTGCGCGAGGTCCTTCGCTCGACTGACGATCCTGCGGCCTTGTCGAACGCCATCGATGGCGCCATTCGCCGCAAGCCCAAAGGACATGACTTCATCATCGACAGAACCCAGAATCGCCCGGCTATAGCGCGGCATATGAACGTTACTGGTGGCTAGCAAGACCGCCCAAAACGGGTCCACAGATGCGCCAATGCCCCCCGTGCCGGACGCCCTCGGCGGGATCGACATCCTCCTCAACAACGACATCCCGAGTCCGAAATGTCAGCTGCCGGGGGCGTGACACCCATCTGAGGACCGAGTCGCGTTGCCCAGGTCGCTCGCAGATTGCCTTCTTTCCTTCGGATGGCATTCTTTCCTTCGGATGGCAGCCTCCAGATTTTCAGCGTCGCGGCCACGGAACACCAGTTTTTGTGCGATAGCATTTGCGAGTTCCGACAGTTCGAGACCGAACTCGTCGTGAAGCTTCCAGATGTCGAAAACGTCTCTCACGAACCGGTGGCGACAGTCATCACCGAGGCGATAGGGTCGCAGCGACGGATGCAGAAGTAGGCGCTCGCCCTGCCAGGATTGCGGAAGCGATCTGGTCGGTGAGAATTGGCGGCAGAGCCGGCGTGCGCGCAGGGCCTGCCCGATCGTCGGAACTCCTCAGATCGACGCCTCGGACCGCTTGCTGGAGGGTGATCCTCGGCGGGCGATCTTATGCACCACGGTCTTGAGGCTTACCGGCGTGGACGAACTCAAGCCGGAATGGGCAGCCTGGGTGATCGAGGTCGCGACGAAGTCCGCGCCGATCTCCTCGGGATCGATCTGGGCATAATCCTGGCCGTTCGCGGTTGGCAGGAAAATGCCGACACGAAGGGCGGGCTTCAGGCGTTTGAGGCGGCGAACGATCTGGCGGGCACGGGATTTCGAATTGCCGTTGAGGAACGTGACAATCGCCGTATCCACGCCGTCCATGGGCAATGCCAGTGATCCCCGCACAGCGTGGTCCGAATGCAATGCCATGGTGGCGGTGGCGCCCTGAACCTCCAGCACCTGCGAGAGCATGGCGGCGGCGGCGTCGTCCAAACCGCCGCGTCCGCCGATGCAAAGGATCGAACGGCCCTGACCATCGGGAAGCTCGAGTTCGGCCTCGGTCTTTGGAGCTTCCTGCGGCGCGGTCTCTTCCTCGTCCTCCTCTTCGTCTGCAATGTCCGACAGGTTTTCCACCAAGGCCAGGGAGCTAGATGCGACCAGCTCGATCTGCCTCTCCGACATCACGCCGCGCTGACGGTCGAGTTCCGCCAGCAGAAGCGCGGGCATTCCCACCTTGTCATAATAGTCCACGAGATACTCCTCTTCCAGGAACTCTTCCGCGTTGTCAGATGCTTCGTTCGGATCCCCGGCCAGAAGACGCTGATAAAGCTTCTCGTGCGGTTCCAGCACCGGTTCGTTGCCGAGCAGGACGTCGAGGAACCCGAATTGCGGAACATGTCTTCCAAGCACCACGAGGCAGACGGTCAAAGGCGTCGAGAGCATCAGGCCCAGCGGCCCCCAGAGCCACGACCAGAAGATCGCGGAGATGATGATCGCCAACGGCGACAATCCGGTATGCGCCCCATAGAGCCAAGGCTCGACGACGTTGTTGCTGACCAGCTCGGTCGTCAGATAGAGCGCGCCGACCCAGACAACGAGCGACCAACCGGGCGCGATGGCGAGGGCCAGGAACAGCGGAAGGATCATGCCTATGATCGCGCCGATATACGGTACGAAGCGCAGAACCAGCGTCAGCAAGCCCCACAGAATGGCATTCGGGATTCCGAGCGCCCAGAGACCGATGGTGATCGGAACGGCGTAAAGAGTATTCACCACCAACTGCATCAGCAGGTATCTTCCCACCCGCTTGCCTGCGTCCTGGAGCGCGGCGGTGGTTCGGTGGAGGTCTCCCAAGCCGACCAGCCTGATGAACCGGTCGCGCAGGTCCTCACGCTCGAGAAGCATGAAGATCACCAGCACGACGACAAGACCGGCCGTGGCAAACGGGCTGATGAGTGGCAGAAGCAGATTGCCCAGCGTCTGGATTGGATCGGAGCGCGTCACGATCTCGACGGGCATCGGCTTCTGGATCGTCGGCGTCTGGCCGGTCGGCGGCGTCTGGCTTTCAACGGCGCGGGTCTGTATTTCTGCGCCGACGCGTTCAACGGCCTTGCTCAGATGGTCCAGGATTCCGTTGCCGGCGCCCGCCTGGGTCAGCGAATGAACCTTGTCGACGAGGTTTCTCTGATAGGTCGGGATGTTCTCTGCGAGGTTCGTCACCTGCGTCGCCACGACGATGCTGAACACGGCGATCGCACAGAAGGCCGACACGACGGTGAGAAGAACTGCGGCGATCTTCGGTACGGATCGTTTGCGAAGAAACGAGACGATCGGAGCAAGCGTGAACGCCAGGAGCAGTGACAGCGCGAGCGGTACGAATATCTCCTGGCCGAGGCGGAGAATGACCGCCACTCCGATGAAGATCAATATCGTGCGGCCCGACAGCTTGCTGCCAAGCTCGCCTTCGGGAAGCCGATAGGGTCCTACGGACGACGCTCTGGCAATCTTCGAAAGTTCCGTTCCGCTCACCCACCACCCCCAGCATCTGCGAAGAACATTTATGCGCCCGAAAGGGACCGAGGTGCACACCGTGCGCAGGAACGGCCAGTCATACCGCAGGCTGGCTTTCAAGTCCCTGAGCTCGCCTTCCTGCCAGTGATCGACGCTTCGATTCGGCGTCGTCAGGCTGGTGCGTGCAAGCTCCTTGGCCTTTCAATCGCGAAGGCCAACGACAGTCCCGGCCTCTCATTTGGGTGTGTTGTTTTCGAAGCAGTCCGCGCAAGAGGCGATCGAATGGCTGGAACATGAAGTCTGGATCAATCTTGTCGTTACCGGCTCCACCATGCCCCGAATAAGCGCGGATCGCAACTCGCCAAAGCCTCCCGCTGTGCCTGCGAGCGGCTAGGCAAAGGTGCGTGAGGTGCCAACAAGGATCCGGCGCGTCTATCGGAGCAGTTCACGCAGGCGCAGCTCGATGAAATCGCTGTCAAGGCAGTCACACCCTAAAGGTCGAGCCGTGAGTTTTTCCATCCACATGCATCTTTTCTCTGCCGCCTGCGTTCTTGATCCACCAGGTGCCGAAACAGGGGACATGCAGGAGAAAATAATGCGCCAGAGCTATAGCCCCGAGCACCCTCAAGCTCCAACCGATAAGGCGCGAGCCGCCGCGCTGCTCGCCTGGAAGGAAACGATCTGAGGGCCATGTGATGAAGCAAGAGCCGCCAAGGTGGCGACCCCGGCATTTAAGAAATGCTCGGGATCGTAATACATCGAATCGTCAACCCTACCCCCCGGTGTCGATTAGAGCCCGTTAACTTTACGATGCCCAATTTTGACTTTCGCCCGCGCTCGATAAACAAAAATCATGTAACCGAAAGCAGTCAGCGGTCTCTCTGGCTATCGGTTACCCGCTGCCTCAGACGGTCTAGGTGGTAACGCATGGCAAGTTCGGCGCCTTGCATGTCTCGCTGCTCGATCGCCCTGTAAATCGCATAATGCTCGTCAAACACGCGCTTGGCACGCTCTGGGCTGCCCTCGCGTGTGAGGCTGAGCGCCACAGTCATTCCGCGTTCGATAAGACCATGCAGTGTCTGCAGCACCTGTAAAAAGAGAACGTTGCCGCTCGCAGCCGCAACCGCATGGTGAAATGCAAAGTCCGCGGAAACCGCCAGATTGCCCGTATTCATCTCCGTCCTGAAGGCATTCAAGGCGGTTTCAAGGTCGGCAAGCTGAGAAGCGGTATGACGAAGCGCTGCCAATGCGGCAGCCTGGCTTTCAACAGCCATCCGCAGTTCCACACAGCGTAGCATTTCAGAGACGTCTGACGGCTCGGCAAAACGTGTGAGGCCTTCGGGTGGCCGCTTTTGAACAAAGGTGCCAGCGCCCTGACGAGGTGCGACAAGACCATCAGCTTGTAAACGCAATAGAGCTTGGCGGACGACGGGACGGGACACGTTGAACAACTGGCACATCTGATTTTCGGAGGGAAGTCGATCGCCCTCGCGCAAAACCCCGGACACGATCTGCTGGAGAATCTGCCCGTAAAGCTTGTCACCTAAACGTTCTTTTCTCTGTGGGGTGAAAATCAGACCAGCCACCTGTTCCTCGTTTGCCGCCTGTATTGGTGTGAACATGATAGTCTTATCGCGCCCTTGACTTGTCTGCAAACTTGTAAATATAAATTACATGTTAGGCGTTCGTCACGCAGCATTAGATGGAAGTACAATATGGACCAAGTCAACACGTCATTGAGAAAAGCGTTATGCGGTGTGTCCGGGATTCTCGTCACGCCGTTCGACAGAGATGATCGCATAGCTCCTAAACGCTTGACCCCGATCGTCGATCGGGCTGTCGCGGCAGATGTTGGAACATTGGTTTCGAATGGCAACACCGGTGAATTCTACTGCCTGACAACGGCTGAAGCCGAGGCAATGGTACACGCGACGGCGGAGATTGTTGATGGCCGCCTTCCACTTGTCGCCGGGGTGGGCCGCGGCATTCAGGACGCGCTTGCACTGACCAAAGCGTCCCGTATCGCGGGTGCGTCAGCACTTATGGTGCACCAGCCGCCGGATCCATTTGTATCTCCCCGCGGCGTCGTCGCCTATGTGGCGAAGATTGCGGAAGAAGGCCAGGGTCTTCCCGTTATCCTCTATCTCCGCGATGACGGAATAGGACCAGATGCCATTTCGGCTCTTTGTGCGATCCCGAACGTGGTCGGCGTCAAATGGGCGTCAGCGTCTCCGCTCCGCCTCAGCGAAGCGATGCAGGCGAGCGATCCATCTATCGTTTGGGTCGGCGGGCTTGCGGAAGTCTGGGCCCCGGCGTTCTACGCCGTCGGCGCAAGAGGGTTTACCTCTGGATTGATCAACGTGTGGCCGGAACGATCCGTCGCCATCAACACCCTCTTAGAGAACGGCGACTTTAGCGGCGCTAACGCGCTGATCAGGGGCATGTCAGCCTTCGAGGCGCTGCGAGCCGATGAGCGCAATGGTGCAAACGTCTCCGTCGTCAAGGCGGCGCTGAAGTTGCTCGGACAGGATTGCGGGCCGCCGCGTGTGCCTGCAGCTTGGCCTCTGTCCGCAGAAGCGGATGGGAGGCTTTCGACACTTCTGGCGGAATGGCCGGTTTCAAAGCCTCTCGCGCACGCGAGCTAGCGACGGACTTCGTCAAAAAAGGGTTGAGAGGAGAACCGCATGAAAATCGAACACGTGCAGGCGTTCATGTCCAGGGACAAGGACCGCCCACGCGTCCTCTTGTCCATTCGGACGGATGACGGGATCACCGGATGGGGAGAATGCTACAATCACGGTCCTGACAGGGCCCTCATTCCGATACTTGAATACCTGTCTACTTTTATTGCCGGCCACGATCCGCGCCGTATCGAATATCTCATCCAGCTGCTGATGCAGCAGTCGCGCTTCCCACCGGGCGCCTTGGGGCTGGCGGCTATCTCCGCCATCGACCATTGCCTTTGGGATATCTCCGCCAAGGCGCTGAACGTGCCCGTCTACCTGCTGCTCGGCGGCAATGCGCGTGATCGGGTGAAGGTTTATGCAGGGGTCTATACGGCTCCCGATCCTGTCCACGCCCGCGACGAAATGGCGGCTCTGAACGAGGGCTGGGGCTTTTCCGCCTTCAAGCTCAGCCCCTATCGCATCGACATCCATGCCAACCGGTGGGGCGAAGTGGTGCGGACAAGCGCAGAGTACTTTCGCGAGCTTCGCGAGACGGTCGACAGCAGCTTCGAGATCGCCTTCGATGCCCACGCCAAGATCTTTGAACCGCGCCAAGCAGTCCAGCTCGGCAATGCCCTTGCTCCCTACGACCCACTGTTTTTCGAAGAGCCGATCCGACCAGAGAATTTCGAAGCCTGGGGCGAGCTTCATCGGGAGCTCAAATGTACGCTCGCCACGGGTGAATCCCTTTACAGCCGTTTTGAGTTCCTTCGTCTACTGCAGGTCCGCGGCTGCGACATCATTCAACCTGACATCTGCGTCGTCGGCGGCCTCCTCGAGATGCGCAAGATTGCCGCAATCGCCGAGGCGCACTACGTGACGATCGCCCCACACAATCCAATGGGTCCGCTGGCCACTGCGGTGAACCTGCACTTCAGCGCGTCTCAGCCGAATTTCCGCATCCTTGAATATCGCCTGCCGAACCAGACGGCCGCCTCCAACGGCACAAGGCTGCTTCGCGGCCAGACCATGGGTGACGCCCATTACGTCCTTGATCCCTATGTGCCCAGGAACGGTCACCTCGAGCTGCGGCCGGACCGCCCTGGCTGGGGCGTCGAGGTCGATGAGGAATATCTCAAAACCGACCGCTACGTGCATTGGGAGCGCAAGGTCCCAAGCAGGCCGGATGGGTCGACAGCTTACATGTGACATCGCATTCGCGAGCGATCTTGCGGGAGAGAAGATCGTCAACGCCCTTAAACAGGGCTGTTATGGGAGGGAATACTATGAAACCGAGCGAGCCCGTTCGATCCGGCTACCAGCGATTTATCGTTCTTGCGCTGATTACCATCGTTCTTGCATTGAGTACCGGCGACCGGGCGACGCTGTCCGTGGCTGGACCGGGAATTGCGCGAGACCTGGGGATTACCCCTGTCAACATGGGCTGGTTGTTCTCCGCCTTCTCCTGGAGCTATTTTCTGTCGCAAGTGCCGTCCGGCTGGCTGGTCGACCGTACGGGGGCGAAGGCTGCCATTCTGGTGTCGCTTGCCGGATGGTCGGCGACAGTGTTCTTGGTCAGCGGTGTTGGCTGGATCGCCTTTCCCGTTGTCGCCTTGTTCATTCTGCGTCTTATACTCGGGCTTCTGGAGGGCCCGGTTGCACCCGCCTCGGCGCGCATCATAGCGGCTTGGTTTCCCTCCGATGAACGCGGCGTTGCCGGCGCCATTTTCAATTCGGCGCAGTATCTGGCTTTGGCGGTGTTCACGCCCCTTATGGGCGCTCTCTACCACTATTTCGGCTGGGAATCGATCTTCTCGGTGATGGGCGGTCTGGGCCTCGTGCTTGCCATTGTCTGGAGCCTGACATATTTCGCGCCCAGCCAACATCCGCGCGTTACGCGGTCCGAGCTCGACTACATCAAGTCGCGCGGCGCCTTGACGGAGGTCGGTGCGAAACCGGCAGCCGATGCGCCGCCGCCGCTTGCAACTCGTCAGGCCATCAAGCAGATTCTGACAAACAGGATGCTAGTTGGAATCTTTCTGGCGCAATATTGCATCGCGTCGCTCTCGACCTTCTTTATCTCCTGGTTTCCAAGCTACCTCGTCGAAGCCCGTCATTTTTCGATGCTTCAGGCTGGGTTTGTCGCCTCACTGCCGGCGATCTTCGGGTGCATCGGCGGGGTGACGACAGGCTTCTTTTCCGATTGGCTGCTTCGCCGGACCGGCTCATTGAGCCTCGCCCGCAAAATACCGATCACTCTTGGGCTGGGTCTGAGTGCGAGCATCATTCTCTGCAATTACACCGAGGTCAATTTTATCGTGGTGGCGATCATGTGCTCAGCCTTCTTCGGAAAAGGATTTGGGGCGCTCGGCTGGACAGTCGTCGCAGACACGGCGCCGAAAGAGGCAATCGGGTTGACCGGGGGACTATTCAATGCTGCGGGCAGTGTCGGTGGCATCATTACCCCGGTTGCCATCGGCTATATCATCCAGGGCACGGGCTCGTTTCATGGCGCTCTGCTTTATGTCGGCCTCCATGTGATCTGCGCTGTTGTCAGCTACTGGCTGCTGGTCGGGCCTATCGAACGTTTCACGCTTTTGCCATCCGAGCCGGTATCGATGGGCGCGGGCGAAATAACGACGCTGGTCGAAGCCCCATCTGGGTCGAAGACCTAATAGCACTGTTTCGAGGGCATTGGCTGTTCTGCTGTTATTTCCACGCGGAACTGGGCCGGGTTTGGAATGAACCCTTGGGGCTGGACCAGCGAGGGGATCAAGGAGGCCTTGCGAACTGGTATGATAATGCGGACGGGCCACTGGGCTTGTGGAGTCGCTGGGCCAACGACGTGCTGGGGCAACCAATATCAGGCGGCCACGTTTTCCCCGAGGAGCGGCCGGCAATCACAGTCGAGCTTCTCGGCGCCTCTCTGAAAGCCAACCGCGTTCTTGATTGATTGACAGCTCTGGGGCCGGAAGCAGACTGGCAACTGCAGGCTGCGGATATTCAAAGAGCGGACATTCGGGTGGGTGCGGACATCGTCGTGACCTGACCCTGAGTGGGCTTTCGGACGACCGCGTTGCACGGCCGGGAGCATGACAGAGCAGTCGTTGCGTGGGGTCACAACGTCGGCTGCGTCCCATGAGCCATGGCCAACTCGATCTCAACCAAGATCGCTTTGAGCAGCGGCTAAAAGTTCTTTCTTGCCCTCTGTCTCCCTGCTATCGTGGAAACTAGGAGACTGCGCCATGAGCGAGAACCGAAAGCTGGCTGCAATCCTGGCCGCGGACGTGGTTGGGTACAGCCGGCTTGCCGGCGCCGACGAGGATCTCACCCTGGCGAGGTTGCGGACACTGCGCAGCGATCTCATCGATCCGACGATCGCCGTGCACCATGGCCGGGTGGTGAAGCGCACCGGCGATGGTGCGCTGGTCGAGTTCCGCAGCGTAGTGGACGCCGTGCGCTGCGCCATTGAGGTGCAGAACGGTATGGTGGAGCGCAATGACGGCGTCCCGCAGGACCGTCGCATTGAGTTCCGGATCGGTATCCATTTGGGCGACGTCGTCGAGGAAAGCGACGGCGATCTGATGGGCGACGGCGTCAACATCGCCTCGCGATTGGAGGGCGTCGCCGCGGCCGGCGCGATCTGCCTGTCCGAGGATGCCTATCGCCAAGTCAAGGCGAGGCTCGACCTCTCGGTCAGCGATCTCGGCAGCACGCAGCTCAAGAACATCGCTGAGCCGATCCGGGTCTATTCGCTGCAAGTCGGCAGCGCAGGGACCAAGTTAGCCGCGACCTCGGAAACCGCGACGAGCCAACCGGCGACGGCAGCACCGCCGAAGCTGTCGATCGCCGTCCTGCCCTTCGCCAACATGAGCGGTGACGCCGAACAGGACTACTTCGCCGACGGCATCTCGGAAGACATCATCACGGCGCTATCGAAGCTGTCGCAGCTCTTCGTCATCGCTCGCAATTCGTCGTTCACTTTCAAGGGCAAGAACGTCCATGTGCAGGAGGTGGGCACGAAGCTCGGCGTGCGGCATGTACTTGAGGGCAGCGTACGCAAATCGGGAAACAGGGTACGCATCACCGCGCAGCTCATCGACGCGACCACCGGCGGGCATCTATGGGCGGAGCGGTTCGATCGCGACCTCACCGACATATTCGCGGTTCAGGACGATGTCACGCAGCAGATCGTCGGCGCGCTGGCGGTCAACCTGACAGAGGGCGATCGGCAAAGACTTGCGCCGGGGCAGACCCGGCACCCCGAGGCGTATGACTGCTTCTTGCGTGGCCGAGAGCTGTGGCACCGGTTGACGAAGCAAACGAACAGCGACGCCCGCGACCTTTTGCAACGTGCCGCCCAGCTAGACCCGAACTTCGCCTCAGCGCACGCCTTCCTCGCCCTTACCCACGGGCTCGACTACCTGAACCGGTGGAGCGCGTTGCCGCAGCGCTCGATCGAGCAAGCCGAAGAGGCTGCGACGATGGCGGTAGCGCGGGATGATAGCGATCCCGTGGCACACTGGGCACTGGGTCTGGTCAAGCTTTACTCGCGACAGCACGATGGAGCCATCAGCGAGGCCGAGCGTGCGATAGTCCTCAATCCGAACTTCGCCGAAGGGCAGGTCAGCCTCGGCGAGGCACTCATCTATTCAGGCAGATCCGAGGAGGCACTCGCCTATTTCGATCGGGCGAGGGTCCTGAACCCGTACTTTCCCGATGTCGTTCTCCACTTTCAGGCCTTGGCGTTGTTTCAACTGGGAAGGTACGAAGAGGCCGTCGAACCGTTGCTGCAGCGCGTGAGCCGCAACCCCGTCACCGATGTCTCGCGCGCGCTTCTGGCCGCCTGTTACGGGCACCTCGGCCGTTTCGAGGAGGCTCGCGCGACGTGGCAAGAGGTGCTGCGCGTCAATCCCGACTACTCCTTGGAATACCGTCGCAAAGTCTTGCCCTTCAGGAACCCCGCCGATTTCGAGCTCGTCGTGGAGGGGCTACGCAAGGCCGGTGTTGTACAATGACGGTGATTAATGTCCGATCTTGAACCTGTTGCCGCCATTTGCACAGAGGAAGAGCAATAGCCAGTGCCGGAGCAACGACGACCTCCAGCGTGATCGCCAGCAAGATCTGCTTTCAGGAAGCTGCGGTGTCGTGCAGGACTGCGCTTCGCTCAAGGCCGCAAGGCGAGGCCAATCAGAGGTGTGTTGCCATGGTCTATCTTGTCGGACCGCTCTGCTCGGGGGTCAAGACGGAGTGCATGGGTGAGGTCACAGGTGAGGTCGTCTAACCCACTGGCTGTTTTGTGGTACCTCCGACAATAAGCTGACTGTCAGCATCCCACCCGTAGGCGTCGTCGATGTCAGACTGATCTGCATCCAAAGTGGGAAATGATTTCCCGTGGTAGATCCGGGGCCGACAGCGGAATGACAGCTTTCATGCTCTGATCATGTCGTCATAATGCCGCCTTCCACGTGCTTCTTCAGACGGACCGACAGGATATTTTTCGCAAGGCCAAGACTCTCTTGGAATTCACCAAAGCGCTGTTTCCCTCGGATCGCGGCACAGACGATCAGCAGCGACCACCGGTCCCCTATGACATCCAAGGACCGAGCTATGCCGCAATTTGCCCCCTCAGATCCGTCCTCTTTCCTTTCAAACCAAGCTCCACTGCAGTTACATGTTGGTCGCAAGATAAAACCTATCCCGGTGGTTGCAATCGAGACGAAGTCATATTTTCGGTTGCATCTAGCGGACAATGCTAGTCAGGACAGCGGAGAGCTCTGAATATAAAACGGATTTGGTCACGCAGGCCCACCTCGGTATGTTCGCCGCTTTGGACTCCCTGCTCGACCAGAATGGGGTGGTAGAACGGCATGAAGGCGTTCATTATACTCCGGGCGGATTGCGCGGCATCTTCAACATCAAACTCGTGTGCGTCCATCCCTTCGCGAACAATCGTCTCGATGATCACCACGATCTGGTCACTATGGGCTCTGATGATTGCCCAGTTCTCCTCCGTTGCTGCGACGATCAGATCGTGGACCGGCTTCTCTTTGATGAACGTCGTTTTCCTTTTCTGGTGGAGGATATTCAGAAGATCTACGAGCTTCTCGTGAGCCGGCGTCTGCATCCGTGCGATTGCATCTGCGCACTGAGCAGTTTCCGCGAAGAAGCGGTCACAGATCGACCTGTTGATTGCGGCCCTAGAGGGAAAAAAACGGTAGATATTGGCGCTACTCATTCCGAGGCGGGATGCAATGTCAGCCACCGATGTCTTTTGGTAACCGATGCGGCGAAAGTGCTCTTCCGCTACATCCAGAATCCGCTCCCGAAAGAGGTCGACGTCAATCTCTATACGGGTACGGTGGCTCATAGCGTCTCCAGCGCGAGGTTTCTGACCAATCGACGTTCCTGGACGTCTCCGATTTTTGCCGGTGATCCGCTTCTCTAACGGGCATCGGTAAGCACGGGAAATAGCCCGTGAAAAACCGGCGCGACGTCTTGAACACGGAACGCTACTCAGCGGCCGTTGCCCTCGGTGGCTCCAGCTCTTCAATCGTGTCTCCGTGGCTCTCCTCTCTCGTCGGCTTGATCCGGAACCACACAGCGTAAAGTGCCGGAAGGAAGAGCAGGATCATGACCGTGCCTGCCGCCGTTCCGCCAATCAGTGTATAGGCCATCGATCCCCAGAACACCGAATGGGTCAAAGGTATGAAGGCCAGGATCGCGGCAAGCGCCGTCAGGATGACAGGGCGCGTCCGCTGCACAGTCGCTTCAATGACAGCGTGATAATCGTCGAGACCGGCAGCCTGGTTCTCCTTGATCTGCTCTGTCAGGATCAGCGTGTTGCGCATCAGGATACCCGCAAGTCCGATCAACCCGAGAATGGCGTTGAAGCCGAAGGGCTGATTGAACAGAAGTAACGTCGGGACCACCCCGGCAAGCCCGAGGGGCCCGGTCAACATGACCATGGTCATCGTTGACAGGCTGCGAACCTGCAGGATGATGACGATCAACATGGCTGCAATCATGGCCGGGAATATCTGGACCAGTGCGACATTGGCCTTGAGCGATTCCTCGATATTGCCGCCCATTTCGATGCGATACCCGACGGGAAGCGATGCGATCAGCGGCTGAAGTGCCTTCATGACTTGCTGTGAGACCTCAGGGGGCTGCGTCGCCTCGTTGATATCGGATCTTATCGTGATAACCGGCGTTCGATCGCGACGTTTCAGGATCGGCTCCTCAAACCGGATCTCGGAATGTCCGATCTGATCGAGTGGCACCTGACGACCATTCCTGCTCATCAGCGAGAAATCGCCCAGCCTTGACGGATCAAGTCGGTTTTCACCGGCGCTGCGGGCGACAACGGGGACGTTTCGGATGTTGTCGCGTACCTGGGTGACCGGAATGCCGCTGAGCAGCAACTGCATCTGCTGGGCTGCCTCAGAGGGAGAGAGACCAATCTGATTGAGCCTGTCCTGATCCGGAACGAACCGCAGCACAGGGGTTCGGTTGCCCCAATCCCGGTTGGCCTGGCGGACATCAGGCACGCCTTTCATAATGGCGAGGGCTTGCTCGGAAATCTTGTAGAGTTCGTCCTGATCCGGTCCCATGATCCGAAACTCGACGGGGAACGGCGTGTAAGGCCCGAATACAAGCTGCGTTACACGAACGGACGCCTCCGGAACGAGCCCCTCCGAGATAGCCGCACGAAGACGATGCTTCAGTTCCTCGCGCGCATGCGCATCAGGGGTGAGCACGACGACCTTGGCGAAGGCAGGATCGGGCAATTCTGGCGCCATGGCGAAGAAAAAGCGTGGAGCGCCCTGCCCTACATAGCTGGTGACGATTTTTGTTTCCGGCTGAGTTTTCAGCCAGCCTTCGACTTTCTCCACTGCGGCCGTCGTGGTTTCGATGCTCGTGCCCTCGGGCATGCGAACTTCGACCAGCACTTCTGGCCGATCCGATGTCGGGAAGAACTGCTGTTTCACGCTTCCCATCCCCACAACCGAAACGGCCATGGTGATGCCGACCACGGCGCATACCATGAATTTATGGCGAACCGCGAACTCGATGAAGGAGCGCAGGCGGCGGTAGTTCGGCGTGTCATAGATGGCGTGGTGACCGCCCTCGACTGGCTTAATGTCAGGCAACATTTTCACCCCGAGGTAAGGGGTAAACGTCACCGCGACGATCCAGGAAACGATCAGGGCAAAGCCCACGACCCAGAAGATGTTGCCGGCATATTCACCTGCGGTCGATCTGGCGAAACCAACCGGCATTAGCCCGATAATCGTGACGAGGGTGCCGGATAGCATCGGCGCCGCCGTATGGCTCCAAGCATAAGCGGCCGCCTCGATACGGTCCATGCCTTCCTCCATTTTCACCACCATTACCTCGATGGCAATGATGGCGTCATCCACGAGAAGGCCGAGCGCAAGGATCAACGCGCCGAGCGTGATTCGGTCGAAAAAACGGCCGGTTTCCAGCATAATGAGAAAGACGACAGCGAGCGTCAGGGGTACCGCGAGCGCCACAACGATGCCGACACGCCAGCCGAGTGCGATCAGGCTTACAAACAGCACTACGCCAAGCGCCATGGCGAACTTGAGCATGAACTCGCCGACCGCCTCTTCGATGTTGACAGCCTGGTCGCTGACTTTGGTAAGCGTCATGCCCAGTGGCAGTGTCTGCGCGATCGCGGCAGATCGCGCTTCAAGCGCCTTGCCGAGCTCAAGGCCGTTCCAGCCCTGCTGCATCACGGCGCCCAGCATGATTGTGGGCTCACCCTCGTGGCGAATGATGTAGGTTGCGGGATCCTCATAGCCGCGCCGCACATCCGCTAAATCGGAAAGCTTCAGTGTCCGTCCAGCCGCCACGATCGGCGTGTCGGCAATCGCCTGCACGCTGTTATAGGCTCCGTCGAAACGGATAAAGACCTGTGGCCCACGCGTGTCGATGGAGCCGGCCGGTGTAACGGTATTCTGTCTCTGCAACGCTGCGGCGATATCGGTTGCCGATATTCCCAGCGTCGCGAGCTTGGCATAGGAAAATTCGACGAAGATCTGTTCGGGGCGTTCTCCCAGGATGTTGATTTTCTTGACGCCGGGAACATGCAGGAGATCCTGGCGGATGACCTCGGCCTGCCGAACGAGGTCGCGCATCGGCATCCCCTTCGCCTTCAGTGCGTAAAGGCCGAAGCTCACGTCGGAATATTCATCATTGACAAAGGGACCGATGACGCCGGGCGGGAGATTTCGAGCCTCATCGCCAAGCTTCTTGCGTGCCTGATAGAACTCGTCTTCGACTGCACTTGCCGGAGTATTGTCCTTGAGCGTCACTGTGAGGTAGGCATAGCCGGGCCGGGTTGTCGTTTCGACCCGGTCGTACCAAGTGAGTTCCTGGATGCGCTTTTCAAGTGGCTCAGCGACAAGATCCTGCATTTCACGCGCGGTGGCGCCCGGCCAAACTGAAGTAACGGTCAGTGTCTTGATGGTGAAGGAGGGATCTTCGGCGCGTCCCAACTTGATAAAGGCATACGCCCCTGCGGCAGCCAGAAGAACAATGAAGAATAACGTAATGGCGCGTTCTCGAACAGCGATGGCGGAAAGATTGAAACTCATTATTTTGCCACCTCTTGCTGCGAGGCAATCCTGACGGTCGTGCCATTGTCGAGAAGATGCGCGCCGAGGGCTACGATCTGCTGTCCAATGCCAATCCCTGTGACAAATGCCGTCTCCTCGCCGATCTGCTGGACTTTGACCGGGGTGAACGTCACCGTAGATGGGGTGCCGTTGACAACCCACACGCCGGTCCGGCCACCGTCGTCCAGGATGGCGCCGACAGGAATAGCAACCTCGGACTGCTTGCCCATGTCCTGGATTTTGATCGTCACCGTCGAACCCAGCGGAGCAATGGCGGCGGCGCCATCTAGGACATAGCGTGCCTCGTAAGTGCGGGTCTGGGGATCGGCAGCGTCGGATATCTGACGCAGGCGAGCCTTGCCGCTAAGAGCACTGCTTCCGTAAACACTGGCCTCCGCTTCCGATCCTATGTCCGGCCGCAACGTCTCGGGGAGCCAGACGACAGCTTCGCGCGGTCCGGCTTGGGCGAGTTGCACAACCGTCTGGCCTGCTGCCACGACCTGCCCAGGATCTCCAAGAGTCTGAACGACGGTTCCATCCGAGTCCGCAAGCAGAACTGAGTATGCGGCTCCGTTTTCTGCGACCTTGGCATCCGCTTCAGCCGCGGCAAGCTGCGCCGTGGCAGTGTCGAGTGCAGCCTTGGCCTGTTCATATCTTTGTGGCGTGGCAGCCAGCCCATTCTTCACCAGCGCCGCATAGCGTTTCTCGTCGGCTTGTGCCTGGACCAGGACAGCCCGCGCTGCGACGACCGTATTGCGCTTGGCCGTGAGGGCCAGTTGAAGATCCGTTTCGTCGATCCGCATTAGGGGCACGCCCTGTCTCACCTGTTGGCCCACATCGACCATTCGCTGTATGATTTTACCGGGAACGCGAAATCCGAGGTTGCTCTGAACGCGGGACGCGACCGTACCGGTGAACTGCCGTTCCGCCGCTCCTGTCTCCTTCGCCTCTGCCACCCTAACCAGTGGTGCAACTGTCCTTGGATCGGCGGCCTCGGCTTTCCGTTCGGTCGTTTCGAAACTGAGGAAAACGGCGACGGCGGCTGCCGCTGCTCCCGCCACACCCACAAAAGTCAGGACATGTTTGCGTTTCATTTTTGAGTTCTCTTCTTGACGAATGATCCAGATGAATTAGATTGCGATCTAACTCTATTTGATATATAGATGTCCAACGAAATCTAATCGGAGACCGAAATGAGAGTCACCCGTGCACAGGCAGAAGAAAATCGCGAAACGGTGATCAACGTCGCAAGCCGTCTGTTTCGCGAGCATGGTTTCGATGGGATCGGGCTGAAGGATCTGATGAAAGGTGCCGGCCTGACGCAAGGCGCATTCTACAAGCAGTTCTCGTCAAAGGACGATCTTGCTGCCCTGGCATCAAGACGTGCGATGGAAAGCGCCACACGCAGATGGTCGACAGCGGCAGCCAAAAGCTCTGATCCACTCGAAGCGGTCATGGAGTTCTACCTCTCCCAGGACCATCGTGGAGAGAAGTCCGACGGATGCCCTTTGGTGGCGTTGGGCGCGGATGCGGCGCGGCAAATTGAAGAGGTTCGACGCCCGTTCGAGGACGGGATTCGGGCTCACTTTCAGGTGCTGGATGAGTTGATGCACGAAGCAAAAGGCTCCAATCCCAGCGGCAAGGCAATGGCGATACTGTCCCTGATGGTAGGTGCCGTCACGCTATCCCGCCTCATTGAGGAAGAGAATTTATCGCAAGGCATCCTTGACGCTGCGGCTGGTGAAGTCAGACGCATTGCAAGTGGTGACGGTGGCGCCTGAGGCGATGGCTGTCATCCAAAAGGAATTACGGGGTTCAATTGTCCGATGGAAATGACCTGGTCGAGTTGATCTTCAGGCCGAATAGCGTTTTGGCCCCGCGAAACTGCATGTTTCGAGACATGGTACCGGCTGCTTCGCCGGCTGGTAAACCCGAGGTGCACGCACTTTATTGTAATGAGAAGACAGGCGGAAATTATATGCGTCGAATCGTTGTAACGGGAATGGGAGCCGTAAGCCCCCTTGGAGCGAATGTCGATATCGCTTGGTCGCGCCTTCTTGCGGGTCAGAGCGGTATTCGGCGGCTGGGGGACGATGTCGTCGGAGACCTCCCGTCCAAAATAGGGGGGGTGGTTCCCTCCATCGCTGAAGACTCCGAAGGAGGTTTCGATCCCGATGAGGTCATGGCTCCGAAGGATCAACGCAAGGTCGACCGATTCATCCTCTTCGCATTGGCGGCCGCTGAAGAAGCGGTTGCTCAAGCGAAGTGGAAGCCGCTTTCGAATGATGACCGGCTACGAACAGCGACGATCATCGCTTCGGGCATCGGGGGGTTTCCCGCGATAACCGAAGCGGTTCGCACCGTCGATCAACGCGGTGTCCGCCGTCTTTCACCTTTCACCATTCCATCGTTTCTCGTCAACCTTGCAGCAGGACAGGTCTCGATCCGCTTCGGCTTTAAAGGCCCCCTCGGTGCGCCGGTGACAGCATGCGCGGCCGGTGTCCAGGCGATCGGCGATGCGGCCAGACTTATCCGTTCAAACGAGGCCGATATTGCCATATGTGGCGGAACGGAAGCCTGCATGAATATCGTCAGTCTCGGTGGATTTGCTGCGGCCAGGTCTCTTTCGACCGGCTTCAACGAAACGCCGAGCCGGGCGTCGCGCCCCTTTGACATGATGCGGGATGGCTTTGTCATGGGCGAAGGAGCTGGCATCCTGGTCATCGAAGCCCTGAGCCATGCGCTCGCTCGCGGCGCCACCCCGATTGCCGAACTCGTCGGATACGGTACCACAGCCGATGCCCATCATATTACTTCCGGTCCCGAGGACGGAAACGGTGCGTGCAGAGCGATGGAGATCGCCATTGCGCAGGCTGGCATAAACCCGCGTGAAATCGGTCACCTGAACGCGCACGCGACGTCCACGCCGGTCGGAGATCTCGGTGAAATCAGGGCCATCAAGAGTGTTTTCGGTTCCGACAATACCATTGCTGTCAGCGGGACGAAATCAGCAACGGGACACCTGCTTGGCGCGGCAGGAGGGCTGGAAGCTATCTTCACGATTTTGGCGCTCGGCAACCAGATAGCACCACCGACCTTGAACCTGAATTCGCCCGATCCGGAAGCCGACGGTATCGATTTCGTCGCGAACAAGGCGCGACGGGTGGAGATGGAATACGCAATATCCAACGGCTTCGGCTTCGGAGGGGTCAATGCCAGCGCAATATTCCGACGCTGGGCTGAGGGCAGCCCTGACCGCTCAACCTCCGTTCGCTGATGCGAATTCTCGTCCTCACAACCAAGTCAGACTGTGTCGCTGCTAAGGAGGTCGATCCACTATGAGGCCAACAATAGTCACTCCGCAAAACATCGTTGAGCTAAAGCCAAGAATCACGGTCATTGGCGTTGGCGGTGGCGGCGGAAATGCTGTGAACAACATGATCGCGCAGAAGCTCGAGGGCGCAGAATTCATCGTAGCGAACACCGATGCACAGGCTCTTTCCACGTCAAAAGCGTCGCGGCTTATCCAGCTCGGTCTCACCGTTACAGAGGGGCTGGGCGCCGGTTCGCTTCCTGAAATCGGACATGCAGCGGCCGAGGAAACGATTGATGAGATCATGGACCATCTGGCTGGGACGCATATGTGTTTCGTGACCGCGGGCATGGGGGGCGGAACTGGAACTGGGGCCGCACCCGTCATCGCTCGCGCCGCCCGCCAGGCGGGGATATTGACGGTTGCCGTTGTTACCACGCCATTTGCTTTCGAGGGCACGCATCGAATGCGGGCAGCCCAGCAAGGCATTGAGCGTCTCAGCGACAGCGCTGACACGGTCATTGTCATTCCCAATCAGAATCTATTCCGTGTGGCCGATGCGAAGACAACTTTCGCCGATGCCTTCGAAATGGCGGATCGGATTCTTTACGCAGGCGTTGGCTCGGTTATCGATCTGATTGTGAAGGAAGGGCTGATCAACCTCGATTTTGCCGACGTAAAGTCAGTGATGCGCGGCATGGGTCGAGCAATGATGGGCACCGGTGTAGCGGCTGGTGAGGGCCGCGCCAGAGCCGCTGCGGAAGCAGCGATTGCAAATCCCCTTTTCGACAATGCGTCGCTGGGAGGAGCGAAGGGGTTGCTCGTCTCGATTTCCGGCGGACCGGATAGGACCCTTTTCGAAGTGGACGAAGCAGCAACTCGCGTGCGTGAAGAAATCGATGCCGACGCCAATATCGTTGTCGGCGCGACGTTCGACGATGCGCTTGACGGAAAATTGAAGGTGTCAGTTGTTGTAACCGGATTGCGGCAACCGGCAGAAGTGATCTTTCTTGCAGAGCGCATGGGGTGAAGCCACGCCTCTTGCCTTGTGGCGAGCATATGCTTGCAGAACGGGTGAATTGTCGAAGGGGCCAAACTTCTCGGCGAGGAGCGAAATGGCAAGCATGGAAAACTTAAAGAGGAGCAGAAGCAAGGAAGGTTCCGCATGCTGAAAAAATCGGGACCGGCGACCTTTCTTCTCCGGGTCGCCCAGCCGAAAGCGCCAGCGCCCCTTATGACAAGGAGCAACGCAATGGATGGACAGCATTGCATCGAGCCGACTGAGGATGCCGGATTTGAGCTAGATCCGCTTGCGGTAACGGCGGCGAAGATCGTTCTCGCGACCATCGCGAACCTCTTCGAGGACAAGATGCTTACGTTCGCAGAGCTGAATGTCTTATATCAACTGTCGACTGCCGGGGCAGGTTTC